>CAZPAG010000001.1:0-29661 GCA_964584545.1 uncultured Candidatus Saccharibacteria bacterium
TCGTAAAACTTGGCTATTGCCTGCCCCACCTCCCCATAACCCAAAATGCCGACTTTATTTTTTTGCATGTTTTGATTTTCGATTAATTTTTTCTAATAACCAGGAGCTAGATTGCACTTTTCCGCCTTTACCGACATTAAAAAACATTTTAATGCCTAGTCTCCGGCACAACGCCTGTTCTGGATTTAAAGAAGAAGATTTTTTTTGAGCATCCTTTATATCTCTATCGCCACCATTTGCAAAAATATCCGGCCCGATGAG
The DNA here is from genome assembly GCA_964584545.1 of uncultured Candidatus Saccharibacteria bacterium. Taxonomy (GTDB): domain Bacteria; phylum Patescibacteriota; class Minisyncoccia; order Minisyncoccales; family CAZPAG01; genus CAZPAG01. The sequence goes on from CAZPAG010000001.1 coordinate 262, forward strand.
TTCTAAGGTTTTACAAACAGTTTTATCTTTATCTATTGCTAAAATAGCATTATCAACTGCTGTGATAGCGGCGATTATCTCTATCCTCTCCTTTTCATCCATGAAGGGAATACTGCCTTTTAATTCAACCTGTTTATCGTTATTAACTATAACTATCAATTTTGTCCCTAATTTCTTTGCTTCTTCAAACAATCTTATATGGCCTATATGAAGTGGATTAAAATATCCCGAGACCGCCACAACAATTTTTTTCCTTCGCCCTTCCGAAGCTTTAGCGAAGGAGGGTTTTTCTTTTTTCTTTTTCATAAAAATTACCACTTTTCAATGGTTTTTCTGGCCTTATCTCTGGCCTTATCATAAACTTTATAAACCTTTGATTCCACTTCAGGAGAGATTAATCTTAAAATCTCATCTCCCCAGATCCTGTGTTGCCAGCCAACTTTATAGGCTTTGATAATTCCTTTTTTTAAAAGGCGTTTAATAGTGCTGTTGCTCACTTTCAAAAACTTCTGAGCCTCCTCTGTAGTATAAATTTCTTTTGGATTTATTTCTGACATATATATATATTAATAGTAAGACACCCAAGAATGGGTGTCAATAGGGGTCAACAAGGTTCACATTTCCATAAAACTATTTTTGTATACCAACAAACTTTATAAAGGTTATGAATTTGACAAACTTTATAAAGTTCTGTAAACTGAAGATATATGACAGCTAAAGACAAGCTGACGATAATCAAGGATTTCTCCGGATTTACGCAGGAAGATCTTGCCAAAAAGCTTGGTGTTTCTTTTGTTACTCTTAACAGCTGGATTAATGGTAAATCGAAGCCACGCAGAAAGGCAGAAGAAAATATAAATGAACTTTATTCTATCCAGACGGGGAGTAACGAAATCTTGGAAGATCCCCTAGTAGCAAAAAAGCAGATAATTTTAAACAGAGTCAAAAATCATAAAAATACTTTAGGGGAAATAGTAGAAAATTCTGACATATATGACCAACTTCTACTTTCATTAACTTATCATTCCAACAAGATAGAGGGCAGCACTCTGACAGAAGACGAAACTAAAGCGGTAATGTTCGATAATATTTCATTGCCGAATAAAAACATAATAGAGCAACTGGAGGTCAAAAACCACCAAGCCGCCTTGAAATATTTATTTAAAAACCTTTTATCTCCTTCATTTAAAATTACCGAGGACTTTATTTTAAGGCTTCACGGAATTTTGATGAATGGTATAAAAAACGATGCGGGTTCTTATAGAAACCACGGCGTACGCATTATCGGAACTTACGTGCCGACAGCCAACTATCTAAAAATACCCGAGTTAATGAAAAAGCTATTAGAAGATATTAACCGTAAAAACAGCGATGCTCTATCTCATGTCGCCAGCCTGCACAGCCGATTTGAACAAATCCACCCCTTTTCCGATGGCAATGGCAGGATAGGACGTTTGCTTATGCACGCAATGCTACTTATAGAAAATCTACCGCCTGCCGTAGTGGAACAAAAGAAAAAACGTTCCTACAACAGCTGTCTCAAAAAAGCCCAGCTTAACGAAGATTTTATCCCCTTAGAAGATCTTATTTGCGACTCGGTCATACAAGGACTTAAGATTTTAGAAAGAAAATAGGCAAATAAAAAAATACCGCCGTACAGGCGGTATTTTTTGTTTGATTAACTATATTCCTACTTTCCGAGAAGCTGATTCATCTTTTCCCTGGTTTTTAGGCCTACATATCCCGTCCCCGTATCCAGCCCCGTAGGCGCCAAAATTTCAGACGCATATTTTTCCTGGAAACGGATTACGGCAGCCAAAGTCTTTGACCAGAAGTTGCCGCTGACTATTCCTTCGGGATAAATATCAGTTCCCTGGGATTTTAAAAACTGCTGGAGACAACTCACTTCCATATTATCCACCATACCGTAGTAAAGATTGTTTCCAAATCTCTGGCAAACCAAAGCAGACCCGCCGTATTTGGCAGCTATCTCTGCCTGGAGTCTGGCTATCTCTCTTTTCAAAAAATCAATCTGGGCCAAAAGGCTCTCTATCAATTCAGCTTCTTTCTCCTCGTCAGTCTTTTCGACAGAAGATACCTTCCAGGTGAAAAGATACGTGGACTGGCCTTCCCCTGACTCTGAATTGTCAGTTTGAATAGCCGGGATAATTATTAGGGACTGGTAGTTTTTGCTGAAATCTTCTAAAACGATCTTGCCGTCCTGATACTCGTCCAAAGATAAATTTTTAACCTGGCACTTATCCTGAAAATCGCAAAGCAGATAGGCTAAAGAAAATTTTCCTTCATTCTGACCGTTAAATTCCAAAATCAACTTTCCCTTCCCTCCCACTATTTTATACCAGTTGGCCGACCAGTCGTAGATAGCGTTGGTGAACTGGAGAGAGCTTTCTCCTGACATGGGAAGAAAATTCAATTGAGGAACAACTTTCACATTTTTCAAATTAGAATTCTTAAAACAATACTTTGGATTTCTGGAACAATCGTTGGCTAAAACTGCCACTGTCCAATTTCTGAAAATCTGGGCCGTATCTTCTGAGAATCCCCTCTTTTTCAAAGCTTCGTTCAAGCTATCCACTCCTGTTTTCTTTGAGAAAATAGAGCTTGTGATTATTTGCTGCCCGTAATTTTCAACCAGATATTGAACAAACAAATTAATCACTCCGTAATCATATTTCTTGTTCTCCCAAGCAACCAAAGAATCCGACGGCTTCTCAAGAAATGTTTTCACCCTTGCCTGAAGATTGGACCCGTCGAAAGTATCGTCATATCCCAGAAGGGTCGAAGAGTAATCGGCTCTCGCCTCGTTTAGCCAAACGTCTTCGGAAACGCCGTAGGTTTTTTCTTTTTGGTTATAAGTTATCAAATGAGTGAATTCATGGGCCAAAAATCCGTTTAGCTGCCCCTCTCCGATATATTGCGTATTTAAATAAACCATTTCTCTCTGATTTGATTCAGGATTCTGAAGCTTAAGATATTCATCTCCGCTATTAAAATACCCTGCCGCCCCGTCATTTAAAGAATGGAATAAAACGGTAACTCTGGTATCGTTGTCAATTCCGGGCCTCCACTCAGGTCCGAAAGCTGAAACCAAGGTCGGATATATCTTCTTATCAAATTCTTCGGCCAAACTATCCAAAACCAAAGAAACTTCTGTTTTTTCGGCAGAACTCAAACCGTTCCACCAGTTGTCATCGATATAGAAATAGGCCTGGCTGGAAACTTTTTGCATGGTTGCCGTAACTTCTTCTCTTTTCTGTAAGTCAAAAGAAGAATCAACAGAAAAACTGACCTTCTGTCCCAAATTATCGGCGAAAACAAAAAACGGAAAAAAAGATAGAACCGAAATGATAAAAGTTATTCTAGAAATTTTTCCCATATATATAATCCTATCATAAAGATTCCACAAATCAAAAGACGCGGCTTGCGCCGCGCCTTTTTTAGCCTCACAAGGATAGGCAAGAAGATTAGTAGGTAAGAGTTCCACCCGTAATCGGCAGGTATCTTGTCCTGGCCGATACGTTGGCATTACCATCGTTCCAGGTAAGATCGCCTGCAGCAGCAATGTCAAATCTGTAAGCCGCACCTCCCTGTGAACCCACATCAGAGGTTTCGAACTTAAGAATGACTGTCTTTGTTGCTCCAGCTCCAATTGCTAAAGGAGTGGTCGGGGTGACAACGAACGTGTTTCCGCTGATTACATCTCCCAATGCTATACAGTCGACTGGGCCGTAAATTGCGGTACCCAAATCTGCGCTGTCATATAGAGAGCATGTTAAAGCGGAAGACGCAGTAGCGTTACCTCCCGTTCCAGGATTGTATCCGATGGTGAATGTTGCGGCGACAAAGGTAGCCTCATAGGATCCTATATTGGAAAGATCCATATAGAAAACGTTCTGAGCTCCGCCTTTGATCGAAGGACCTGTCGGAGAAGCACTGGCAAGTTTTGCCTCCACAGCAGTCTTGTAGACATATTGTGAAAGGCCTTCTGCATCAGCGCCTACGCAATCAATTGTTTCACCAGATGACACACCGATAGCCAGAACAGTCGTGGTGCCAACTTTTACCTTGACATCATCGCCTGTTACGACAGCCGCGCCGTCAACACCGGCCAAATCAGCTTTTACCGTTAAGGTTTTCTTTGAATTGGAAGGTACGATGACTGAAAGGTTGTCAAAAGTGGTGTAAGCTGCGCCAACAACGAATCCTGTTCCGTCAACCAAGGTGGTTCCGTCATAAAGGTAGATAGCTTTATAAGCTTGTACTGTGCTACCTCCTGTTTCGGTTACCCTGATATCGGTTACCTTGACATCTTCATCTGTAGCGGTGAAGTCAAAGGACAGTAAAGTTACTGCCGCTTTTCCGTCGTTCTGACCGCCAACAGCCACATTAGCTGTAACAGGGGTCTGAGCGGCGTTCAAGCCCAAAGTAAGAGTGCCTTTGGTCTGGATGGTCGCATAACGGCTTGGGGTTGCCCCGAGCGTTACAATATTTGCGCCAGTCAAACCAACATAAACGGTATTGCTGTTCGGATCAACCACATCAACAGTGCTTGTCGGAACTTCAATTGCGACATATCTTGTCGCTGTTAAGTTGGAAGCAGTGTTAACTTTGATGGTCAAAGATTTTGTGGTGTTCTTGGTGATTGGAATGTTAAGACTGTCAAATCGGACAATACCATAGGCATTGGCTCCGGCTGTTCCGGCTTCCGTCAATGTCTTTTGTGAGAGCAAAGTCGTGCCGTCATACAGTTTGGCCAAGAGAACCACTTCTCTGGTGGTTAAGGTGGACGTGGCGAGGAAGTTTACGTCTGAAGCGACATAGATATTCGCATCAATTTGTCTGATTGTTACATCAGAACCGCCTCCAGCACCGAACGCCAAACCGATAGCAGAAACTTCTGTTGCTCCTGTTACTACAGTCTGGGAAATCGGGGTAGCGCCCAAAAGCAAGTTCAAGGCAGCTGCCTCAATTGTCTGGTTATCCCCGGAAACTGTTGAGGGAATGATTTCTGTCGTTAAGATATAGTCCCCTGTTACAGTGTCGCGGATATAAACCTGAGTTCCGCTGTAAGCTATCATGGACAAATTGCCCTTGATAGTTGTGCTGTCCAATGTAGCGCTATTACCGAGATCCACTGTGATTTCAAGATTCCTGGTGGTGTTAGCCGCCAAAGAGAAACTCCCTGTCATTGTAACAACTCCAGTTGTGTCTGTAGCTGTTGTAGACAGAGTGCCTGTCATCAAAGTGGCTCCGGTATCAGTATCCTTAATTCTGACATCTGATACCAAAGTGGTGTCATTACCATCGATAATGGCAGCTCCACTAATAAGAGCAACGCCGAGTCTTATTACTTCAACGGCTCTGGTCGAGGTCATGCCGAATTTCGTTATGACGACATCCTGTGTCTGTTTGGATACTTTTCCAACTACCGGGCCGTTGTCAGCCAAGCTGATAGTCCCACCTTTTAAGGTAAGATTACCGCAAGTGACAGGAGCTCCAGTAATTATGGCTCCATAGCCATAGGATGACTCAGTCGCCAAAATATCGCCATTCTCAAGGATTCTGACTAAGATGGTTTCATCAAGTCTTCCTCCAAGATCCGCTTTAATGGTGAATGTTTTTGTCAAAGTTTTAGCAATGGCAAATGGCGTTGATAAAGTCAAAACGGCATTGTCGTAGTTGTCTACACCGGCTGCTTCAGCCAAAAGCGTATTCTCGAAATAGAGCTTAATATTTGTGATATTGGCTCTGGCCATTGTGCCGGTAATGGTTAGCACTACCTGGCTCAATTTAGTTTCGGAATTATTGGTAGCTGTAACTTTAAAGCTTCCAACTGTTGCCTGTTGGGCTCCAACCGCCGGGTTGGTGATAGTGTTTCCTGCAGTTATTGTTGCTGTTCCTGCGCCTACTCCGCTGATGGTCATTGTATAACCAGTGATCGGCAGACCGGCAAAAGAAACATTAGACGAAACTAACTGGAAAGCGCTCTGGTCTCCAGCCGTGGCTCCGCCTTTAATAGCGGCGACATCACCTCTTAAGGTGACAACTTTGGTTTGTCCGGCAGGAATAGTTATATTCAATGCCGCAAACTCAACTGTGTTGTCGTCAACGCTGATTGTTCTACCGTAGGTTGTGACTCTTATGCCATCAACGTATAGGTAGAGGGCTGCCCAGTCTGTGGTAGCACCGACTCCGGCTCTTCTGAAAGTCAGGCCGGTGATATTCACGTCTGTGATAGCAGCTTGAAGGTTAACTGACAAAAGCGCTACTTTTGATGCTTCTGCAGGAATAGTAGCTGTTCCAGGAGTATTGGCAGACAAACTTGCTGTCGGGGTAGAAACCGGATATAAAACAGTTCCTCCACTAGCACATGATACTCCCGTTAATGGGCTGTATCCGGTGTTTGATGTGCAACCAGCCGGAAGTGTTCCAGCAGCGCATGACAAACCCGTTGTTACGCTATATCCAGTATTTGAAGTGCAACCAGCCGGAAGTGTTCCGCCTGTTACTACGCCTCCTGCGAGCATTGCATTCAATTTAGCTCTGGTCATTGATCCGACAAATCCTGTGCCCTGAGTTAACCCAATAGGAGTCAAACAGTCGGCTGCATATTTTACCTGAAATTTAATAACAGCTGCTTTGGTTAAATTGCCAAAGTAGGTGCTTTCGCTTCCAGGAGAACCGGCTCCGGTGACAGCTACTTGGGTGTCCGCACTCTGATTCAATAATGCTTGTAAGCATTTGACATCAGTTCCTGACGATCCCAATGCTAAATTCCTGCTAAAGGTAATACCTGAGCAGGCATCAACGGAAACGCTACCGGTTACGGTACTGCCAGCTGTTCCCAATTGAGCTTGCAATGCGGCTAACTGGGCATTTAAAGCCACAATTTGGGCTTGAAGCTCCTCGGCTGTTAAAGCCTGAGCCGATGGCACCGCAGCCGCACCGAACAAGAAAACAGAAACAGTCAAAGCAGTGATAATCGATACGATCTTTTTGTTAATAGACATTTTGTTATTTGTTAATTAATTAATGGTTATCTTATTTATTTCTTCGCGTCGACCTTCTAACCCTAACAATAGAATTGTGTTCGTATCGGGATCGCGACCTTACGTAATGGCCACGAAAAGAACCCGACACAAAACTTTTTTTGTAGGGCTTGCGATTATCTTTATTTTTGAATGGAATGAAAAATCAAGATTTTCTTATTTTTGAATGGAATGAAAAATCAAGCTTGTCTTATTTTAAATTAATGTGTCTTTCAATTGCAGCAAGTTAAATATCATTATCATTGATTGATTAAATATAATTCCAAGGATTCAGAATACTTCTCCTCCGAAAAAAGCGTCTTCATCTGGCCTAAAATATCCGTTTTGTCTTCGCTTAAAATTCTGCCTTCCATGTCTTCTATAATGTTCTCAACTATTTTTGACATTGCGCTGTCAAATTCTGAGCTTGCCCCATCTTCAATAATCACTCCCAAAGATTCTACTTTTTGTTTATTTTCTTCCAATTTCTTTGCTTCCTTGACGATTTTCTTCATAGCAACAGGGTTTGAAGTGGCAGCGGTCATTCCGGACAAGTTTTTAGCCGCCTGAGAAATGCTGGCTTGAAATTCGTTAATAGTCGGGGCTAAATTCTTGGCCGAGGCTTTAGCCAGATCCTCTAATCTGGCGTTGGCTAATTCCATTTGGTAACCCGGCTTTTCATCATCAGAAACAAAAACTGCCAGGGTTTTTTCATAGGCCCTCTTTACAAAGTATAGAGGGTCGCCCGGCAATGAATTATTAGCAGATACAGAAACTCCAAATACCACCAATAAAACCATCAAGCCGGCAAATGCCGGCTTCAAGTATGGAAAAAACGGAAAGTTAAATACGCCAAGAGTATCCTGACCCAGAATCTGGTTTTTATTAAAAACAACCCAATCGTGGCTGGGTTTAATCTGTCTGAGTTTTTTCAAGCCTTTAATGAGGGCTTTATCCTGTGTCATATAGATATGACGTAAAAAACAGTCTTTTATTACACCTAAATCAAGAGGTCTGATTTTGGCCTTTAATACGATCCTTTAAGGATTTTAAGGCCCGGTGAAGCAGGACGCGGGTAGCGTCTTCTGACCTGTCCAGCATATTTGCCACCTGTTGTATGGGTAGGTCGTCTAAATAGTGCCAAATAATGACATTCTGGTAATCCTCCCTTAAATCAGCTAAAACCACCTTAATTTTATCCAAATCAAACTTAAAACTAGCCTTTTCTTCCAAATCCTCCCTGGGATCAATAATGGGGGTGGATTCGGTTGAAACAAAATTAGCCTTGCCCTTTTCCCTATAAAAATCAATCACCAGGTTCCTGGCAATCTGGTACAAAAAGGCCTGAGGGTTCTCAATATCAGTCCTGCTTTTAAAGCTTTCCCATCCCCTTAAAAAGGTTTCTGAAGTCAAATCCTGGGCAACATCCTGGGAATTAACCTTTAAAAAGACAAAACGATATATCTTGCCGATATATTGGTCATATATTTTACTGAATTTTTTCTTCTGGCTATCCATAGTTGGTAATGGGTAGGCGCTTGTCCTACCTACATATATATGTATGTCCTACCCTGTTTAAACAGTACTTGTCTTAATTTTATAAAAAGTATCATTCTTCTCGCCTACCCTCTCGATCAGCCCCTGTTTCAGCATATTTTCAAAATCCCTTCTCAAAGTTCTTTTGCTGACCTCAGGGAAAACCTTTTTTACCTGCCAAACCTGAATTCCGCCGTTTTCCTTTAAAAGGTCCATTATTTTCTCCTGGCGGTTCTGGAGCTGGTCTTTAAAAAAGACCGGTGGCTCTTCCATGACAACGGGCGGCTGGAAAGCAAATTTTGGCTGATTTTCAGGCACTTCTGGCTGGTTTAAGACTTCCTTTAATTTATTATATTCTTCCTGGACTTTCAATACCTCCTGCAAACTCACCCAGTTCTGGGATTTTGCCACCTCAAAAAAACCGTCTAAAACCTCCAGCCTTTCAAGGCAAATATCCCCGTTTTTCTGGCCGGGAATCAAAAATTCCAGCACCTCGTCGGCCAATTCCCGGACCTTATATCTCAAAGGGTCTTTTTTCGGAAAAAGCAGAGTCAGGCCGTAAGTGTTTTTAGTAAGTTGTATCAGATATTCTTTATCCATAAGTTCTGTACACGTATAAAAAATTATAGCAAAAGCATGGGATTATTTCAAGAACCCGTTTTCTCCCCAAATAAAATAAAAAAACGGGTTAAAGCTCGTTGAGGATCGACCTCAACAGAGGATAAAAAAATCAAGACCGAGCAATAAAAAACGGGTGAGACCGCCACCCGGTTTAGACTACTCAATCGTCAGGGAGAGAGATAACTTCATGTATCTCTACTCCGCTTAACAACTTTTTTTGGAAAGGACCATATCTGGCCACGGCTATTATCATTCTTCCTTTTAGAACAATCGGTAACCAGACTCTGTCTGCGGGCATCATTTTTTCAAATGGCAGGTTGTTCATACCAAACATGGTCGGTTTCACCATTGTTTCTGTCTCTTTTGGTTTCCCCCGCCACTTACGTGCTATATATACGTACACTCTGCAGACAAAGGTACTTCCGTCGCTTCTGGTATTGTGGAAATCGATGATAGCCACTTTTTTAAGATGCTTTGGGTTAACCTTAACCCAAGCCTCCTCCCATATTTCCCGAACCGCCGCTTCTTTCGGTTTTTCTCCTTTTTCTATTCCACCCCCGTATCCGTTCCAACAGTCCTTACCGACGTCCTGGGTTTTAAGGGCTAAACGAACTCTCTTACCCCTAACCAGGAAACAGAGCGTTGCTTCCGGTAAAGTTTTTTCTTTTTCCATCATTCTCCCTCCTTGTAATTCTAGACTAACTATATAGATGCCCTGGTAAAAAATCAAGTGTAGCCCGTTAAGGATTGACCTCAACAGAAGACAAAACGCCAACTAAAAACCGACAGGTAATCCCCTGCCGGTCCTTTTATTATAGCCTACTGAAGATTGAAACTATTGGACACATTAACTATGTCCAATTATGGCCAATTAATCGGACTGAGCCAAGTGCGGTTTGTCGAGAGTCGGCCTCGACAGGATAAATTATTCACAATAATTAACTTATATAAGGATATCTATATTAAAAGTCTAACCTCTAGCTTTACATATACCAGACCATATTAAAAGTTACACTGTGAATAAAAATGACTTTAGCCCCTCTCTCATAGATTGTACGACGTAAATAAAAAACCGCCTACTTGTCCTGAGTGGCGGTCGAAAGATTGGCGATTTTCTATTGTCCGTAGATAGTCGAAAAAAAACCAATTCATATTTTTACACTAGCTTTTTCTGAGTATTTTTCTTCTGAATAAATTTTGCGACCTCTCCAACAAATGATTCAGCTTTCTTTAGCGATTGTTCTGTTTGTTGGCGAGAGACTAAAATCCCGGCCTCGTCATATGTAAATTTATTTCTAAATTTACGCATATGATCAAAAGATAATACAAGCTGTTTTAATTTTTCGCCCAATATTTCTTCACAAAATTGCACTACTGTTTTATGTTGCTGTCCGTCAATGGGACGATAGCCAAAAGAAAACATTAGCGCTCTTCCATCCTTAACATTGCCAAATAAGAATAGTTATAAGCAGCCTCGCTATCAATACTCAAATTAGCTCTCGCCACTTTGAGATCTTTATGCGCTCGGGTAACGTGTTTAGATACTTGATCAAACCCGATATTTTCCTCTTCAATAAGCCCCTGGCTTTTTAAATTATTTATTAATAAGTTCATATAATTTCTATTTTAGGACTCTCGGCTACACTCTTTAAAAACGACTCTTTTTTTGATTTCTTATTCCACTCTTTTTCGTCAAATAAATGATAGTTTATTTCTCTGCCAAAAGCACTTTCTAGCTTACTGACCTTAGAGATTAAAATATCTTCATCAACCGTCCCAATAATCATAAGATCGACATCACTTGCTGAATCCTCTCTGTTTTTCGCAAAAGAACCAAATATAAAAACTCTTTTTATCCCCTTAACTTTTTCGAATTCTTTTTTAAGTGCGCCTGCGACACCTATTGTTTTAAAAATAATATTTTTGTATTCGTTAAAAAACGCACCGTTTTTGTTTAAAAAATAATATGTTTGGTTCCCCGTAACCTCCTTTTTAAAAAGTCCCGATTTCTCTAAAGACAAAAGTTCTCTCCTTATATTTCCGACTGACAAGCCAAGAATTCTTTCTAATTGTCTTAGATAGTATCTCTTGTTAGGATCTGAGAAAAAAAGTCTCAGAATTCTTTCTCTTGTTTTAGATTTCGTAATTTTCAGTATTTCCATGTCGTAGTCAGTTATTACTACAATTGTAGTCAATTTTGATTACAACGTCAAGTTAATTTTTAATCCTATATAAATAATCTCTCAAAAATAACGCAGAGATTGCTTTAGCTCCTCTCTTATAAATTAAACTTTCAAATAAACTTATTGAGGATCGACCTCAACAAAAAAAACTACGGCAGCTTGACCTCCTTGAATCTTATCATTAGTATAGAGATGCGAATAAAACAGCTCATAATAAGGAGGAATAATGAATATACTTGATTGCCAGGGGTGTCTTTCTATAAAAAAGACCCACGATAAAGAAGCGCGGAGACGGAAACCGGCCGAATCAGACGAAGATGTCCTTATACTGTCTGTAGGACACAATTTCGCAGTAGACGCTCATCAGAAGATCGGACCGAGCAAGGCCCTAAGAAGACTGGGAGACAAAACCCAAGTTTTGACAAGAGCTACCATAAACGCTCATGTAAGAGATCGGCTTACCCACACTAATGAGGTCGCGAATATTTCTACAATGATCTCCAGAATCTTGGGGCTTAACGAGAACTTATGTCTGGCCATCGCCAAAGCACATGATATCGGGCATGCGCCGTTCGGTCATCTTGGCGAAAAAGTAATTTCAGAAATTACCGGCAGGAATTTCCGCCACGAAGTGTTTGGCGCCGTGATCTCCCAACATATCGAACGAGGCGGCCAAGGCCTTAACCTGACCCACCAAGTCCTTCAGGGGATTCTGAATCACTCCCGGGGCGCGCAAAATCCCGTAAGAGCCGTAAACGTTTCTGAAGAAGCCAATGCTGTGACTTTTGCCGACAAAATCGCCTATATCTGGAATGACATCAAGGACATATTCGAAAGGACAAAAATCCTGGATATCAGAGACTTTCCAAAGATCAAAAAACTGACCGAGCTGTGCGGCAAGAATCAGAGGGAAAGAATCTCTTTCTGCGTAGAAAATCTATGCTATGAATCCGCGGAAAGAGGTTACATCTTCTTCGGCGATTCCGAAGCGGCGCAGATCTTCTTTGAACTTAAAAAAGAAATGTTCGAAGTCTACAGACAGACGAATGTCTTAAACGGCGCTGAAATCCTGAAAAAAGTATACGACTTTCTGACAAAAACCGACTTAATAGGAAACGCCGATCCGGCGGTTGTCCTGGCCCTGATGACCGACACCGATGTTATTTCTCTATCTGAAGGGAAATGCATCAATATCGGAGATTTCAAGAGATGTTCGGTGTCAGAAATCGTCCCCTATCTGAAGGATATAGACTTTACGAATCCGGACTTGAGCTGGTAGAAAATACCAACTAAAAAACCGACAGGAATCCCCTGCCGGTCCTTTTATTTACCGAATAATTATCCAAGAGCAGATTGTTGAGGATCGACCTCAACAAAAGACAATCTCACGTTAAGGATAACAGTTGTTTTTTGTGGATGTCGCTAAATATTCTGGCAGAAGCGAACATTTGCGCCAATCATCAATAAAGATATCTTTCACAGAGTTTGACCCGAATTTTAATCCTTCCCCAAGCTGAGGAAACTCGTTTATACCGTAAATTTTCATACCAAAAACCCCGTTTCCGAAATAAGAATTACTCACAGTAGAGGTTGAGTCATAAAAATAAATGGTAGCCTCAACTGCATCCGTAGATTTTGAATTTGTAAATTCTATTGAACTCCTGTCAACGTAAACCTGGCCCTGGAAAACATATCCCCCTCCACTAGAGACTATTGTATTATCCAAAATCGAACCGACACTTGAAGAGCTAAAATACATCCATCTCCAAGGAGCCTGATTCTTATATACTATACCTCCGGGATAAGGACCGAAAGTTATGGGCTCTTCCTCGGTGCCCAACGACAAGAGTGTTCCGTTTATTTCAAGGATCCCGCCATTGGCAAATTCCACTTTAACTCCCGGCTCGACGGTTAGAATCGTCCCACTGTTAATACCCAATTTATTATTTACATTTGAAGGCGGCGTGCCTATTAAATAAGAGATATCGTTTTTAAACCAAGTTAAATCCCTACCTATGTTATTAGAAAGCAAAATGCCGTTAATTTTGTTATCTTTCTCGGCTCGATTATTTTTAAAGATAGCATTTGGATCGTAGGTAAAAATCGCTTTTTCATTATCTTCAAAGTTATTTCCTTCAATTTGGGCTAAATTTTCACCACTGAGATATTCTATATAAATTCCGTATTTATTGGCCCTAATTAAGTCGCAATTTTTAATAATAGGGCTGCCTCCCTCGATTTCTATACCAGCCGTTGAAGCACTTATGCCTCCCCCTAAAAAATTAGTCTTTTCAATGATAGAGTTTGATCCAACCAATTTTAATCCCCTGTCCGTATAATTTTCCAGCAATGAATTTGATAAAATAATAGAGCTTTTGTCTACTAAAATAGCGGGAGGCTCGCCGAAAGATCCTCTTTTCCCATATTTGATTTCGGCCCAATTTATTTCCGAATTGACACTGGATGAGGCGAAATAAATACCTTGCCAATAAGAAGGATTATTAAAAGAAGTAAAGGAAATTTTCTTTTCTTCCTCCCCAATAGATTTCAATGTCCCTCTGACTTCTAATCCGGCAACGTTATAAAACTTTAAGACGACCCCGGGCTCTATGGTTAAAGTTTTGTTTTCCGGAATGATAAGGTTATTTGTAATTATATATGGGCTGCCGCCGAGAGAAAGAATAAAATTATCGCCAGCCGGATAGCCAGACAGAAAAGTTGGGCCGGCTTCTCCCCGCGAATTGGTCGGAGTAGGATCCTCATTAACCTCAAAGTCTTTACTATTATCATCGGTATCTGTCCCCAATCCTTTTCTTTGAATGCTTTCTTCTGGCGGAGGATTAGAAAATGGATTCTTTTCAAAAGAATAAGATTGGCCGAAACCGACTCTATCAACTATATTAAAATCATTTACGTTCTCAATATCTTCATTATCATCAACCAGATAAACCGTATTGCTTGAACTCAATTGGAGAGCGGAACAAGTCATATCTGCTATCAGTTTTAAATTATTATTAGCCTCGTTCCTTACTATTAAAAAGTATCCCTTAGCGGGAATCACGTGACCTGATTCAAAATTTTTCTTTTCTAAGGATTCCCCATTGAAAGAATGTCTCTGAATAGACCAACCGCTTAAAGACATATCCTCATCTGTCGGATTATAAAGCTCAACCCAATCATCCTCTGTTCCGCCTTCCCCCGCCATACTGTCAATCTGAATTTCGTTAATAACCAAATGTTCCATCTTAGCAATTTCGGCTACGGTTATTGTCGTAGTGCTTGGAACACTAATTCCTCCCTTATCATCAATGACCAGGAGATTGATCGCAAAATCTCCTGACGATAGAAAAGAATAGCTCGTTGTTGCGATTGAGTTTGTTGTGGAACTGCCGTCTCCGAAATCCCACAAATAAAAAATTATACTGCCGTCCGGGTCCGTAGAAGACGAGGCATCAAAAACGACTTCATCTCCAATAAAAACATCTTGAGGAGAAAAAGAGAAATAAGCCGAAGGATTTTGATTCTCCGGAGGAGAAAAAGGTTGGCTATTTGGACCTTTCGGCGTCCCATAAAGGCCGCTTATTGAGGATGTGGCTACGGTAGTATACCAGGTTAAATTATCAGCCCTTTCCATTGTTCTTTTTTCTGTGTCTTTCTGACCAGCCGGCCAAGTTGAAGTGGCTTTAACCTCATCAACCAAAACGCACTGTTCGTTAAAAAGTCTTAAAACGAATTCTGAATCGTTTATTGAGCCGTTAAATATTTTATCGGCTTGAATTCCCAAAACGGAATTATCATCGGTTCTTTCTAAAAGGAAATATGAATCGTTATTAATTACATCCGAGGAAGAAAAGAAAGTCTTTATACTAATAACATTATCCTCTATTTTAAAGCCCTGTAGCTGCCAGTTATTAAGAGAAACTGTAGAGGTAGAAATATTTTTTAATTCAATCCATTCATCCGCTGAGCTTGAAGCCGAACCCATCCAGGCGATTTCGCTAAAAATAACCGACGAATAAAGAGGGACTTCATAATTAGTTGAACAAAGAGACGGTTCACTAGATGAAGACTGCTGCGTAGATGATGATGTATTTCCGCCGCCTCCACCGACAACAGATTCTATATAGCCGCTGCTGTTCTCCCTTTTCGGAGTGCCTCCCGGCGTCAGACTTGTTTGCCAATTCAAATCCATTTTTCTTTCTAAAGTTCTTTTCGAGTTGTTATCGCCGAAAGGCCAGTTAGGATTAGCGGAAACCTCGTCCTGGAGCTGACAATTCCCGTCAAAAAGATACAAAGCCTCCTCCGTATTGTTTAAAACTCCCGTATAAATCAAATCCGCGGTAACTCCTGGCACCGTATTATCATCAATCCTTTCCAGAAGATAAAAATTATTGGCGGAAATATTATTTTTATCAGTAAAAACTATTTTAATATGATTTTCTTTATCCAAAAGCTGCCAGCCAGACAGATTGATTTCCTCGCTGGAAATATTTTTCAATTCAATCCACTCCTTGTTGGACGAGTCAACGCTCCCCATCCAAGCCACTTCATTAATAATTATTTTATCTATGGCGGACGGGCTGCCAGGAGTTTTCTCGCATAAATTTTCTATTATTCCTTGTCCGTCTTGTTCTTCTGCCGCTTCCTCTTCGTTCTCGCCCTCGACAATTTCTTCTTCCGTTTCTTTCTGAGAATCTTCCTCGTCCAATAATATCTCCTCCTCATCGTCTGAAGGGTGTTGATTTTCATTCAGCTCGGCTATTTCCTGGCTCAGAATATCTACTTTTTCCGTGATATCGTCCAATATTTCCTGAATTTCTTCCAAGCTTAAATTTCTATTCCTTTCCTGTCCCGAATCTTCTGCCTCAACTCTTTCTCTCAAATTAGAAACCTCCTCTTCTGGCTCTTCTATTTCGCCGGAAATCGGAGCCTGGATAATGGCGGCGGGCGAGAACAAATTTATTTTTGAAAGAAACGATTTTATTTTCTCCCAAGTTTTGACTATATTTGGCGATTTACCCGTAATTTTAGTTATAATGGCTTCGGCCTCTTTAATGGTGGACTCTATTGGCTTCAATACATATTTTTCCCAAAAGCCGAGAGGTTTAATGCCTGGATCCGGCACATTCGGGGGAAATTTGATATCAATAGTAGGGTCGCCCACCCATTGATAATTTTCCACCTTCCCTTGAATATCTATTATAAAAGGACGAATATCTCCGTTATAAACAAGAGCTCCCCTCGCCAATGTCCCGACATCTTTAATAATGCTCGGAGAATAAAACCTTATCATCACTTCTCCGCTTTTACTGCTTAAAGATTTATACGCTACGATATATTGAATATCGGCTGTTTTCCTCTCTCCCTCGGGCGATCTATATCCAAACTGTACCGTGTCATTGGCTATCTTTATTTCGTTTTGAAGCAAAAAATCCAAGCCATAGCTGATGGCCATATTGACGGTCTCCTTTTCAATTTTATCTAAAATAGCAGAAAAATCTTGGGTCAAAATCATTCTGGCAATATCCAAAGATTTGAGTATTATCTCTTTAATGACTTCCAAAGGGACTTCTATCATAAAATGATTAAGAACCTCGTCCTTTATAATCTCTACAAAAATTTCACTTACAGCCAACTCTTCCTCGCTGTTGTAAAGAGAGCTCCATAGATCATAATTTTCCCCTGCCGAAGAATTACGAATGGTGTTTATTAAATTCTTCTCATGGTTCGGAGACAATTCCAAATACTCCCCTAAATTATTTAAATCAATATCGTCAATAATCCCAGCTAAACAAATTTTCGAAAAAAACAAAAAACCGACTAATGAAGTTAGAAATAAAACGCAAAAAAGCCCTCCTCCGATAAAATACTTTTTCATTAAATGATATAGAAGTATTTGGTATTAAATTGTTTTTTATTTTTAAAGTACTATAATACCTCTCTCAAGCCGAGGCTCGCTTTATTAAAATAGAAAGAGCTATTTAATGAAAATATTACCTAAAAAATTATCGAATGCCTGAATACACTTAAGATTATTTTCAAATATCTTCGTTGAAAACTTAACTTCTGCGATAGTATCCGGGAAAGGGACGCCGACTTCAATTATCTCTTTTATTCCCTCTTCGGACAACCATTCGTTTTGACTAATAACTTTTAAAGCCTCCCTATCTCCAATCTTTATTATTTCTCCATCCTCAGAATTGGCGTTCCCGTCCCGAATACGGGCTATACGATTGATTAAGTTACTACTGCTGAACAAAGAATAATAAGAAACGCTGGTTGTTATCAAACAACCATCGAGACGGACTAAAGTTTCGGGATCGGTTTTATAGTCGGGACTTTTAAGATCGATATAATCGTCCATATACCCTATAAAATTCCACTCTATTGGAACCTTTAAATTAATACTTAAATCTTTATTCTCCAAAATTGTAGTTCCTGAAATTTCATTTGCAACGAATCCTTTCGGCAAAAGGCCCAAATGAAAATCGAAAAAGTCTTTAGCTGACATTTCCCCTATTTTTTGATCGTTATAGCTATTCATCCACCAAAAAAATCCTCCAACAACGAGGATTACAACTACAAAAATTAAAGTAATAAATCTGAATTTCTTAGACATTCATCCATTTTACAAATTTTTAAAGGAGTAATAAAGAGTGGGGCTGTGGAAAACCTCACACCTGTTTAATGACAATACTGTTTAAAAATTCTTCAAACTCTTTATCGCACTCTTCCGTGGAAGAAACCATATCAAAAGAATAAATCCTATTGTATGTTGGTATTTCTATACGCGTGTATTGTACCCTTATCACCCCAAAATAAGGAGGAAATATTTCTTTCAAAGATTCTATTCCGCTTATAGCTACAACCTCTCTGAAAGGATAACTTTCTGTTGTAGTTCCCTCTTCAGAAGGCTCTAGTATCTTATTTATTTCTTCAATTGTAGGGCTAATAAAATATTCTCTCTCCTTTCCGTTCGTGCCCCTAATCGTTTCTATCATTATCGTGCACCCCTTCGGCGGCCGATAACTATAATCAGGAGAAAGCAACATCATTTCGCTCTCAGAATAAAAACTAACAGAATCGGTTCCTGTGGCAAGTTTCCAATTCTCGGGCAATCTAACTTTGAAACCGTCTCTTTCATTTACAAGATAAACTCCGCCAGATTCACTCTGCAGAGAGTAATCTTTCTCCAGAGCAAACAACCTTTGAAAAGTCTTATATTTAAAATATCTCTCCAGATCGTCTCCAAAAAAAGACAAAAAGCCGATAACGGCTACCAATAAAGCTACGACTGAAATAATAATCTTTTTTTTGGACATGTTAACCCATTTTACAAATCAATTTAATAAATAACAACTGATCTGCTGTGGAAAACTTTATATCTTTCGTCGAAAAGCCTGCTGTTGAGGTCGATCCCCAACGATTCTCCGGCTGTTGAGGTTGATCCCCAATGCCTTCTGTTGAGGCCAGGCCTAAACAATGTTCTGTTGAGGCCAGGCCTAAACAATCTATCAAAAAATCGCCCCATGTCCATGGGCGATTTTTTGGAGACTCAACTAATAAACAAAACATTTTAATTCTATGGTATCTCCTGGATCGGACCGCCGGTATAAGGGAGATCGCTCGTTGCTCCTGCTATCTGAGCAGACGTTGAATTCTCCGCCGCAAACTGATCCATCTGCTGGCTCAGATTATCAACCCTTTCCGCGAGCTCATTAACTTGCTGCTGGACTCCGGCAAACTGAAGCTGGTTTGCCTCCTGCTGGATAGTATATATGTTCACTTCTATGGCAAGGAGATCTACTTGCGTTCTAATCACATTAATTTGTTGCTGTATTTCTTCTAAGGAAAGCTGTCTTTGGGGAGATACGGTCTGAGAGACAACCATAGAGAATCCCTCTTCTGTCTCGGCAAGAGGCTCTGCGTTCTCCTCGTTTAACGACTCAACAACTTCCTCAGATAATTTCTCGGTAGAAGTCGCCGGCAACTGTTCTTCCACGCTTGACTGTAGCTGGCGTTCAAAAAGTTTTCCCAACTGGAGCTTACCGGTTTTGTTAAGATAGAAAACTCCGCCCGCTACCGCCAAAACTATCAAGGCCGGCAAAAGAATATTTAGGTATTTCTTCATAATAAAAGATAAAAATGATTAATTTCTTAATTCTAAACAGGATTCTATGACGACCATAGGACAGATAGCGTCCTATATATTAGATTTATTCAGCCTGATTTTAAAGGTACGGGCAAGTTTTACCTCCTCAAAACTTTTAAAAACGCTTAGCCTTATCAATTAAGGATTACTATGATTTTTAATACTAACACACTTCTAAAAATCTTTGCAAGTAATAAAAAAGGCCTAAAAAGGCCACTCTGTACTAATCTAACCGCGCTAAGAGAAATAAGAAACGACGAAGTAGAGAAAGGTAATCCAAGAAATAACAATAAACACCCCCTGCATATCCTTATATGTTAATAAACTGCTTTATCTTTGAAACCGGTATCGCAACAACTTCCCCTGCCGAGTTAACCGTATTTATTCCCAATATCTCTCCGGAAATATTAAATAAAGGGCTTCCTTTTAAATCAATTTTATCAATAATGCTGGTTTCAATAAAATCTTCTTCAAAATCCTTAATAATCCCCTCGTTTACCACTTTTTTAACGCCTTCCTTCTGAAAAATTGCTCCCACCAGGAAAACCCTCTCCCCCAATTTCGTTTTACCAAAATCAGCAAAGGCCAGCGTCGGCAAATTATTTTTCTCCAGCTTTACTAAAACTAAATTATTTTCCGGGTCCCTTTTTAATACCTGATAAGCGACGGATTTCCCGTCTACAAAGAAATTAAACTCCGAATTGTAAGGAAGCAAATTATTCAAAGTGACTATTAAACCGTCTGATGTAATTATAAAACCAGACCCTTCCAGAACTTCCCCTGATTTTTTCTCTGCTCTTACCCCGACAACTATTTTTTCAGACCTCTCAATAGCCCCCTGGAGAGCTACATTTTCTTCAACGGTAATTTCTTTTCTCTCTGTAACATAAACCGGACTTTGCTCAAGCCTATACTGATAGAAAAGAGGCCTTTCTATAAAATAAGGCCACAAAATCTGGTCGGCAAAGATGCCGCCGAAAGTACCCAGGACGAAAATACCTAAAATTCTGAGAATATTTTTTTTCATAATTAAACAGAAACTTTCGCTTTTTCGGGCGGAGATTTAACCTTAACGAAATCTCTGGCAGTGACAAATTTGATCTGACCCTGAAAAAAATCAATCGTAACTCTTTCCCCTTCTTTAACCTCGCCTGAAACAATTTTCAGGGACAAAGGGTCTAGAACCTGCTTCTGAATCACTCTCTTTAAAGGACGAGCGCCTAAATTGGGGTCAAACCCAATCTTAGATAAAAACTCTTTGGCAGGCTCTGTTATCTTAATTTCAATGCCTTTGTTCTTTAGTCTTTCGGCCACTTTGTCCAGCTCCAAATCAACGATTTTCTTGATTTCCGGCTTGCCTAAATAATCAAAGATAATTATCTCATCTATCCTGTTCAAAAATTCGGGACGGAAATTGTCCCTTAAAGATTCCATCACTTTATCTTTCAAAGATTCTTTTTCCTTATCTTCCCTGCCTCCCAAAAATCCCAGCGACCCCATTTTGGTGATATATTCTGAACCGATATTGGAAGTCATTATTAGAATTGAATTCTTAAAGGAAGCCGTCCTTCCTTTAGCATCAGTGAGTCTGCCATCTTCAAGAATCTGAAGAAGAATATTAAAAACCTTGGGATTGGCTTTTTCAATCTCGTCCAGAAGAATAACCGAATATGGCCTTCTTCTTATCTTCTCTGTCAATTGGCCTCCCTCTTCATATCCGACGTACCCGGGAGGAGAGCCTATCATCTTTGAAACCGTATGTTCTTCCATATACTCTGACATATCCAACCTCACCAATGAGTTTTCGTCATTGAACAAAAATTCAGCTAAAGCTCTGGCAGTTTCAGTTTTGCCGACACCGGTCGGCCCTAAAAACAGAAACGAACCCAAAGGTCTGTTCTCTTCGGAAATCCCGGCTCTGGACCTGCGGATGGCGCTGGAAATAGCCACTATAGCCTCGTTCTGGCCGACGACTCTTTTAGCGACAATATTCTCCATTTTCTCAAGTTTCCTGGCTTCTTCTTCCAACAATCTCATTACCGGAATGCCTGTCCATTTAGAAACCACGTTAGCCACGTCTTGATCAGAAACCTCCTCTTTTAAAATGGGATGATTTTTTTGAAACACGGCCAGCTTCTTTTCTGCCGCACTTAACTCTTTCTGCAATTGAGGGATCTTCCCGTATTTTATTTCAGCCACCTTTTGCAGATTGGCTTCGGCTTCTCCTCTTTCTACCTCAAACTTTGCCTGCTCTATCTCTTTTTTAAGATTTTTAATTTTTGAAATTATCTCTCTTTCTGACTGCCACTTAGCCTCTATACCTTTTGCTTTCTCCTTAAGGTCAGCCAGTTCTCTGGCTATTGCCGACTTTCTGCGCTGGGTTTTTTCTTTTTTAATAGCTTCCTGCTCAATTTCCAATTTCTGTATCTGTTTTTTAAGAATATCCAGGTCTTGGGGAGCAGACTCAATGTCCAACCTCAAAGAGCTCATAGCTTCATCCATTAAATCAACTGCTTTATCTGGCAAAAATCTGTCGGTAATGTAACGGGCTGCCAACTGAGCGCAGGAGACCAAGGCCGAATCCTTTATCTTCACTCCGTGGTGAAGTTCATATTTTTCCTTAATACCTCTCAAAATTGAAACAGTATCTTCAATAGAAGGCTCCTGGACCAAAATGGGCTGGAATCTTCTTTCTAAGGCTGCGTCTCTCTCAATATGCTTCTGGTACTCTTTCAAAGTGGTAGCTCCCATAGCCTTTAATTCTCCGCGGGCCAAAGCAGGCTTTAAAAGATTGGAAGCGTCTATTGCTCCCTCGGCAGCTCCAGCTCCGACTAAAGTATGCAATTCATCAATGAATAATAGATACCTGCCTCCTGCCCGATTTATTTCTTTTAAAAAGGCTTTAACTCTGTCCTCAAACTCTCCCCTGTATTTGGTTCCGGCAATAAGCGACCCCAAATCCAGAGCAATAATCTCCTTGTCTTTTAAGCTCTCTGGCACCTGGCCTGAAACGATTTTCTGAGCAAGCCCTTCAATAATGGCGGTCTTTCCTACCCCAGCCTCTCCTATCAAAACCGGATTGTTTTTAGTTCTTCTGGATAAAACCTGCATCAGCCTGCGGATTTCGTTTTCCCTGCCAATAACCGGGTCCAGCTTTCCCTGTCTTGCTTGAGTAGTCAGGTTTCTGGCATATTTTTCTATAACCTGATATTTTGATTCAGGCTCAGGGTCTGTAATTCTTGCTCCTCCCCTTATCTGAGCCAACTGTTTTAAAAAAGTTTCGTAATCTATTTTACTAAATTCCAAAGTCCCTGTTCCTCCGCCCGGTCTCAAAAAAGTCGTCTTATCCAAAACCTCTTTAGCCCTGGTTTGAGTATCTAAAAGCGCCAAAAATAAATGTTCAACCGAAATAAAATCGTCTCCCATTTTAACCGATTCTTGACGGGCTCTTTCTAAAATTTTAGCCATATCCTGGGTAAGATAAAACTGGCCGAAAGCCTGAGGAGTGGAAATCACCGGCATCTTCTCCAGAGACATATTCACTTTTCTTTTAAGCCCCTCTATATCCGCCCCGATTCTCTGAAGCAAATTTAAAACCACGCTTCCTTCCTGGCTCAAAAGCACTGAGAGAAGGTGTAAAGCGTCTATTTGCTGCTGGTTATTTTCTCTGGCTACATCCTGGGCAGCCAATATAGCCTCTTGAGCTTTATGAGTAAATTGACCTCCGTTCATACCCCGTTAGAAATTAAATATTTTCCGTGTATATATTATTTGACCTTTATTGTTGCAATACTATGTTTTCTCGGTTTAAAGGGTTTTTTGATGAGAGAATATGACGTTCCTGCTTTTGCCCCGAAAAACCCTGCGATTTCTAACGGGGCATACATATTCTTTACCACATTTTTTGAAACAAATCAATCGCCTCCCAATAAAAAAGGGGCAAAGAGAAATCCGATGTTTGCGGATTGAACCTTCTATCTTCTTGTCTGATAGAGATTCCTCCTCTTTGTCCCCTTTGGACAATAATGAGATCCAATGCCTCTTCTCTGGGCTATCTCACTATGGAAAAATTGAAAAGCTGTGGGATCAACCTGTTTTTTATATCGGCCAGACGGAATTCGAGCCTACCTCTTTTTTCCACCTCATGAGGCGGAACCCTGCTAAGCTTTCTTAATATGCCCGCCATTTCTCGACAATAGCTCGCGTGGACTGCTTGATGTTTAGTTTCTGCTACTGTTTCCATTACGACCTCTCTTTTTTTATTTTGGTTCTGCCGTTCTTTTTAGATTCAAGGCGACATTATAATACCTCCTTGTTGCTAAAGAACTAAAAAGCCTGGCGCTCGACCAGGTTCACTTTTTGTTATTGTATACTTTTATTTACAAATAAACCTAGCCAAGCTTTGCCTGCTGATAAACAAAAGGGTAACTACGATTAGGTTTAATTGATTACTCGCCATATTTAACTAAGACGTAAATAACGGCCTTTTATTACAGTTCTAATAAAAAGGCGGCCTCAAAATAAGACCGCGCTAAGCCGAATAATCTGTCTGTTTTTTCTCAATAAGTATTATCTTGCCGTTTTTCTTCCTGATAATGCGATTTCCGCACTTACAGTCGCAAAGGATAGTTATCGGAGCTCCCTTCTTCACTTTCCCGTTTTTAATGTTAATGTCCAGTTCTTTATTACACCTTACGCACCTAAAATTCATTTGTTTCTCCTTCTAAATATTCTATCAAAAAGCCCCTTTCGGAAAGAGGCTGGTTTATAGAAATGTTATTGAGGATTATACTTCCAGAATAAAACCAACCTCTTTTTTAAAAAAGGCATAGTAATATCCGAAAAAATTAAGGCCGACTTGATTTATCATATTTAGTAATGACGTAGAAATGAAGATTTTGTTACACCCTATTGTGTCCTCTCGGTTAAAGTGGCTTCCAGAGTTTTCTCGCTTCCGTCTCTCAAAATTTTCAAAGCTACCTTGTCTCCCGGGTTATACTTCATGATAATCTCAGCAAGGGTATTTTCTGTCGTTATCTTCTCTCCGTTGATCTCTAAAATTATATCTCCTTCTTTCAGCCCCGCCTTTTCTGCAGCAGAGCCGGGAGAAACAGCCTCCTCCCCGCTTTCCCCTTTCTGTATTAAAGCGCCGTAATCAACTTCTAAATTATTATCCTGCCGGATGGTGGCATTTATCAAAACATATCTTATTCCTAAAAGCGGATATATAATCCTGCCAGAGCTTTTCACGCTGTTAATATCTTTTTTCGCTTTATTAATAGGAATGGTAAAGCCGATACTCTGAGCCCCCTGAACCATAGCCGTGTTTATGCCAATTACCTCCCCTTTTAAGTTTAAAAGCGGCCCTCCTGAATTCCCGGAGTTAATAGCTGCGTCAGTCTGAATAACATCCTCCAAGGTTTCTGTAACTGAGCCATCCGAAACGGTAATTGTTCTGCCCAGTCCGGAAACCACTCCGACAGAAACTGTATTTCTAAATTCTCCCAGAGTGTTTCCGATAGCGATCACGGTTTGGCCAATTTGTATTCTGTCTGAATCTCCAAGCGGAACCGTTGGAAACCCCTTGATAACCATCTCTCCTCCACTATCTATTATCCTGTTTGAATCAACTTTGATAACGGCTAAATCCTGAATAGGGTCGCGAGCCAAAACTTCGGCAGGATATTTTTTCCCGTCGTTTGTTAAAACAGTATAATCGGCCTCCGTATCCGAAACGACATGTTTATTGGTCAGAATCATCCCGTCTTCGGAAACGATAAAACCGGTTCCTCCCCCGACCTCCTTCTTTTCTGTCCCTTTCTGCCGGTATTGAGGAACTAAAAAGTTCGGGCTAAAAAAATCACCGAAGTCCTGGAACGGATTTGTATAGTATTGTTCAATAATAGGGACGTCTTTGGTGACAATAATGCTTACTACGGCCGGGGAAAGCTCGTTAACCACGCCGATTATCGCATCTTCCTGGGAGGTCTGGGGCAGATAAACCGTTTGTTGCTCGGCTGATTTATCTCCAAAAATACCTATATTCAATTTTGGAGCATAGTTAGCCACTCCTGGAGAAAAATAATTATAGTAGATTGCCCCTGCCAAAAATCCAGAGAGGGAAGAAACAAAAATAACCGAAATGGTTCCCCAGAAAATTTTATTTTTCAAAAATCCGGGAATTTTTACATTAAAGCTCGGTAAATCGTACATAGTTGTAATAAAAAATTATATACAATGTATATTATATAATATTACGAAGCACCCCTGTCAATCCTTTCATCTTTTTATTTCTGAGTGGAGCGAAGAAACAAGGTTTTGATGAAATTAAGTTCTTATTTTTGGCGTAGGCCAAAAGCCAAGATATTTTCCCAGCATCCATCGAGTTTGAGCCTCCAAAGCCGGCATACTGGTGAAAAATATCATTATGACGGGAAGCAAAAACCACTCCAAAATAAGTATTAAATATTTTCTTTTTCCTAATTCCGGGGGCTTTGGCGGAAGTAAAAGGATACTAAAAAACGCCGAGCCGATCAATCCTATCATTCCCACGGTTAAGATATTTCTGGTAAAAATCGGCAGTTTGTAGGAGAGTAACGTCTGTCTGAAAGCGTCTCCGCCCAAGATTATTGGCAAAAACCCCAATAAAAATATTAAGATGGAAACGGTCGCCCAAGACCAGCAGCTCTCAACAATATTAAACCCTAAAGAAAATTTCTTAGATAGGGCAATTTTTTTATTTTTCAAAAACCCGAAGAGAAAATAAGGAATATCCCCCGCTCCGTAAGCCCACCTTCTCTGCTGCAGATAGACGTTTTTCATTGTTTTCAAAAAAGTCGGTGCGACATTAGCATCCATGGAAATCGGATAGTAAAGAGGGACTACCCTGTAATCCCCGTCGTATCTCAAAAGACACTGCCAAAAGATACGAGAATCGTCTGAAACGACGTTTACCTGGCGGAAATCAACATCAACAAGGGCTCTGAAGCTCATTGAATGAGAAGAAAAGGTAAGCATTTTTTCTTCTCTCTCCTGGCACATCATCTCCCAAAAAGACGCGGAAAAAGAAAAAATCCTGGAAATAGGCGGAGCCTGCCAGACGTTGTTTACAAAAAGAGGGATAGGCTGGAAGCTGCAACGAGTCGGTTTCGTTACGGTTAAGTAATAGTAGCCCAAACAACTGAAGTATTTAGGGAAGACGCAGCTGTCGATATCAAAAGAGGAGAAAATAATATTTTCATAAGGAATCTTAAACGGATCCACGACTAATTCTTTGGCTTTTCTCGCTCCCCAAGTTTCGTTGGCCCCTTTGCCGGCAATTTCACCTGGCAAATTTTTAGGATGGAATACAAGCAAAAATTTGAAAAACCTGTCTCCAAATTCAGATTCAATTTTTTTAGCGGTCTCTACCGCTCCTTCCTCCTCGCAACTTAAAACCACTATCATCTGGTCTTTGGGCCAATCAGACGCAGATAAAGAATTAAAACTCTCCCTGACGATTTCCAAAGGCTCCTTATACATAGGCAAAACGACCAACTGATAAATATCCCTCCAATTTTTACTCTTCAACTGACTAAGCTTCTCTATCCAATCTATTTTTTCATTCATCTTCATCCGTTTATAGGAGGCCTGAAGATGGAAAGAAAAATAAACAGCCCGGAACATCCAATAAATGACGAAACAAATTATAAAAAAAGACATCCACACAGGCTTCAGCCAGGACAACAAAATAGCAAGAAATATCGTCAGCCAGCTTAAAGCTCCTGGAAACATTTCAAAAATCCGGTAGATTATTCTTTCTCTCGGATTTTTTAGGTCTGCTGCACGATTAATTTTTAGATAATATGGGATTTCTGACATAATCAAAATCAAAAAAGATTTTTGGCTTCTTCCCAGATCTCCGGCCTGTTCTGTTTTTCTTTCATCCAATACATCCACTCCCCTCCCCACAAATAGAATTCGCCAAGGCCTGTCTTTTTGGCAAATTCAATATTCCTCTTAAACTGTCCTATATCCATGGTTTTTTCCTGTTCTGGGAGTTCACAATCATATAAAAGGGTCGGGCACCAAGGCTCTGTCTGCAATTCTACACAAATCACTTTTTTACCGAAAAACCTGTTAACAATATTTGCTTTCTGCCAGTAGAATTTGGGCGGATAGGGATATTTAAAATAAAACCCGAAATCTTTCACTGATTGAGGCAAAAACGGCATTCTTACTTTTACCCAGGAAAAACTGACCCAAACTTCCTTATACATGGTTGTGCCGACAATATCTCCCAGCTTTGCCGCCTGAATCCAGAAAGACCCCTCTCCGCTATCAGATACTAACACGGACCTTTTAAAGGAATCAAGCGATTTTATCAAAGTTATCTCTTCCTCCAAAAAATTCTTATCAACCCACGGGCATTCCCCAAAAGGGAAAAACGGTTCATTTTCTGCCTGCCAAGCCCAAATGACATCATTCTCCTGATACCTAAGGATTGTATTCTCTATCATTTTAAGGATCGCCTCTTGTTGCTCTTTTTTTGACAAGCCCTTCGCCCAATCAGGGATGTGGCACTCCGGCCAACGGCTAGTTTTCATGCCAACCAGCAAAAGGATCTTGGCATTTTTTTCTCCGGCCTTCTGAACTTGCCAGTCTAAGTCATCGAAAGAATATTTGTCTTTTTCAGGTTCAATCAAATCCCAGTGAACCGCTAACTTCAGTCTTTTGACCCCTAAATCTTCTAACAGGGCTGAATAATTTTCTTTCCAGTCCAGGCCCATATTCGTAGAATGCTTTTGGGAAAAATTAACCCCGAAAGTAATTTCTTCGGCTTTAGGCGGCTGGCCGACGAAAAAAAATATAAAAACGGCTATCCCGAGAAAAAAAACGACAACAGATAGAAATAATATAACTTTTTTCATATGATTAATAGAAACAATCCGCCACCAATTAATAATATGGCGACCGCTTTTTGCAACAAAGTTTTTCTATCTATTTCCTCTTTTATTATCTGGGGGAGTTTTAAAGACAAGAAAATAGTAATGATTAATAAAAAAACGTATTGTACTCCCTGCAGGGCATTGATTATTGAGACATAAGCTAAAGGAGCCAGCGCAATAGCCCAGTTCTGTAATAATCCTCCTCCGGCTCCGGCAATCTGGTTTCCGATAAAGAGCCCTGCCGTTTTATTCTGAACCGCTATCTTCTTTTTGAAAACCTCTTTTTTCAAATCGGGGAACAATACGAAGAAAGACAAGGCCGCCAATACTCCGCCGATTTTTATCCAAACCAGGCCCGAGAGAAACGGCTGGCTTAAGTAAACATACTTTGCCAGAACGAATGACAAGGCATAGAAAAAAGATGAAATAAGGCAAAACTTCAAGCTCTTCGTGGTGATAAACTTTCCTTTTTCAAGCGTAATCAGAAAACTGCCGGATACCAGCAAAATAAAAGCTATAACGCCAGAGAGAGACAATGTTTCTTTTCCGAAAGAAAAGATATAGACGAGGAAAAAACTGAACAAAGGAACCAGCCCGCCTACCGCAGGGACCACTCTTGAGGCTTCGAAATCCTTTAAAGCCTTGAAAAACCAATAAAGACCAATAACAGAAGAAATTCCGGCCAGAAAACTCAGAATGATCTGAAAAATACCGGGAATTACAAAATTTATAAAAGGAATGAAGGGCAAAAGTAAAACCCCGGAAAGACCTATGAAAAAAGAATATAATACCGGATTAGGAATCTCTTTTGACAGAAGATATTTGTCAATTAAAAAAACCACTGCCAAAAGAAAATAAGCTGAAATTGTCACCAGAAGCCAGGTCATTTCAATACTATTTTTTCGATATTATAAGTTCCTTGAAACTATTTT
>CAZPAG010000001.1:29761-66476 GCA_964584545.1 uncultured Candidatus Saccharibacteria bacterium
GTTATAAGTTCCTTGAAACTGTTTTCTCAACGTTATAAGTTCCTTGAAACTGTTTTCTCAATGTTATAAGTTCCTTGAAACTATTTTCTCAATGTTATAGGCCCCGAGCCTCTCACCCTCAATAAATCCTTCGAAAGCCGCTTCGGCCAGATATCCCTGACTCAACCAATCAAAAAGCCACTCATCAACATAATTCGGATCCCCTTGGGATATTCCAAAACCGGATTTCTCAAGCCATCTTTTGTTGAAGTCTTCCTGAGAACCGACCGGGGGGGCAATAATAATAGGCAATCCCAATGCGGAATAAAAAGAAAGCTCTGAGGGCTTTGTCCATAAAATATCCGTCTTCTTTAGCTTCTCGTTGAATCTCTGGAAATAGCTGTCAACGTCTTTTTCAAAAATTACCTCGACTCCCCCGCCTAAATTTAAATTCTTCAAATTTTTTGAAAAAAACTTTTTAACCTTTGATTTAATCCCGGCTGACAACAAAACCCTGACTTCATTATTCTTGATTCTTTTTTCCAATTTTCTGACTATCTTAATACCAATCTCCTTCTGAGCTCCCGCCCCTCCAACCGAAAACATTATCGTCAGAGGATGACTGGATTTTTCAGGCAAAGCTCCCAGTTTTTCATCAACTAACGTCCCGTATTTCTCCAAATACCTTTTCTTAGGGTCAAGATTCAAAAGTCTGTATTTAAAATCTTCTTTTAATATCTCCTCAGACTCTGATCCTATCAACTCCTTCGGCAAGGGATATCCTGTTAAAAAGATATTCTCCGGTTTCACGCCGTAAAGCTCAAGTCTCTCTGCCGATCTCTGAGTTGAAGCAAAATATTTTATCCTGCTTTTTGAAGGGTCGAGGGGTGCCCAGCCCCTGGATATATCTGCGTCACAGACGACACAAAATATTTCCCCGGGATAATCGAAATGCTCTGCCATAAAAGCAGGGACGGAGAAAGTAGAGACCAGAGGTAGCGGATTTTTTTTCAGCATTCCAATCAAATCCCTCCCCCAGCCGGCCCCGATAAAAGAGCATATCTGTTTCAACTGGGAAGTGGGCCTGGACAAATCCCTTCTCGGATAAAAACTGAAAATTTTCTGGAAGAAGTCGATGACAGAAAAGATAATGCCACCCATTAGAGGGACTCTTTTGAAAGTTGAGGCAAATTCATATACTCTTCTGCTTGTTTCCCAGACTCTTCTATCTTTCTTGGAAATGCCTTCGTAATCGTTAGCCTGAATAACCTTGCCCGAGAAAGCCATACCCTTTAAAGGATATGCAGTTCTCTGGTGGCCATAACCCATATTTACCGCAACTAACCATGCTTTTTGCATAACAAATTCATTATATCACGAAAGGATAAAAATAGGCTCTCACTACAAAAATTTAAGCTTTTTTATCTTTTCAATACGCCGAATAATAACAGATAGAAATAAATAGAAAAAGACTAGAAAAATCCAAGAAACATCTTCCACTCCAAAAGAAGCCCAGGAAATTTTGGAGAACCAGTTAATAACCTTTAGTATATATGTTAAACACAACCAAACGGGCCAAGATAAAATCCAGCCGAACCCCCAAAAGACCATTCCCGCAAAGCCCAAAATGAAAATAAGAATTGTAATTGGCGCCAGAAAGGGAACTATAAGAATATTGGTAAAAGGAGAAACCAAAGGAATATAGCCGAAGTTATATATTAAAATCGGCAAAGTAAAAGCCTGGGCGGACAAGGTTGTAGACAGAGTTGACCTCAGCGGAAAAAATCCCGGATTAGGAATCTTTTTTAAAAGGCCTTCTATTGTCGGCTGGAGATAGATCATGCCCAAAACCGCTAAAAAGGAAAGCTGAAAACCGATATCCAGCGTTAAAAGGAAGGGGTTTAGGAACAGCATTATGGATGCGGCAAAAACAACAGCCCTCAAAGAAGAAGAATTTCTGCCAAAATATTGCGCCAGCATAAAAATACCGGCCATTATCCCGGCCCTTACCCCCGAAGCCGGAGCGCCTATCATCAGGACATAAAACAAAAGTAAAGTCATGGAAAGATAAAACGCCTGCCGCCTCCACAAACCAAAGCTTAAGGCAAAAGACATAATAAGAGAGGCAATTATGGTGATATTCATTCCGGAAACAGCCGTAATGTGGCGGGTGCCGGTAAAATTGAATTTATCTTTCCATTCCTGAGGAATATTCTCCTCGTCCCCGAAGACCAACGCCTCCAAAAGCCCTTCCTGAGGCACAGACACAAAAGACTGGCAAATCTCCTTAAATCTATTTTTAAAAGATAAAAGTGCATTAATTACGGGACTCCCGATATTCTGGCCAATCACTTCAATTTTCGGGAAATTCATCATCGAATAAACACCATCTTTTTTGAGATAATCCTTGTAATTAAAATCTTCAAAGACGGGAGGAACTTCTAATTTTCCGGTTATTTTTAATTTATCCCCGTATTTAAATTCAGGATAACGCCAAGTGCTCACCAGAATCTTTCCTTGTACAGAAAAAGACTCTTTTTCTGTTGAAATTTTTTCTGCCTCGACTCTAAGCTTAATACTTTTTTCTTTGACGTCCGGCTCTTTATCAATTATGCCTATAATAGTTACATTCTCGCTTGAATCATTAAGTCTGCTTAAGTCACTATCCGCCATATTTAATTCAAACTGTTGGTGGCGAAACATTCCGAAGACAAGGAATAGGACGCAACAACCGAAAATTACTACTCTCTTATGCTTCCATAAAACAGAAATTAGAATTAAGGCTAAAATCAAAATGAAAAATCCCAGCATTAACGGCTGAGATGTTTCCAAAATAGAATCAAGGAATATACCGCCGACAAAAGATAAACAGAAAAAGAGAAAGGTTTTGGAGGCGGTCATCACCTTATCTGGCAAATTTCAAAAAATGGGGCTATTGTTTTTTGAACATCCAAAAGCCATTCTTGGGAATACGGTTTTATTTTGACAAAGGCGGGATCAATTGTTTTCTCAGCCCGGAAATTCTGCAGAAAATACTTTTTAGCCGGCGAAATCCAACGGACCATTTCCAGAATATCCCCTTTTTTATGGACAGTCGGAACTATCGTTGTCCTGAATTCAAAATCTATCTTACTGTTATTTAAAATTTTGATGCTTTCTTCAATGTCCTCAACCTTTACTTTCCCTCTAAAAACCTCCTTGTACCTGCCTTTTGGCACTTTTATATCCATGGCTACATAATCAATAAGTTTCTTTTTGATCAAATCTCCCAACATTTTAGGGTTGGACCCGTTAGTATCAAGCTTCACGAAATAGCCCATCCTTTTAATCTTTCTGATAAAATTGGGCAAATCTTTGTAAAGAGTCGGTTCTCCTCCGCACACAACCACCCCCTCTAAAAGCCCCTTTCTTTCTTTTAAAAATTTAAAAAACTCCTTTTCCGGAAGAACAGGATGATCTTTTATCTTTTCCGGCAAAACTATTTCCGAAGAATAGCACCAGGGACAGGAAAAATTACAGCCGACAACAAAAACAGTGGCCGCAATGCGGCCGGGGAAATCAATTAGAGTAGTTTTTTGAAGACCGCCAATCTTCATGCAACTTGTTTTAATTCCGTTTTTCTTATTTTAATTTTAAATTCCTTTCTGTCTTTAAATTCTTCCTGTTTTCCTGTGTTCCACTGGGACACCGGACGCAAATATCCAACTATTCTTGAATATACCTCGCAAGGCTGCTTGATAGCACAATGGGGACAAAAAAAATGTTCCCCTGCTATGTAGCCATGGCTGGGACAAATTGAAAAAGTGGGGGTGAAGGTTATATAAGGAAGATGATAGTTCTCAAAAATCTTTTTAGTCAAAGTTTTTACCGTTTGGATATCGTTTATCTTCTCTCCCAAGAATAAATGCAAAACCGTACCTCCGGAATAACGGGTTTGAATATCGTCCTGAAGCTTTAACGCCTCAAAAATATCATCGGTATAATTAACCGGCAACTGAGAACTGTTTGTATAATAAGGAACCTTTTTTGTCCCCGCACAGATTATCTCAGGATATTTCTCTTTATCCTTTTGGGCGAATCTGTAAGCAGTGGATTCTGCCGGAGTAGCTTCCAGATTATATATGTTGCCCGTATCTTTTTGGTATTTCACCAGTTTTTCCCTCATAAAGTCCAGCACTTCAATCGTGAAATTTCTACCTTTTTTAGCGCCGATATCGCCTCCAATAAAGTTCAATAAAGCCTCATTCATGCCGACCAATCCTATTGTCGCAAAGTGATTGGCGAAGTATCCGCCCCTGGCCTTTTTAGTATCCGACAAATAGAAACGAGCGTAGGGGTACAAGCCCTTTGAAATGAAATTTTCAATCGTCTTTCTTTTTATCTCCAAGCTTTCTTCGGCCAAATCCATGGCTTTGCCGAGCTTTTCAAAAAATTCTTTCTTGGTTTTGGAAAGATAGCCTATTCTCGGCATATTTATCGTTACCACACCTATACTTCCAGTTTTACTGCCTGAGCCGAAAAGCCCTCCTCCGCCTCGGTTATAAAGCTCTGTCAAATTAAGCCTTAAACGGCAGCACATACTCCTTACATCCTCCGGTTTCATGTCTGAATTAAGATAATTAGCGAAGTAATTAGTGCCGTATTTAGCCGAAGCTTCAAAGATGAGGTCGAAAGCAGGATCATCCCAGGGAAAATCCTTAGTGATATTGATTGTCGGAATCGGAAAATGAAAAGGCCTACCCGATTTGTCCCCTTCAAGCATCGTCTCGTAAAACGCCTTATTAAATATTTTCATCTCTTCTTCAAACTCTCCGTAAGTTTCTTTCTGCGGGACACCGCCAATAATCACTGGCTGTTTGGCAAAGACAGGAGAAGGTTTCAAATCCAGAGTAATATTCGAAAAAGGGCATTGAAAACCGACTCGGGTAGGAACGGCCATATTAAATAAAAATTCCTGCATGGCCTGCTTTACTTGTTGGTAGTTTAAATTGTCATAACGTATGAAAGGAGCAAGTAAGGTATCAAAATTGGAAAAAGCCACAGCCCCTGCTGTTTCTCCCTGAATAGTATACAAAAAATTTACTACCTGGCCTAAAACTGCTCTGAGATGTTTTGCCGGTTTGGTTTCAATCTTCCCGGTCACGCCACCAAAACCTTTTAATAATAAATCATACAAATCCCAGCCGGCGCAATAAGGCCCGAGAGTATCCAAATTATGTAGATGCAAATCTCCCGACTCGTTTGCCTCTCTGATTTCTTTTGGATAAACTTTATTCAACCAATACTTTTTAACGATGTAAGAAACTCCGTAATGGTTCATCCCCTGAAGAGAAAAAGCCATGTTCGCATTTTCTTGCACCTCCCAATCCAGTTTTTCTAGATACTGATCCACCCTGTCTACCGCTTCTTCAGAAAAAGTTACCGCCTCCCTGATTCTTCTTCTTTGCTCACGATACAAAATATATGCTTTAGCGGTTTCCACCAACCCTTCCATCACCAAAACTTCTTCAACTATGTCCTGCACCTGCTCAACCTGAGGAATTTCATCTTTCTTAAATCTTCTTCCCAAGATTTTAATGACTTTTTCAGAGACTCTTTTTGATTTTACGCCATCTCCCTGACCTACGGCAGTGATTGCTTTAAAAACGGCATTGGTAATTCTCTGTTGATCGAAGTCTACAATCGTTCCGTCCCTTTTTTGGATCTTTGTAATTTTGTTTTGCATCGTTTTTATAAAAAAATCTCTTGTTAGAAGAAGATATTAAGTCATTCTAACTTAACAAAAAAACCGGGTCAAACCCAGTCAAGTCGGCTTCAAAATTTAAGTTATCCACACCTCAAAAACCAGTGGCAACAAGAGTTACCTTTATCTCCCCCTCTCTTAATTTTTCATCCTGAACCGCTCCGAAAATAACTTTGGCGCTGGGGTTCACTTCCTGAGTGATGATTTTTCCGATCTCTTCAATTTCAGAAAGAGAAATATCCCTTCCGCCAGAAACACTAAACAAAACTCCCTTGGCTCCTTTGGGAGAAACGTCAAGAAGAGGAGAACTAAGCGCTGCTTTCGCCGCCAGCTCCGCTCTTTTTTCTCCCCGAGCCGAACTGATTCCAAAAATTGCCGTACCAGAATTTTTCATCACCGTTTTAATGTCGGCAAAGTTAACATTAATGATACCCGGCCTTATTATCAAATCAGAAATCCCGGAAACCGCTTCCCGTAAAATATCGTCGCAAGCCCAGAAAGCATTCAGAAGCGGAATTTTAGGATTTATTTTTTCCAGCAGCTTATCGTTTTCGATTATTATCAAAGTATCCACTTTTTCCTTAAGCTTTCTGATGCCTGATTCAGCTATCTTTCTGCGAAAAACTCCTTCGAAAGAAAAAGGTTTTGTCACTATGGCAACAGTCAAAGCTCCTGAGTTTTTAGCGATCCCGGCAACGACAGGGCCCGCTCCCGTTCCCGTACCTCCTCCTGCGCCATAAGCCACAAAAACCATATCCGCTCCTTTTAAAACTTCTGTAATTTCTGACTTGCTTTCTTCTGCCGATTTTTTTCCTATCTCAGGATTCATTCCTGCTCCAAGACCCTGAGTTATTTTCTTTCCAATCCGAAGCTTCACGTCTGCTTTAGATTTTACCAAATCCTGGGCATCGGTGTTTATGGCGATAAATTCAACGCCCTCAATGTCGCATTTTTTCATGCGAGAAACAGCATTAGAACCAGACCCTCCGACCCCAACAACTTTTATCTTTTTTGTCGATTTCATTTTTTTATGGAACAAAATTTTTGAAAAACCTTTTAAGAGAAACTCCTACTTTCAAATCAGGAAAAAGAGATCTCTGTTCCCCTTCCAAATCAGACCCTCCCAAAACCAAACCGCAAATAGTCGCCCAGGAAGGATCGTCTTTTAAGCCTGAGAATCCTTGTATTTTGCCAATCCTGCAGGGTAATTTTAATTCTTTTTTGGCCAATTCTACGATACCCGGTATTTTTGCCCCCCCTCCGGTTAAAACTATGCCTCCTGGCAAAAGCTTTTCTCGGGAAATCTTCTTCAATTCCTTATTAACCTCCTTGAAAATCTCAGAAACTCGCGGTTCAATAATGTCTGCCAGCTGTTTTTGAGAGAAAACCAAGGGCTCTTCCTCCCCAATATCTATCCTTTCTTTAACTTCTCTGCCCTTCTGGCATGTCCCATATTCAACTTTTATCCTCTCGGCCACCTCAATATCGGTTTTCAATCCAATAGCTATATCTTTGCTGATATTTTCTGAACCGATCGGTAAAACCGCCAAATGTGTCAATCCTTTTTCTTCAAAAACAGCCATCCCTGTGGTGCCAGCCCCGATATCTACTAAAACCACGCCTATCTCTTTTTGTTTCTCGGTTAAGCAAGCTCTTGAAGCGGCTATGGGGGAAGGAGTCATATCCGAAACGTGAGAAATATTAAAACCGGAATTCAAAACCGCCTGAGTTAAATTTTTTAAATAAGGAGAAAATCCTCCCAAGACCAAAACTTCCGCCTCCAGCCTTACGCCCTGTAATCCCGTCACCTCTTTCACTCCGCTCTGGCCGTCAACGATAAATTCTTTGGCATGGGCGGTAAAAATTTCTTTATTTGACGGCAGGGAAATGGTCTTCGCTTCCTGTAAAACCCTCTGGACGTCTGTTTCGGAAATCTGCCTGTCGGCCCTGGATACTGAAACTAAACCGTGGGATAAAGAGGAAAACAAATGGTTTCCGTTGATGTTGATATAGACGGAGCTAATTCTCTTTCCGATGTCTGATTTAACTTTCGAAAGAAGAATCTGCAAGATATTAGAGACTTCACTGGGTTCTGTTACGACTCCTTTCCTCACTCCGGAAGAATTTTCTTTAATCTGGCTAACTACGTCCAGTTTTTGATCATCTCCTTTTTTCTGGACAACCAAAACCTTTATATCCTGCGTCCCGATATCCAAAGCCGCAATTAAATGATTCTTTGACATAGTGGTAATAATTTATGAGGTCGCGACACGTCCGATTTATTTCGTAATTGCCTTTCGGCAATTAGACTACCATCGCTCCTTAGAAACCCTCTGCTTCTAACGTTTTCCCGACCTTGTCGGGAAAGCCTGTTTTCCTACACGGAAGAACCGAAAGGTTCTTCCGACCCATCTCCGATATAGGAAGTCTAAAATTTTATTTTTTTAAAATAGTACTCTTCTTTTTTTTGCATTTTTTTTGCCTCTTTTTCTGTTTTCTCATGATTCTCACCTAAAAGATGCAAAACCCCGTGTATTAAAACTTTTTTTAATTCTTTTTTAAAAGTTGAGTTGAAATTCTTAGCGTTTTTTCTTACCTCCGATAAACAAATTACTATCTCCCCCTCTTTGCCGTATTGAAAGGAGAGAACGTCTGTCGGCCTATTCTTTCTCCGATACTTCCTGTTCAGCTCTTTTATCCTATAACTATTTACTAAAGCGACTGACAGGATTAGTTTTGACTTTTCCTTTGCCAAAACGATTCTGGCGATTTTCTTCAAAAATCCATCCCATGCCGTGCTACCGCCAAGATTGTTAATTTCTATCATATCAATCAACTAAAAACTCTTTGACTGTTTTGCTGACGAACCCGGCATCCGCCCTGCCTTTAACCTTCGGCATCAACTCAGACATTACTTTACCCATATCTTTAAATCCTTTAGCTCCCGTCTTTTCAATAACCTCTCTGACTATTTTACCGACATCTTCTTCTGAAAGCTGCTCAGGAAGATATTTCTGTAAGATTTCCAACTCTTGCTTTTCTTTTTGGGCCTGTTCCTCTCTTCCTCCCTTTTCAAAGCCAGAGATCGCCTCCCTCCTTTTTTTAATTTCAGAAGATACGACCTCAATTATCTCCTCATCGTTAAGCTGGCTTTTCTCTTCAAGATTTTTGACGGACATATCCGGCTCGGCCTTCCATATCTTTGTCCTTTTTTCGGTCGCCCTGCTACCCATAGCCGAAATCAGCATCCTTAGAGAAGATACTTCAATCTCTTTTTGGGCTATTAAAGCTTCCTTCAAATCTCCTTTAATTTTAGCCTCTAGAGTAGCCATTGGATTGGGCTTTATTTATCTTTTCTCTTTTATTCCCAGTTTTTTAACCCTTTCGTATTCTTTCCTGGCCTGTACTCTTCTCAGAGCCCCCTTTTTCTTCGCTTCAGGAGACTTCTTTCTCAATTTAAACCTGGTCCTTCTCGCCCTGACCAAAATACCGCTCTCTTTGACCGCTTTGCCAAAACGCCTGATTAGGCTTTGAGAGGTTTCTCTCTCTTGTTTTTTTATTTCTAATGCCATAACTTTAAAATTTTGTTAAAAATTTATAGGATCTCCGCCAAAAGCGGGAATTATTACATCGGTAACTCTTTTCTCCCTAACAAATGCAGATGAAGATGACTTACCGTCTGACCGGCATCCTTCCCGACATTAATAATCAATCGGTATCCGGTTTGATCGACTTTTTGCTCTTTTGCTATTTTTTGAGCTGTTAAAAATAATTCTCCTACTAATTCCCTGTCTTTTTTTGCTAAATGATTAATGGATTCTATGTGTTTTTTGGGAATAATCAAAAGGTGCAAAGGGGCTACAGGGCTTATGTCGTTAAAAGCAATAAATTTATCGTCTTCATAAACCAAATCTGTTTTTATTTCCTTATTGATAATTTTACAAAAAATGCAGCCTACCATCAATTATTATTTACTTTCCTATACGTTTTTCAATCTCTTTAACTACTTTATCTAATTTCGCTATCTCCTGAGAGCCTTTTATCATGTCCCTTATAATAATAGTGCCATCAAGAGCTTCCTTCTGCCCTAAAATTAAAGTATACCTCGCTCCCGTTTTATCAGCCATTCTCAGCTGGGCTTTTAGAGAGTCTCTGCCTAAAGATTCTCCTATCTGGATACCAGCCTCTTTAAATTCTTCTATCAATTTCAGACCCTTTCTTTTGGCCAAATCCCCCAGCTGAGCCAAGAAAACTTCTGTGGCCATGACTTTCGGAAACTTTATGGACTTTTCTTTCATCAATAATACAACCCTCTCAACGCCGACAGACCCTCCTAAAGCCGGAGTATCCTTTCCCCCTAAGAGTTTTATCAACACATCGTATCTCCCGCCGGCAGCCAGAGTTCCCAGAGCTCTCCCTTCTTGTGAATTATCAAAAATCTCAAACACTGTTTTAGTGTAATAATCCAGCCCTCTGACCAAATAGGGATTCAGATGGTAAGGCAACTGTAATTCTTCCAGAAACTCCAAAACCTGCTTAAAATGGCGATGACATTCTTCACAAAGATGATTAATTATCTGAGGAGCCTCCGTTTTCACTCTCTGGCATTTTTCATCCTTACAATCCAAAATCCTTAAAGGATTTTCTCTCAATCTTCTCCGGCAATCAACGCACAAAGCATGCTCCCGAGATCTGAAATAGTTTACCAGGAGCTTTTTATAGTACGGCCTGCACTGGCTGTCTCCGATGCTGTTTACTTCAACTATAAGATTTTTTAATTTAAGATCTTTTAAAATGTTATAAAAAAGCTGTATCACCTGGCTGTCTGCCACCGCACTTTTCTCCCCCAAAAATTCGAAATTAGCCTGGTGAAACTGCCTGTATCTCCCAGCCTGAGGGCTTTCGTAACGGAAAACCGGCCCCACGGAGTAAAGTTTCACCGGCTGAGGCATGTTGTGCATACCGTGTTCGATATAGGCTCTGGCGATACCAGGAGTAAACTCCGGCCTCAAAGTGAGTAAATCCCCTCCTTTTGTTTTCAAATTATACATCTGTTTTTGGACGATATCTGTAGAAAATCCTGTACCCTTAGCAAAAAGATCCGTATCTTCAACGATAGGAGTTTCTATCTTCTTGAATCCATAAAATCCTGCCACTTTCTCGGAAACATCGTAAACCTTCTGGAAATATTTGTATTCTTCGGGCAAAATATCGTGCATTCCCGAAGGGGATTGAAATTTAAGCTTTTTAACCATAATTAATAACTGGGTGACTCTATTTTTGTAAAATCTGTGAAAGGCCAAGCCCTGACCGCCACTTTGCCGATAATATCCTTCCCGGGCAGGATGCCCCAACTCCTGGAATCAAAAGAAGAGGGCCTATTATCTCCCAAAACAAAATACTCCTCTTCTGCCAAAGTTGTAATGATGTCCCCGGGAGTCTCAACTCCAGACAGATAAAGCGACTCGTCCAAGACCTTCTCTCCTTCGCTATTTGTAATGGCTACATTTCCATTCTTGACTTCAACCGTTTCTCCCGGCAAACCGATGACCCTTTTTATATAGCGCTGACTGACGTCGTTGGGATACCTAAAAACGACAACATCTCCCCTCTGAGGGTCTCCCAACCTGTAAGACAATTCATCAATAATCAGATAATCCCCGTTTTCAAAACTCGGCTCCATTGACTGCCCTTTGACAAAAAACGGCTGGAATAAAAAATACCTGATCGGAATGACTATTATCAGGGCTATAAGGAATATTTTTAAAATCTCCCACAGAGAGAGTAAAAAGCCTTTCATATATATGACTCTATATATTGTACTATTTTTCATTT
The DNA here is from genome assembly GCA_964584545.1 of uncultured Candidatus Saccharibacteria bacterium. Taxonomy (GTDB): domain Bacteria; phylum Patescibacteriota; class Minisyncoccia; order Minisyncoccales; family CAZPAG01; genus CAZPAG01. Next base: position 41,319 of record CAZPAG010000001.1, read on the forward strand.
CAAAATCAAGTGGTAGAATAGGAGAATGAAACTGATAATAGGGCTGGGGAATCCGGGTGAAAGATATAAAAACACCCGCCATAACGTAGGATTCAGGGCGGTTGACTTCTTCCAAAAAGAAAACAGCTTCCCGAATTTTGTATTTTCCAAAAAATTCAACGCTGACGTCTCAGAGGGAACGATAAACGGCGAGAAAGTGATCTTGGCTAAGCCACAAACCTTTATGAATAACTCCGGTAAAAGCGTTAAACTTTTTGCCTCTCATTATAAACTCTCCCCTGCCAGCCTATTCATCATACACGACGACATAGATCTGCTTTCGGGAAAAATAAAGATTTCTATTGACCGTGGGACAGCTGGCCATAAAGGCGTAGATTCGATAATCAGAAATCTAAAAACAAAAAAATTTATTAGATTTAGGATCGGAATTCAGCCCAATTCTAACAAGCCAAAGAATACTGAGAAATTCGTTATTCAAAAATTTAATAAAAAAGAGGAAACCTTTCTGAAAGAGACAGTAAAAAAAACCGCCGAAGCGGTCAAATTGGCCTTAGAAGAAGGACTGGAAAAAGCAATGAGCGAATATAATTAAATAAAAAATCGGGAAAGTGATTTTTATTATCACGATCCCGAATATTGACTATTTTTTCCTTAAAATCCCTTTTGCCTTCTTCTCTTTATACATAGACGCATCCGCTTCCTCAATCAAGTCATTTATTATAGAATCATGATTTAACGACCCGTCTTGCCAAGAGGCAATGCCACAACTCACTTCAAGAAGTGACCCTTCCTTTCTACAGGACATCTTGATCCGGTCAACCACCTTCAAAGCCGTTTCTTCGCCGATATTAGGAAGCAACAACAAGAATTCATCCCCTCCCAACCTGAAGACATAGTCACCTTTCCTGCAAATACTCTTTAAAACGGCTGCCAATTCCTGGAGAACTTTATCTCCCTTTGAATGACCATGTGTGTCGTTTATTTCCCAAAGTCCGTCAATGTCTATTACGACGATAGAAAAAGGAGAATGGTCTCTCTCTGCCCGATTAATTTCCCTCTTGCAGAGATCCTCAAGAGGCCAACGGTTATAAACTCCAGTAAACGGATCGCTTAAGGCTTTCTCGCTCAGATCTATTATGTTTTTGGGCCCAAGACGATAAACAATTATGAATGCTCTGACAAGCCGAACTACTGAATCTAATATCTTTTTCAAAATCTACCTCTTTCGTTTTTAAGTTATTAAGAGCAAATTTTTACTCTCCAGTCTACCTGCGAGCCCCATCATAAAAATACATAAAGCACTTTATTATAGGCGAAGGCTCTAAGCGTTAAGGAGGGATTGCTTAGAAATCCATCCCCCATATTAAATAATAAATTATTTAAAAGGGTTAAGCCACTCGCAGATAGGCTGGAAAGCGAAAATTGACCTTTGAAGATATCTCCTATATTATACCAAAATAGATGAATTTGTCAAGGATTAGCACCGATAGAGTCTTAATCGTAAGTATCACCCCCTACTTTCTGGAAAAGGGGAATTTTTGGTTTGAAGAAAATCTTAACAAAATACTGAAGGCCAGAAAAACCCAGGTTTTTTTCGGAGATAATACTCTGTTTTTGGAGAAGGACCAAAAAAATAATCTGTCTGAAACCCTCAGAAAATTGGACGAAATGGGCTATGAAAAAGTTATGGGGGTATCAGAGCCCGGTGAATTCTCCCAAAGAGGGGGTATTATTGACGTTTTCCCGATTAACCTAAGCTACGCCGTCCGCTTTGAGTTCTTGGGCAATAAGATTGAAAATATAGAGAAACTACCAGTTGAGATAAAAGACGAAAAATCGGTAAAGGACTTTTTAAAAAAGAAACTAAAATCGCAAAAAGTATTCTCTGATTTGAAGAGGATAAAATCGGGAGATTACCTGGTCCACTTAGATCACGGAATAGGAACATATGAAGGTCCGGCTACAATCAACGACCATCAATACTATCAGATACAATATATGGCCGGGGACAAACTGTATGTCCCCTTCGGTCTAGAAAGAAAATTATCAAGATACATCGGTTTTGTCGATCCTAAAATATCTAGACTGGGTTCTACTCTCTGGCAAAAAACAAAGAGAAAGATAAAAGAAGAAGCTGAAAAACTAGCCAAAGAACTTTTAGAAATTTATGCCAGAAGAAAGATAAGCGACAGGCCCCCTTATTTAAGCGACGAAGAGATACAAAAAGAGCTGACCGAAACTTTTGAATATCTGGAAACTCCGGACCAATCCCAGGCCATAGAGGATATAAAAAAAGATATGGAGAATCAGGAGCCGATGGACAGGATTGTTTGCGGAGACGTAGGATTCGGAAAAACAGAGGTTGCTTTAAGAGCAATAATAAAAGCAGCTGCTTCCGGAAAGCAGGCAGCTCTTTTATGTCCGACGACAATACTGGCCAACCAGCATTTTCAAAATTTCAAAGAAAGGCTGAAAACTTTACCTATAATGATCTCTATGCTTTCCAGATTCCAGACTAAAAAAGAACAAATTAAGATTATTGAAGAGTTGAAAACCAATAAAATTGACGTACTGATCGGAACCCACCGCATCCTGTCAAAAGACGTTGAGTTTAGAGACTTAGGGTTGTTGGTGATTGATGACGAGCAAAGGTTCGGAGTAAAACAAAAAGAGAAATTTAAAAAGATAAGAGCTTCCCTTGATGTCTTGTCTCTTTCGGCTACTCCTATCCCTAGGACTCTATATATGGCTCTTTCTTCTTTGAAAAAAATAAGCCTGATCCATACCCCGCCCGAAGGCAGGTTGCCGATTAAAACTTTTGTTTTACCTTTCAAGCCAGAAGTGATAAAAGAATCAATTAAAGACGAGATTAAAAGAGGAGGCCAGGTTTATTTCCTCTATAACCGCGTTGAAACAATTGAAAAAGCCAAAGAATTTCTTCAAGGATTAATGCCAAAGGCCAGATACGGCATCGCCCACGGAAGACTTAAGGAAAAAGAATTAATAAAAGTGATGACTGATTTCCAAAACAAAAAAATAGATGTTTTAGTCGCTACGACCATTATTGAAAGCGGTTTAGATCTGCCTAACGTAAACACTTTAATAGTGGCTGATGCCACCAAATTGGGATTATCCCAAGCTTATCAAATAAGGGGGAGAATCGGCAGATCTGACACTCAGGCTTTTTCCTATTTCCTCTATCCTAAAAGGTTGTCCATATTGGCTAAAAAAAGATTGAATGCCCTAAAGGAAGCCGAGGAATTGGGCTCCGGCTATAAGATCGCGCTTAAGGATTTAGAAATACGGGGAGCGGGAAATATATTAGGCAAAGAGCAGTCAGGGAATATAAACCAAGTCGGCCTGAACCTGTATTGCCAAATATTATCTGAAGCGATAGAAAAATTAAATCGTAGTGGAAATTTTGGCTTATCAAATTAAATCTGATATAACAAATTAAAAATTTGGTATGTCAGATAAAAATCTGATATAGTTGAATAATTGTCTAACAACAGAAAAATATGAAACTTGTTATTGTCGAATCGCCGACAAAATCAAAAACCCTGCAGGGATTTCTTGGAAAAGACTATAAAGTTTTGTCATCCTATGGACATGTCAGAGACTTACCAAAAAGCAAGCTCGGTGTTGACATAGAAAACGATTTTGAGCCGCAATATATTATTCCGAAAAAGGCAAAAGAAAATATTAAATCCCTATTAGAAACAGCAAAAAAAGCCAAAACTACAATTCTGGCAACTGACGAGGACCGGGAAGGAGAGGCAATCTCCTGGCATTTAGTCCAGGCTTTAAAATTGGGAGAGAAAGACAATTATCAAAGAATTGTTTTTCATGAAATTACAAAGCCGGCCGTAATGGAGGCTATTAAAAACCCGAGGGAAATCAATCTAAATTTAGTCAACGCACAGCAGGCAAGAAGAGTTTTAGACAGGATTGTGGGATACAAGCTATCCCCATTCCTATGGAAAAAAGTTGCCAGAGGATTATCAGCGGGCAGAGTACAATCTGTGGCCGTAAGATTGGTCGTGGACAGGGAGAGAGAAATCCAAAAATTCGTTCCCCAGGAATACTGGACAGTCGCAGTAAAATTAATGAAAAAAGCCGACAAAGAATCAGCCGGGTTTGAAGCAGGCCTGATAAAAAAGGATGGAAAACTTATCGATAAGCTTGAAATTAAAAATGAAGCTGAAGCAAAAAAAATTGTCAAAGAGCTGGAAGGATCAGAATACAAGGTTCTTAGTATTGATAAAAAAGAATTAAAAAGGAATCCCCTGCCGCCCTTCACCACTTCGACACTGCAGCAGGAGGCTTGGAAAAAATTTCACTTCTCGGCAAAAATGACAATGAGAATAGCCCAACAGCTGTATGAAAGAGGGTTCATTACTTATCACAGAACCGACTCTCTAAATCTAAGCGAATTGTCTCTTTTTGCAGCAAAAAAATTCATTATTGAAAAATTCGGGGAAAACTATTGGGTAGGATTTTTAAGGAGATATAAGACAAAAACAAAAGGAGCCCAGGAAGCCCACGAAGCAATAAGGCCTGCTTACGCAGATAAAGAGCCCTCTTTATTAACAAAAGAAAAACTGGACCAGCATCAACTGAAGCTGTACGAATTAATCTGGAAAAGATTTATAGCTTGCCAGATGAAAGAAGGGGTTTTTGACGCCACCTCTATTGATATTGAAGCTAAAAATTACATTTTTAGAGCTAACGGACAGATACTGAAATTCGACGGATTCTTAAAAGTTTATCCGATGAAATATGAGGAGCTGGGGCTACCTGAGCTCAAACCGGATGAGCTTTTGAAATTTATTGAATTAATTACTTCCCAACATTTTACCCAGCCACCGGCCAGATACACCGAAGCCAGTCTCATTAAGGTTCTGGAAGAAGCCGGAGTTGGAAGGCCGTCAACTTATGCGCCTACTCTCTCCACCGTTCAAGAAAGAAACTACATTGAGAAAGACGAAAATAGAAGATTCAGGCCGACAGAAATAGGGCTAGTAGTGAACGACCTTCTGGTTTCACACTTTCCAGAAATTGTTGATATTAAATTCACTGCCGGGATGGAAGAGAATCTCGATAAAATCGCAGAAGGCGAAAGAAAATGGGTCCCCGTAATCAAAGATTTTTATAAACCCTTTGAGGAAAATCTTAAGAAAAAATACGGAGAAGTCTCCAAAAGCGACATTACGGAAAAACCGACAGAGAAAACCTGCCCTAAATGCGGCTCTCCTCTATTGATAAGAATCGGCAAGTACGGAGAATTCTACGCCTGCTCAAAATTCCCCGAGTGCAGATACACCGAGTCTTTAGAAAAAAACCACCTGGGAGTGAAATGCCCCAAGTGCCTGTCTGCCGACAGGCAGGACAAAAAAGGAGATATTGTCCAAAAGAGGACTAAGAAAAGAAAGATTTTCTACGGCTGTTCAAATTGGCCAAAATGCGATTTCGCCCTCTGGGATAAACCGACAGGCAAAACCTGTCCGAAATGCAAATCTTTGTTGATAAAAACAAAGAGGGGTCAGGTAAAGTGTTCCAATAAGGACTGCCGTTATAAAGTTGAAAAATAAGGTAAACTTTACTAAAATAGACCCTGAGCCTGGGTGGTGGAACTGGTATACACGTGGGTCTCAAAAACCCATGAGCGCAAGCTCTTGAGGGTTCGACTCCCTCCCCAGGCACTATGGCACCACAAAAAATTATAAACAAAATAAAAGACAGTAAACCGCTAAAAACGATTCGGGAATCGCAAAAAGAGACCAGGAAAACCATGGTCACTTTGATTGCGAGTAGTCTTGGATTAATAACGGCTTTGGCCTGGAATGACGCTATTCAAAGCTTCTTTAATATTGTCTTTCCGAAGTCGGGCGGACTGGTAGGTAAATTTATCTACGCCATATTAATCACTGTTGTTGTAATGAATCTTTCCTCCCAGCTAAAGACATTCTTCGACCCAAAAGAAGAGCCAGCCAAGCAGAAAAAATCCCAACAATAATCCCGCCTAAGATGTCTAAGGGCCAATGAACGCCGCAGAAAACTCTGGAGACAGAGATTAAAAGACTGACAACAAAAAAAATGATGCCGGTTTTTTTGTTATAGTGGTAAATTACTGCAGACAAAGCGAAAAAGAAAGCAGCGTGGCCAGAAGGGAAAGAATAACTATTATCGTGATTTAAAAGCAGATTTACGCTGTTTTCTACAAACGGCCTCGCTCTGTGCCAGAAAAAACGGATCATCTCTGCGATTCCAAACCTGGCAAGCATGGAAGCAGAAAGCCCTACTATCACCATTGGCAGATATTTTTTAAAGTTTTTAATCAGGAAAAAAAATAGAACTGCCATTAAAAAATACTGCAGATATTCAGCGAAAAAAATCGCTAAAGAATCCAGACAAACCGATTTACCGGCAAGGCCATTTATATATTGGAATAAGCACAGGTCAATACTCATTTCTTTTTATTAACAATTAAATTCTCCAACAAACAGGCGATAGTCATGGGCCCTACTCCGCCAGGAACCGGGGTGATATAACTTGCCCTTTTAGAAACCGACTTAAAATCAATATCCCCTTTTAATTTGTTTCCCTCGACAATGGTTCCAGCGTCAATTATCACAACTCCGCTTTTTACCATGTCGCCGGTTATAAGACCGGGTTTTCCGACTCCTGAAATTATAATATCAGCTTTCTTGGTCAAAGAAGAAATGTTTTTAGTGAATTTGTCTACTACCAAAACCCTCGCCTTCTTACTAAGAAGCCATTTGCTTACGGGCTGACCGACCAGTCTCCCGGCCCCAATCACGACAATATTTTTCCTTTTGACCAATATTTTATATTCCCTTAAGAGGTGAGATACCGCTCCCACAACGGGCGGCAAAATTAAAGACTTTCCTCCGTAAAAATTATCTAAATTCCCCCGAGACAAGCAATCAATATCTTTTTCTGGCGGAATAAGGTTTAAAATCTCCTGGCCGTTAAAGTTCCCCGGCAAAGGTAGCTGGATAACCACGCCGGAATTATCCTTTTCTTCGGCTATTTTTTCAACCGCATTTTTCAAGCCCTGCAAAATGATATTCTTTTCAAACTGATACAATTTAAAATCTATACCGACCTTCTCGCAGGTCTCTTTCTTTTTCCGTATAAAAACCCGGGAAACGGAATTCTCCCCGACCAAAACAACCGCCAATCTCAGTTTTAAACGGCGGCTTTTAATTTGTTTTTTAATTGATTTTAATATCTTTTCGGCTAATTTCTTGCCGTCAATAAGCTTATATGCCATGCTTCTATTTTAATCAATTTAAGAATTTGGTCAAAAAAACAAGACGCTTCCTCAACGCCTTGAATCGATCCTTTAATACCGTATATCTTTTAAGGTATCTGAAAATCTTTGCCAAACTCTGAAATCTCCTTCTTTATCTTTTTAACCAGCTGACTATTTTTCATATCCTCCCTGAATTTTTTAAGATACTTTCCTCTTTCTTCTTTGTTCTCCGGCAATTTATAATTTTTAATCTCTTTAACTATTTGAGAAATCCAGCCTGCAATAAATTTCATCTCTTTTTCTTTCATTCCTCTGGTAGTGATAGCGGGCGTCCCCAGTCTTACTCCGCTCGGATAAAAAGGAGTTGCCGGGTCAGCAGGTATGGTATTTTTATTTACGGTTATTCCGGCCATATCCAAAGCGTCCTGTAAAAAAACTCCTCTGCCCGGACCGTCCGGCGTCAAATCAATCACTATCATATGGTTATCAGTTCCTCCTGAGACAATCTTGACTCCGTTTTCCATTAAGCCTTCTGCCAAAGCCCTGGAGTTCTTAACTATTTGCTTCCCGTATTCTTTAAACTCGGGCTTCAAAGCCTCTCCCAAGGCTACGGCTATTGCAGCTGTCTGATGATTATGAGGCCCTCCCTGAACGCCACCCGGGAATATGGCTTTATCTACTTTTTCTCCCAGCTCGGGATCTTTTGACAACCCTTTTTCAGTAACCATAATTATGCCTCCCCTTGGGCCACGCAGAGTTTTATGAGTGGTGGTCGTAACAATATGGGCGAAATCAACCGGACTCTTGTGAGCTCCGGCAATAACCAATCCTGCGATATGAGATATGTCCGCAACAAAGTAAGCTCCGACTTCATCGGCAATTTTAGAAATTTCTTCAAAAGGAAATTCTCTGACGTAAGCCGTAGCGCCACACCAGATAAGTTTTGGCTTATGCTCTATTGCCAAAGCCCTGGCTTCTTCAATATCAATATAGCCGTCTTTTTTAACGTGATAAGGAATACTTTTGAAAATCTTGGAAGTTATGTTTACTTTCCAGCCATGGCTGATATGCCCGCCGTCAGGAAGATTCTGACCCATTATCGTATCTCCAGGATTACAAACAGCCAGATAAACTGCGAAATTAGCCGGGCTGCCGGAATACGGCTGAACGTTAACATAAGGCACGCCAAAAACCTTTTTAGCCCGTTCAATGGCCAAATTTTCAATCTGGTCTATGAACTGATTGCCGCCGTAGTACCTCTTGCCAGGATACCCTTCAGAATACTTATCAGTAAGGATAGAACCCAAAGCCTCAAGGACCGAAGGCGAAGTATGATTTTCCGAAGGAATCATTTCCAACCCTTCTTTTCTCCTTTGCTTCTCGGCCTCAATCAGCTCGTAAATTTTAGGATCTGTTTGCTTCAAATACATAATACTATCCCTTTCTTAGTATTGTATATTTTTCACCGGTTAAATCAACCACCTCAGAGGGCTTGTTGAATTTTAATTTACCGGCATCAATTATTAAATCGGGCTTTATCTTTTCTCTTTCATACCGCCGGATAATTTTTCTTACGTCATTCAACGAAGGTTGGCCGGAAATATTAACTGAAGTTTCTGCCAGAGGAAACTTTAGCATTTTAAGCAAAAGATTAATTAACTTATATTTTGGAACTCTAATCCCTATCGTTTTTTTATCAACTCCGTATAATATTTTTCTTCCTTTTCTGTTTAATACAGCTGTTAATTTTCCGGGCCATTTTTTTCTTAAAAACTTCTCTTGGCTTTTATTGATTTCCGATATCTCTTTAGCCGCTTTTATGTTTTCGACAAAAACTGGAATAGGATTAATTTTCGCTCTATTTTTTATCTTATAAATCTTTCCTACCGCTTTTTTATTTGTAGCACCACATAAAAAACCGTAAACCGTGTCTGTCGGACAAGCCACAATTTTACCTTTTTTAATAAAGCTTGATGCTATCTTAACTACACTATTTAAATTTTTACGGGTTAATTTTAATATAAACATTTTTTAAGTATATCATAACTAATTTAACTATTAAAAACGAAAAAGCTCCCCGAAGGGAGTTATTATTGAGAAGATGAGTGAGCCGGGCGCTCTGTTTAAAGCTAAGTTCCAGCTTCTGAGCGCCCGAGCTCTACCTCGTGTTTGGCAGTTCAATCACTACCATGCAGGGTCTTATAACCCTACTTTTCGTTACGCAAGCGCCATATAAGGCGCGCCTATTCAATTAAAGGACAACCCATGGACAAATGTAGGTAGGCAAGCACAAATGGTGGTAGGCAGGCAAAGATATGGACGCGTAGCTACAGGTGATCGCGAGCCAGGTGTTTCACCGCTTTCATACCTCCTCGAAATATTATGACCATGGAAATGAATGACAGAGATATCCCTTTTTCCCTGATATATCTCACATGTCCTCCTAAGAGATTCTCTTTAGCAGGCTACCCTGCTGTTCCAGGCCATTACCACGTGTGGCCCGGCGCCGGCCGTGGTTTAGTCGAAGTTCATTTTGCCGCTGAGGCGACCGCCCTCGACAGAGAAGACTGTATTGGGTGATCTGATAGGGTTCATGCATACCTCCTCTATTTTTCGATAGATAGACCTAACCGACCCATATTTAGATATAAAAGTTCCTCCTTTATAGGGATACTATCAAAACTATAAAAATCTGTCAAGTTACTAGAGTATTAAGGATAATCGTTGAGGATCTAACTCAACAGGTCTTTTTTATCCCGTTGAATTCTGTCCGGAAAATAATATTATCTTCAATATTCTCAGAAATAACAGATGCGGGGCCTATTTGGCAATTTGAACCGACTAAAACTCCCGGCATAAAAGAGCAATTTATTCCCGTTTTTGAATTCTCACCCATAATCACCCCTAGAGAGTCCCGACCTGTCCCGATTTTTTCGCCTTTAATAACGGATTTTACTTCTCCCCTGTCAATTCTTACATTGGCGACTATTGTCCCCGCCCCAAAAAGGCATCCCTTTCCTAAAATAGAATCTCCAAAAAACCCGGAATGGCAATGTACGCCTTCCTGAAAGATGCTTCTCGTCACTTCAGTATTGGTACCGACTATCGTTTTATCCTCCAGATTAGAATAATGCCTAACTAAAGCATTATTGCCGATAACAGAATCATCTCCTATGCAGCATGGACCTTTAATAACCGCGTTTTCAAAAATCCTTACGTTTTCCCCGATATAAACGTTGCCCTGGATAACCGCGCTTTTTGCGATTTTAGCAGTTTTCGATATTTTCTGCTTAGTAAGATATTCATCCATTAAAAATTTTGTCGCCTCAAACAAATGCCAAGGGTATTTTAAAGAAGTAGGCTCTTTCTCAACAGTTACCGCTCTCACTTCTTTTTCTTTCATATACAATCTGAGGGCATCTTCAAAAGAATACATATTCCCCGGGACCTTTTGGCAATAATTTAAAAATTCTTTAGGCAAAAAGTAAATCCCGATTACCCTTATATCCGAGGGCTCTTTGCCTTTTTCAGGTTTTTCAACTATATTTTTTACTTCGTCCCCTTCCAAGCCCAAAACGCCAAATAACCATGGAGTTAAGGTTTTCACTCCCAATAAAATAATATTTGTCGAAGACGACTTATATTTTTCTGAAACCGACTTAACGTAATCCTCTGCGTCAAATCTTTCCGCGTTTAAAACAAAAAATTGTTCTTCTAATAAATCTTTCGTCTTCAAAAAGGCATCTCCCATTCCTTTGGGCTCTGGCTGAATGACATATTTAACGCTTATCCCCAAATCGTGATTTTTTAATTCTTCCTCCACGTCTCTTCCTTGCCTCTGGACTATAATAATATTTTTAATGCCAGATTTCTTTAATCCTTCTATCGTATACCAAATCAAAGGCTTACCCATTATCTTAATGAGGGATTTATGCTTTTTATTCAAGGGCCAGAAGCGAGAGTTCTCCCCGGCGGCCAAGATTACAGCTTGCATAGTTTTGTTAAAATTTTAAGAGTTTTATGAGGGTCGTGGATAATAGGACCAGATTTTATCAAAAGATCGTATCCTTTAAATTTCTTACAATCCAAACCGTCATCAATCTTAACTGGGTACAATGTGCTTTTGTCCTGTTTTTTGAAACTTCTAATCCTTGCTTTTGAAGGGATGTTTGTGTTATATACCACAAAATCCAGCTTGCAGCCGATATATCTCTCCATTTCGCGAGTAAAATCCAAAACCGAAAAACTATTCGTTTCCCCGAATTTAGTCATCAAATTGCAGAGAAAAATCTTCTTAGCCTTACTTTTCCTTACGGCCTCCTTAATCCCTTTGGGTAAAAAACAAGGAATTATACTTGAATAAAGATCTCCTGGCCCAAAAATCAAAGAATCAGCCTTTTTTATTGATTCTAAAACCAAATTATAGGCTAAAGCCGCGGGTTTCAAATAAAGTTCTTTTATCTTTAAGTTTCCGTCGTGAAGTTTAGGAAAATCAATTTCGTCTTCTCCCTTGATAGATTTTCCGTTTTCCAAGGTGGCCCAAGCGTGAACCCTTTCTACTGTCGCCGGCAGAGCTTTATGTCTTTTTATTTCCAAAAAATCATGAGCGATTTTCAAAGCTCCCTTGAAATCTTTCAAAAAATACTCAAGACCGGCAATAAAAACAGTGCCAAACCTGTGACCTTTGTGCCCTCCCGGAAACTTTTCATTTCCAAATCTAAATAAAAAAAGCTCTCTCTTCCAGTGAGGAGCGTTAGACAGAGCAACCAAATGGCGGGATATATCTCCCGGAGGCAGGATATTCAAATCTTTTCGCAACTGACCGGTAGAACCGCCGCTTTCCAGCATTGAGGTAACCGAAGTAATCTCAACCTGCTTTTTTTTCAGCGGTTCTAAAACGGCTTTTGGCAAAGCGCTCCCTCCTCCGAAGCAAACAATTTTTTTCGTCTTTTTTGACATAATCCTTTTTTTATCGTAATCTAAAATTAAGCTTAAGTCAAAAGCATTTATGGAAAAATTTTTAATCACTGGGTGCACTCCTCTATCAGGAGAAGTTGAAATTTCCGGCTATAAAAACTCTGCCGGAGCTATTTTGGCCGCTACCCTTTTGGCCGATTCTCCTTCGACTATCGATAACCTCCCCGTTTGCTCAGACGTCTTAGACCAAATTGAAATATTAAAACAAATGGGGGCAGAGATAGAATGGCTGAATAAAAGAAAAATTAAAATAAACCCCGGGAATATACATCCTGAGAAAATCCCGGCAAGCCTCTTTGAAAAAATGAGGGTTTCTGTTTTATTAGTAGGCCCCCTCCTGGCTAAATTCAAAAAATGCAAAGTCCCCCATCCTGGCGGAGATAGAATAGGACTCCGCCCAATTTCCACCCATCTTATTGCTTTAAGGGATTTTGGAGTAAAAATCGAGGAAAAAGAGGGTTTTTACTGTTTTGAAGCGCCCGAAAACATTGAAGGAAAAAAAATTGTTTTAAAAGAGTTTTCGCCGACAGCGACAGAGATTATCATGATGGTGGCTGCCTTATCCAAAGGCAAAACAAAGATAGAGATTGCGGCCGCCGAACCCCAAGTCCAAGATTTAGGGAAATTTTTAGAAAAGATGGGGCTGAATATAAAAGGTGTCGGAACCCATACCATTGAAATTGAAGGCAAAGAAAGGTTTTCCGGAACCGAGCATTCGATTTTTCCCGACCCGCTGGAATTTGGGAACTTTTTCATCGCCTTTGCCATAACTCAAGGCCAAGGAAAAATCAAAAATGTAGTTCCGGAACACTTAACAATGTTCTTGGATAAAATGAAGGAGGTAGGGGTAAACTTTGAAGTCGGAGACAATGAGGTGGTTGTCAAAAAATCTTCAGAATTCAAGCCGGCGAGGATCCAAATTCTGCCTTATCCCGGTTTTCCAACCGACTTGCAACCCCAAACTTCTGTTTTGCTCACTCAGGCCCAAGGCAAAAGCGTTCTCCACGATCCGTTATATGAAAACCGCTTCCAGCACCTCCACGAATTAAGAAAAATGGGAGCAGACATAGAGGTGGTAGACCCTCATCGCGCCTTAATCTTCGGCAAAAAAGAATTAATAGGAAATAAAATAAACGCATCCGATATAAGAGCTGGAGCGGCCCTAATCTTGGCAGGATTAATAGCCAAAGGAGAAACTATTATTGAAAATATCTCTCAAATAGAAAGGGGACACGAAAGGATAGAAGAAAAACTAAAAGGACTCGGTGCTCAAATCAAAAAAATCAATTAATTTCATAGATTTATCAAAAAACCGCCCCTATGGGCGTTTTTTAATTTCACCGATAAAACTTCCTATTTCCCAGCCAGATTAAAGGCCTTTTCGTTCAATTCTAAGAACTTTTCAGGAACTATATTCTTGATGGCAGAAAGGAGAGAAGCTGATTTTAAAGGCATAAATCCTTTAAAAACTGCGTATCCCAAAAGATAAATTCCTGCCACTACATCTGTCCCAAATTCTTTCTGGCATATTTCTCCAGCCGGAACCAAATAGGCTTTCTGGGATAGTTTTTTAATATTGTCTAAAACTTCCTTCTCGGAAAAATCCTTTAGAAAAGTCGGCGTTTGATATTTGTTTATCAAAAAAACCGTATCTTTTGAGGAAAAATACAATCCGTTTATGGATTCCTGCATTTCCAAAGATAAAATTAAACCCGCCTTACCCTTTTCAACCAATGGCGACCAGATCTTTTTACCGAATCTGATATATACTTCTACAGAACCTCCCCTTTGAGACAGCCCATGAAGTTCCGAAGTTCTGACGTCTTTCCCCTCGATTAAGGCTGCTTCAGAGATAATCTTAAGCAAAGTAATCAATCCCTGTCCCCCCACTCCGTTAATAATCATATTAAATTCCTGCTTTTCTTTTTTCATATTAACCCTGTTGTTTTTTGGCGAGTAAAGCGCATAAATGTCTGGATATGATAACCGAAACCTCTTCTTTCGGTAAAAACTCTTTAATCCCGTCTTCTAATTCTTTAACGTCTACCGGATCAATAATCTTTAAATTTTTGATGCCGCAAGCCGAAACAATATCCTCTATCTTGATGCCGTTTTCTCCCATTCCGGGATTCAACTGGTGGCCAGTCATTGCCGTTGTCTGATTATCTAAAACTATAATCAAGGGGTTTGATTTATTAAAAACAGTATTGATCAAAGCGGGAATGCCGGCGTGGAAAAAAGTTGAATCTCCGATAAAAGCAATGACTTTTGATTTAGTACTTTTATTAACCCCGTGAGCTATGCCGATAGAAGAACCCATTGAAAACAAATAATCGTAAAGATTGTGAGGAGAAACAGAGCCTAACATATAGCAGCCTATATCTCCTCCAAAAACGGTACTTTCAGGAGCTACTTTTTTAACCGTAGTAAAAACCGACCAGTAAGGACACCCCGGACAAAACCTTGCCAAATGCTTCATTTTGGGAATCAAAAATTTGCCCTCTGTTCCCGCGTAGAAATCTGAAATTTGAACTTTTTTACCGCTAACCCTTGCGATAGCCGAAGAAACGAACTCTGGCTTCATTTCCCCGGTTTGCGACAATAATTTCTTTCCGATAACCTCTAATTTACAATTGGATTTTTTGGCCAATCTCTCAACTTCATTTTCCAAATAAGGTTCCAATTCCTCAACTACCAAAATCTTTTTTAAACTTTTAATAAATACCTTTATCTTTTCTTCTGGCAACGGATAAAAGAATCCTAACTTCAAGACAGGTAATTCCAAACCCAGCTCCTTCAGGGCCTCCATCACATATAGATAAGAAATGCCCGAAGTGATAATCCCTATTTTGGATTTTTTAGAAGAATCTTCACTGTTTATTTCTGATTTTTCTGAAAATTCTTTAATCTTTTCTATTTTTTCCAGAAGTTCCTCTTTCATTTCCAAAACCTGGGGAGGCATAGTAACAAATCTTTTCTTGTCTCTAATAAACTCTCCCTTGTTTTCCGGTTTCAAAATATTCTCAAACGTAACAAGAGACGACTGATGAGCAACCCTTGTTGTTGTTCTGATTATGACCGGTATCTTAAAATTTTCTGAGATCTTAAAGCCTAATTTTGTGAAATCCTTACATTCCTGGGGATCAGACGGCTCCAATATGGGAACATGGGATAAATAGGCGAAAGCCCGGCTGTTTTCTTCAGACTGAGCAGAGCTCCAACAATTAGGGTCATCGGCCACAATTATAACCATAGGTCCCTTGGTCCCAGCGTAAGCCAAGGGCAACAAGCTGTCCAAAGCCACGTTTAGCCCAAAGCTCTTCATTGCCACCAATGTCTTTAAATTAGAAAAACTGGCCCCAATACCAGCTT
Organism: uncultured Candidatus Saccharibacteria bacterium; assembly: GCA_964584545.1. Lineage (GTDB taxonomy): Bacteria > Patescibacteriota > Minisyncoccia > Minisyncoccales > CAZPAG01 > CAZPAG01. The sequence continues at coordinate 56,947 of CAZPAG010000001.1, forward strand.
CCAAAGCCACTTTCTCATTTGTAGAAAACTCAAAGTAAACTCCCGCCTCTTTTGAAATTCTGTAAAAAATATTACCTATTTCAGAGGAAGGAGTGCCAGGATAAGTAGAAACAAAAGCGACACCTGCTTCCAAGGCGCCTCTAACTATAGCTTCGTTTCCCAATAGAATAACCTTCTTTTCTGTTCCTGATTTGTTTGAAAGAATTCCCTCCATATATAGATACTATACAGGATATCCTGTTTTTATTCCACAGTAACTGACTTTGCCAAATTACGAGGTTTGTCAACGTCGCAACCCCTCAATGCGGCCACATAATAGGCAAATAGCTGAAGAGGAACAATCGCTAAGATAGGAGTCAGCATCTCAAGAGTTTTCGGAATATAGATTACGTCATCAACAAGACTTTTAATTTCTTCGTTACCTTCCGTAGCGATAGCAATAACTGGCCCTTTTCTCGCTCTTATTTCTTGAATGTTAGAGACCATCTTATTATAGACGCTGTCAGAAGGCACTACGCAGACAGAAGGAAATTTTTCCGAGATCAAGGCTATTTCGCAATGCTTTGGCTCTCCGCCTCTGCATCCTTCGGCGTGCACATAAGCTGTTTCTTTTATTTTATGAGCCCCCTCCCTAGCCGTAGCATAATTATACTTTCTGCCGAGATATAAAAGATTATCAAAATTTTTGTATTTTTCCGCCAATTCTTTTATTTTAGGTTCGCTTTCTAAAATTTTCTTGACTAATTCGGGAATCATTGAAAGTTCTTTTGCAATCCTCTGCCCCATTACCAAAGAAAGCTGCCTCTGTCTGCCAAGACATAAAGTTAATAAAGCCAAAATTGTAAGCTGGGAAGTATACGCCTTTGTGGAAGCTACTCCGATTTCAGGACCAGCGTGATTATAAATTCCCGCATCGGTTTCCCTTGCCTGTGTCGAGCCAACAACGTTGGTTATGCCTATAGTCAAAATACCTTTTGATTTTGCTTCTCTTATAGCCGCTAAAGTATCTGCTGTTTCTCCTGATTGAGAAATGGCGATAACTGCCGTCTTTTTATCTAAAATCGGCTTCCTATATCTGAATTCTGAGGCGGCGTCAACTTTGGTAGGAATACCAGCATATTCTTCAAGCATATATTCTCCAACCAATCCCGCGTGACGAGCCGTACCGCAAGCTATAATATTTATCCTTTCAATTTCTCTTAATCTATCCTGAACCGAATTTAAACCTCCAAGCTGAGCTTTCCCTTCATCAATAATCAACCTCCCCCTTAAAGAATTTTCCAAGCTTTCCGGCTGTTCCATTATTTCTTTAAGCATAAAATGGGGATAACCTCTTTTCTGGACGTCTTCCAGCTCCCAGTCTATTTCCTGAGGCTTTTTATCTGTAATTATGAAAAAGTTTTCCGGAGTGAGAGTGGCTATTTCCCCTTCATCAAGATAAATAATTTTCTTAGTATAGGCGATTACGGCAGCCGGATCAGAAGCTACCAGAAACTCATTGTCTCCTATCCCCAAAAGCAAGGGGCTTCCCAAGCGGGCAGCCACGATTTTATTCGGGTCGTCTCTGGCAATTATGGCTAATCCATACGTCCCTTTCAAAAGACTAATTGCCTGCCTGACGGCTGATTCTAAATTGCCTTTAAAAAACTTTTCAATAAGATGAGCTATCACTTCCGTATCGGTTTCAGAAGAAAATTGATGTCCCTCCTTAATCAACTCTTCTTTTAACTCTTTGTAATTTTCAATAATACCGTTATGAACCAGCCAGATATTTTTTTTACAGTCACAGTGAGGATGAGCGTTTGCCTCTGTAACGCCCCCGTGAGTTGCCCATCTTGTATGTAAAATTAAAGGGTTAGCTAAAGAAGATGAATGGTTATTTATCTCTTCGAGCCTGGAAATCCTGCCAACAGATTTTTGAGAAACGATTTCTTTTTTATTTTTATCCCAAAAGGCAAAACCCGCGGAATCATAACCGCGGTATTCTAAACGTTTTAACGCTTCCAGCCCTAATTTGAGAGAATTAGGATTGTCCGTTTTTGAAATATATCCTACTATTCCGCACATACGAACATGGGGAGTACCCCGCCCCCTAAGCATAAGAAAATTAATACATTTAGCATAGGGGGCGGGGTTTCACTCCGTTACAATACTAATTAGCTTCCCCGGCACGAAGATTATTTTCTTTATTTCTTTGCCAGCTATCCATTTTTTAACACTTTCGCACTCCAACGTCAATTTTTTAGCTTCCTCCTCGGGAATACCTTTATCAACCTCAACCTTATCTCTAATTTTACCGTTAATTTGTATAATCAAAACTGCCCTATCTTCTCTCGCCATTTTATCATCGTATACCGGCCAAGACTGATTATGAATAGAATCTTTGTGCCCCAGCTGATGCCACAATTCTTCAGAAATATGAGGGGCAAAAGGGGCCAAAAGCAGAAGAAACTTCTCTGCCACATCCTTCCCAATTTCCTCCTTATTCTCCGTCCCAAAATTAATAAATTCCATAAAAGAAGAGACTGCGGTGTTAAATTTAGCCGCCTCCAGATCTGAATCAATTTTTTTATTCAATTTATTTATTAAATTAACTGCTTTTTGCCCGCTTTTTACATTCTTGCACTCTAAAACGAACTTCCAAGCTTTTTCTAAAAACCTGGAAACACCCTTTAAGCCCTGCATATTCCAAGCAATCGCCTGGTCAAAAGGACCCATAAACATTTCATAAAGACGCAGGGCATCGGCTCCATGCTCTTTGACTATGTCGTCAGGATTGATTATATTTCCAAAAGATTTAGACATCTTTCTGCCATCCTCTGCTAAAACGATCCCGTGAGACGTCCTCTTTTTATAAGGTTCGGGATTTGAAGCGACTCCGATATCAAAAAGAAATTTGTAAATAAACCTGCTGTACAGAAGGTGCAAGGTGGTGTGTTCCATCCCGCCGTTATACCAATCAACCGGCAGCCAGAACTTTAATTTCTTCTTGTCGGCAATTTCCATATCATTATCCGGATCGCAGTATCTCATATAATACCAATTGGAGCCTGCCCAGTTGGGCATAGTGTCTGTTTCTCTTTTAGCGCTGCCTCCGCATTTCGGACATTTTACATCAACCCATTCGGTAATTTTAGCCAAAGGCGACTCTCCCGTCCCCGTAGGCTGGTACTTTTTAATATATGGAAGCTCAACTGGAAGATTTTTTTCGGGAACTGGAACCATACCGCATTTCTCGCAATGGATAATAGGGATGGGTTCTCCCCAATAATGCTGACGGGAGAAAACCCAGTCCCGAAGTTTATACTGGATTGTTCCTTTGCCGAGCTTTCTGTCCTCCAGCCAGAAAGTAATTTTTTCAATTGCCTCTTTCGAAGGCAATTCGTTAAATTCTCCTGAGTTGATTGAAACTCCGTAATCAACAAAAGCCTCGTTTTGGATATCTCCGCCCGAGACCACTTCCCTGATTTCTAAATCGTATTTCTTGGCGAAATCATAATCGCGATAGTCATGAGCAGGGACCACCATTACAGCGCCTCCGCCGTAAGTGGCCACTACATAATCTCCTATCCATATTGGAACTTTCTCATTATTTGCGGGATTTACGCAGTAGCTGCCCGTAAAAACTCCTGTTTTTTCCTTCTCTAATTTTGTTCTTTCAAACTCGCTCTTCCTCCTGGATTCTTCAATATATTTTTTAACATCATCTTTATATTCTTTTTTAACTATTTCCTTAACCAGGTCGTGTTCAGGAGCTAAAACCACTGCCGTCACTCCAAAAATAGTGTCGACTCTTGTGGTGAAAACTTTGATTGTCTTCTGCGAATCTTCTAATTTGAAATCAATTTCTGCACCCAAACTTTTCCCTATCCAGTTTGTCTGCTGGATTTTTATCTTTTCCAGATAATCGACTTTATCCAAATCTTCTATCAAGCGGTCGGCATACTTTGTAATTTTTATAAGCCACTGCTTAATTTCTCTCTGCTCGGTCTGGGCGCCGCATCTTTCGCATTTGCCGTCAATCACCTCCTCGTGAGCCAAACCGATTTTACAGGAAGGACACCAATTTATGGGTATCTTCGCCTGATAAGCGAGCCCCTCTTTAAAAAGCTGGAGGAAAATCCATTGGGTCCATTTGTAATATTTAGGATCTGTAGTGTTGATTTCCCGACTCCAGTCAAAAGATAATCCCAGACTTTTCAGCTGTCTTTTGAAATTAGTAATATTTTTTTCCGTAGCCTGTCTGGGATGAATGCCCTTTTTTATGGCGTAGTTTTCAGTCGGCAAACCGAAAGCATCCCAACCTATCGGGAACAAAACGTTATATCCTTCCATTCTTTTCTTCCGGGAAACAGCGTCTAAAGCCGAATAGCTCCTAACGTGGCCTATATGAAGGCCGTCCCCCGAAGGATAAGGAAACTCAATCAGGATATACTCCTTGGGATTTTTTGAAAAATTTTCAGCTAAATAAAATTTACTATCCTCCCAATACTCTTGCCATTTTGGCTCTATTCCCCGAGGGTTATACGAATCCATAAAAAATGCGTATTATACTTAAATTTATCATAAAAAATCAGCTTCTTCAAGCCGATTTTACGCGCCTTTCTGAATTTTTCTATCAAATTCTAAACAATTCTCTAGCGTTTTTGCTGGTAATTTCCCCTAATTTCTCATAATCTAAACCCTTAATTTTGGCTATTTTTTCTACTACATATTTTACGTATGCTGGCTCATTCCTTCCTTCCATAGGAGGCGGCGTCAAATAGGGACAATCTGTTTCAATTAAGATTTTGTCCAATGGAACCTTCTTAATCACTTCGTCAAGGTCCAATATGATTCCCCGCCCTGCGGGGCCCCTGGAATTTTCACTTTGTGAAAATTTAAAAATTATACCGTTAAAACCGATATAAAAACCCATATCAAGATATTTCTGCGCCTGCCCCCAATCTCCCGTAAAGCAATGAACAACTCCCTTTGCTCCTGTATTATTTTCTAATATTTCTATAAGCTCTTGATGAGCCATCCGGCAATGAAATATTATGGGAAGATTTAATTCTTTTGCCAGATTAAACTGAGCCAGAAAAACTTCCCTCTGCCTCTTTTTAAATTCCGCTAATTTAATTTTGGTTTTGGGCCGATAATAATAATCTAGACCTATCTCTCCTATTGCCACCACCTTTTTAGACTGAGCCAAATTCTTATAACTGTCATGGCCAAAGTCCTCGTTTTTGGTTTGAAATGATATTTCCTCTTTGTCTAATTTAGCTTTAAAAATACCTTCTGCTAAATGAATAGGATGGAGACCAACGCTGGCATAAACTCCCTCCTGGTATCTTTCAGCGATGTCTACCGCTCTTTTACTGGTCTTATACTGGGACCCGACGTTTATCATCCAGATATTATTACTTAAAGATCGACGAATTACTTCGTCGGCATCATCTTTGTAAGCGTTGAAATTCAAATGACTGTGAGTATCAATTAGCACAAAAAGTTTTTATTTTTTAATTTCGACCGCTACTCCGCTTTTCTTAAGCAATCTACGAGACGACCAAAAAGTCAAACCGACAAGACCGATGGTGGTCAAAGTCGGTAAATATTCGGGGATGCTTATATTAAAACTTTTTAAAATCATAAATAATCCCAAAATCCCAATCGAGGTCATTGCCCCATTTTTTAGCCATTTATACTGCCCTACTTTTTCAATCCCCATAACCGTTAACTGTCTGACTACAAGAGCGCCTATTCCATTTCCAATAATAATCAAGGGGATGCTGGTAGTAAAAGCGAAAGCTCCTAAAACTCCGTCAAAGCTAAACGAGGCATCTAAAACTTCAAGATACATTAGTTTCGAAAAATCGCTCAGATTGGTTTTCTCGTCCTGAAGCCTCTCTTCCTGCTTCTCCGCCTGCTCCCTGAAACCATACATGATAAAAAATACTGCATTGCCAATAGCGGCCGAAAGCATCAGATAAAAAGAGCTTCTGGAAAGATACAGAAGAGCAACCAAAATAATGGCGGTGAAGCCAAAAAACCAGACTCCGTGTTGAGGCTTTATCAGTTTGTCGGGAACGAAATAAGGGTCTTTTTTTTCTAAAAATAGCCAGTGAAGATATAAAAGCAAAAGAAAAACGCCAGCCCCGATAAAAATCACCCCCTTTCTCTCTTCAACAAGCTGGGAGGCTTGGGGAGAACTTTTAATCACTGACTGAATAGCTCCCATAAAACCGATTTCAGGCGCTGACAGCCAGACTATTAATAACGGTAATAATCCCCTTACGATGAAGACGGCTGTAATTATCCCCCAGAAAAGAAAAATCTTCCGCCACTTCGGACTCATCGTTTTCAGAACGTGGGCGTTAATAACAGCATTATCAACACCGCTTATTACCTCAAACACCACTAAGCCTAAAATGATTAGGATAGCCGTAAACATGGTTTAAATTCTTGGGAATAACGGTTCGCTTTTCATTTCTTTCAATTGTTTCTTCATTTTTTGAGCGGTTTCAGGCAAAAAAGGTTCCAGCATTTCTGCCATATCGTTAATAATCATCATCAAATCGCCAATAACTTCTTTCTGATTCGGACCTGCCTGCCAAGGTTTTTCTTCTTCGATATATCTGTCACAAGAGCCAATTAAATCCCAAATTAGAATTAATGATTCATTCAGTTTGAACTCTTCCAAAATCTTCTTATAATTTTTCTTCGTTTTTTCCAATATTGCCCTCAATTTAGCACTTTTTACCCGTTTTGAGGGCTGAATTTCGGACTTATCGGCTATTGTCACCACTCTTGCGACAAGATTCCCCAAGCCGCCTGCCAAATCAGAATTATATCTTTTTTCAAACTTATCATAAGTGAAATCACCATCTTCGGTCGAGGGAATTTCTCTCAAAAGAAAATAACGAACGGCATCAACTCCATATTTTTTTACTAACTCAAAAGGATCAACAACATTTCCCAAACTTTTTGACATCTTCTGGCCTCCAGAAGAAATAAAGCCATGAACAAAAATACTTTTAGGCAACTGCAGTTTTAAAGATAAAAGCATTCCCAGCCAGATAGTTGAATGGAATCTTAAAATATCCTTTCCCAAAAATTGAATATCAGGCGGCCAGTATCTTTTAAAATTACCCGCTTGAAAACCGCCTAAAGCCGAAATATAGTTTATCAAAGCATCCGCCCAAACGTATATAGTTTGAGAATTGTCTCCTGGAACAGGCACCCCCCATTCCAAATCTTTCCTGGGTCTTGAAAAACTGATATCTTCCAATCCCTGATTAACGAAACTCAACATTTCATTTTTCCTCTCTTTTGGAATTATCTTAACCTTATCTTTTTTAATAATTTCCCCTATCTTGTCGGAGTATTTGGATAGTCTGAAAAAATAGTTCTCTTCTCCCACTATTTCGGGCTCTTTTTGATGAATTCTGCACTTACCGTCAACTAAATCTTTCTTGGTTACAAACGCCTCACAGCCAATACAATAAAGACCATTATATTTTTTCTTATATATGTCTCCGTTCTCTGCTAATTTATTCCAGAATTCTTCAACCACCGGCCAATGACGTTTTTGATCTGTTGTCCTGATAAAATCGTCATTTGACAAGTTTAAAACTTCTGTCAGTTTTCTGAATTGATTTGAAATTTCATCGGTAAACTCTTTTGGAGATTTATCGTTTTTCTCAGCTGCTTTAGTTATCTTTGCCCCATGCTCATCGGTACCGGTTAAAAAGAAGACATCTTCTCCCAAAATACGGTAATACCTAGAAATGACATCCGCCTGTGTCAATTCCAATGCAAAACCAATGTGAGGATAGGCGTTTGTATAGGCGATACTCGTTGTAAAATAAAACTTTTTCTTTGGCATATGACGGTTTAATACTATTTTATCATATTTTGACCTTCCAAAACGACGACAAACTCCCCTTTTATTTCGCCTCTTTTAATCTCTTCAATAACCTTCTCTATCTCCCCCCGATAGACTGTTTCAAATTTTTTAGTTAGCTCCCGACAAACCATTAATAAAAGAGTGTTATCAATTTCTTTTAGCTCCTCCAAGGTTTTTAAAATCCTATAAGTTGATTCATAAAAAACTACGGGATATTTTGAGCTTGCCGCCTCTTCAAAAAATTTCCTCCTCTTTTTCTTTTGAGGAGGAAAGCCCATAAAAATAAATTTATCCATGGGAAAACCGGAAATGCTGGCTGCCGTTATTGCAGCTGAAGCTCCGGGTATGGGGCAGATCTTAAAACCTAATTTATAAACTTCGGAAACCAGTTTGTTGCCGGGATCGGATATCCCAGGGGTGCCTGCGTCAGAAACCAAGGCCAAATCTTTTCCTTCTTTTAAAAAACCTATAATATATTCTACTTTGTTAATCTTTGAATGCTGATGGTAGCTGATTACAGGAACCTTAATTTGATAGTGGTCCAATAGTTTTCTTGTCACCCTCGTATCTTCGCACAAAATTAAATCAACCTCCGATAACGTTCGGAGGGCTCTTTCTGAAATGTCTTCCAAGTTTCCTATTGGAGTGGCAATTATATATAAAACGGACATAAATCGTCAAAGCAATTCCGCCTTGGGCTCTTTCTTTTTCTTCAAATAGTCCTTTAAAAATTCATAAATCACTCCGGTGAAGGGAATCGTTAAAATAGCTCCCGTGATTCCTAGAAGCTGGCCCCCGACAAGCAACGAAATCAAGACTAGAACAGGAGGAAGCCCTATGAACTTTTTAGTAAGAATCGGGGTTAGGATATTGCCTTCAATCTGCTGAAGCAGAATAAAAATAATTAAAACGAAAAATGCTTTAAGCCAAGAATCCAAGGCTGCGAATATGAAAATAACCACTCCGGCAATTATCGGCCCTATAACCGGAACGATATTGGTAATACCGGCTATCAGGGCTAAGGCCAAGGGATAATTAACTTTAAAAAGATACAAGGCTAAAAAGGAAAAAACGCTGATAAACAAGCAGGTCATAACCTTTGCTCCAAACCAGCCCGCAACCTTATCCTGACAGGACTTCCAGATAGACAAAACGTACGTTTCACGAGCCTTTGGGGTAAAAAGTCCAATGGCCTTTTCAATTCCTCCCCCTTCCAGAGAGATGAAAAGGGCTAAAGTAAAAATGGTAAGAGTTGAGAAGATTCCGCCAAAAATAGCTGAAATTGCGCCGAAAATGCTGGCCGAAGCTTTAACAAACCAATCCTGGAAAACTTTTATAAAGCTGTCAAAACTTTCAAAAGCCGCCATTCCCAAATTTTTCAGGGTAGGAGCCATTTTTTCGAAATACTGGGGGAAAAGCTGGCTGAACTGTTGAATTTCTATAATAAAAATCGGGGCCGTCAGATAAATCATAAATCCTATAACTCCGAGGGCTATGATATAGACAGAAGCGGTGGCTAAAGCTCTTGGAACTTTCCTTTTTTGCAGAAAACTTATTACGGGATTGAATAAAAGAGAAATGATCAAACCAAAAATAATCCAGATTATAATATCTCTTATCAAATAAATAAGGTAAAATCCCA
>CAZPAG010000002.1:0-53017 GCA_964584545.1 uncultured Candidatus Saccharibacteria bacterium
TTCAACCCGAAATCCTGAGGGTTAATTTCTACCTTGTTCCCCCTTTTCAACTGATTAGATAATAAAGCCGAAGCCAGAGTATTTTCAATTTTGTCCTGAATAACCCTTCTCATCTGTCTTGCTCCGAAAACCGGGTCATATCCCAGCTCTACGATTTTTTCTTTCAGGGCAGTGGTTATAACAAACTCCACCTCTTTGCCTTTTAAGTTCTTTTTCAATCCCTGAAGCAGCAACTCGGCGATATCCATTAAGTTTTCTTTGGTCAGAGAACGGAAAACAACCACTGAATCAAAACGATTAATGAATTCCGGCCTGAAAAGTCCCTGGCTGAAAACAAAGTCCAAGATTTTGCCTTTTACCTGAGACCATTCGGTGTTTTGTTTCAAACAATCCAGAATTATCTGGTAGCCGGCGTTGGAAGTGGCAATAATGATTGAATTTTTGAAATCAACCTTCCTGCCCATGCCGTCAGTCAAATGGCCTTCATCTAAAACCTGTAAAAACAAATTCAAGATATTGGGATGAGCCTTTTCAATTTCATCGAGCAATATCAGAGAAAAAGGCCTTTCTCTGACTTTGGTGGTCAACAACCCTTCTTCCCCCGGAGAGCCTATCAGCCTTGGTATATCCCCGACATTCTGGAACTCTGACATATCTATCCTTATCATTCTGCTCTCTGAGCCGAAATAAATCTCAGCTAAAGCTTTTGAAGTCTCTGTTTTCCCTACTCCGGTCGGCCCTAAGAATAAGAAACAACCCATAGGTCCTTTTCTGACGGTAATATCAGCTCGGGCCCTTCTTAAAGCAGAAGATATCTCTTTTACCGCTTCTTCCTGATTAATGATTTTCTGATGAATCAAATCTTCCAAATTAAGCAGTATCTCCTTTTCTTTGCTTTCCATCTCTCCTACCGGTATCTGGGTTTTTTCAGAAATGATTTTAGCCACGTGTTTCGGCAAAAGAACCTTGTCTTTCGTCTGGGCCAGATAAACCATCACTTCATCCATCAGCCCCATTGCTTTTTCCGGGAAAGGAATGGCCGGCATATATTTCCCCGAATAACTGATAATCTCGCGTATGGCCGGATAAGAAATGAATTTCTTGTATTTATACTCCAAAACAAAAGCTAAATCCTCCAAAATCATCAAAGTCTCACTTTCTGATATTTCAGACACCTCTACTTTGTCAAAAAGAGAAAGAATAGAAGGATTCTGCTCGATATTCTTATGGAGTCCTTCAAAACTGGTGAGAACGATGGTCTGGAATCCTGACAAGGGAAGATAGGGAGACAAAACTCCGGAAATATCAACCATGCCAGGCTGGGATAACTTGCCTACGAAATTATGGAACTCATCAATTACTAAAATGATATTTCCGGCAGAAATAGTTTCTCTGAAAATGGTGTCTAAAACATTCTCTGCCTCACCGGACGATTTAGTCTGAGCCAGAAGATTAGAAAGCTCCAATCTTACAAATTTCTTGAAATTAATTTCAGGCATGGTTTCCCCTAGAGCGCTTCTCTTAGCTAATTCTTCAATCATGCTTTTTCTGCCTGAACCCGGCTCCCCTACCACCAATACGTTATTCAGCTCTCTCCTGGCCAAAATTCTTTCCATGGCAGCAATTTCTTTCTGGTGCCCGATAGTTTCAGGATATCCCCTCCTTTTAACTAAAGCTGAAATATCCGTTGAAAATCTATCCAAAGTAAGAGTATACCCTGAAGTCCATTCCTTTGCCATAGACCCGGCTTTTACAAGGTTTTTCCATTCCCAGAATTTCTTTCTCTCTTCGCGTATTTTCTCCATATCTTCCAGCCACCAGGTCAGGTTCTCGATATCAGCAGTCTTTAAATTATATTCAAGCAGTATTTTCTTTAAATTAGGCTCATACTTAGACAGGGCCGTAAGAACATCCCCGATATCAACTTGCTGATGGCCTTCTTTCTTGGCATTCTTCAAAGACTCCACAATAATCTCCATAAAATCAGGGGAAGAAACTTCTTTTACCTCTTTTAAATAATTCCTTAGTGTCTTTTTGATGCCGGTTGAATCCAATAGCATTCTGTAGAATATGAAATTAAGTCTTGGATTATCGCAGAGCAGATGGTAGAGAAGGGCCGTAGAATTATTTTTTGCTTTCTGGCAGGCTTTTGCCACTTCAAAGCTTAAAAAGTCAGCCAAATTATACGGCTCTGGATCTGATATGACTTCCTCTATCTTCGCTTTAATCCTAGGATTCTTTAATCTTATATTAAAGAACATCTCTGCCTGCCATAGAGCCAGAGAAAGAGTAAAAGACATTAAAATCAATCCCAAAAAGACCGCGTCTTTATCCGGGATATCTTCTTTGGAAAAAGAGGGAGCTATAAAGATAGTGATAATGAACAAAACTACGAGAAGAAAAGACAGCAAAAGTAAAAGCTTCCTTATTATTCTAACCAGCTTTAAATTAAGCCTTCTCTCCCAGACTACTGCCCTAAAAATGTCAGATTTCTTTAAATTAAACATAATTTAATCCCCAAGATAAACCCGCTTACCAAAAGAAAAGGCAGGAATATCCAGCCCAAAATAATAATTAATCCGATGACTAGTATGAAAGCCTCTGCAATAATCCCGAATACTATCAGAAACGTCCTCATTAAAGCTCCCAGAATTCTGGATATGAGGTTAGAGAAAAGCGCCTCAAAGAATTTGCCTAGGTCAAATCCCCTTCCGCGGGACCAGGAATATCTCCTCCAGGGAGAAAAGAAGGTTTTCAAAAGAAGAGGGACTGAGAAATAATTCAGATTAAATTTCAGAAAATTACCCCAGGCCTTCAGCAAGTTCTTGGGCACATCTAAAAACTGCCAGCTTAGATATTGGAAAAATATGTTCTTTCCCATTAGTCTAATATAACACGAAAAACAGATTGAGGAAAAAATTCCTCAATATATAATTTCTCACTTGGTCGTTTTCACTTCCGCGTTCAAAATTAGAAAAAAGCCGCGCTATTGGAAACGCGACTTTTATATATACAATCTTTAACTTTTAACCATCTTTATCCCCAAACTGGAGATTTGAGCTCCTCCGGAAATCAGAATCCAAGCCAATAACGACCAGGCGGCTAAATTAATAGTTTTGGGCAGAAAATCGGCAGGAAGCAGGCTACTTGAACCGTTTGTTCCGCTTCCCACTTTTAATTCTCCCGTTATGCCTCCCAGTAAAGAATCAAAGAGGCCTTTTGTATCAGTAGTAGAAGCCTTTTCAGTCTTTTCAACTTTGAACAAACCAGGCCCCGGAGTATCAGATTTCCCGGTAAAAATATTAAAAGAATAGTAAATCGTCCAGGTGATTAAAGCTACACCGGCTATTATCAATATCCAACCAAAAATTTTTGTAATCATATTTCTATTTATAAATATTTACAAAAATTTATTTATAAGCATATTTTTAATCAATTGATAGATTTAATTCCCTAATAATGTCATCTGGTATTTTAGGCCTTTCATTTAACGGAGTCCTGCCGGGATATCTCCAGGTGCTGATGATTTTGATTTTTTTCGGCTTCTTTAAGGCTTCGTACATCAGCCAAGCCTCTGTCGGGTGTTTCTTAGTCCCCGTAATCTGCATTGAGGCAATGGTGCCTGGAGCTATCCCCTCCTCTCTCCTTTCAGGTTTTCTCAGAATGCGCAATACCCGCTTTTCTGACAAGCGGTATTGCCGCATTTTTCTTTTAGAATGATTTGTCCAAAAAATCTTTTCCTTGCTGTCAGCGAACTTCAACAACATTTTATCTGAATTCGTAGGTAATGCTTACTGTTGCTTCTATTTTATTCTCTCCCGTCTGTATCTGAGGAACAGAATCTCCTCCTCCCATGCCGACTGCTTTTGCCGAATAAAGGGCCTCTGGATAATTATATGCTCCGCTTTCGCTGTAGCTCACTATTCTGACTATTTTTACCCCTAATTGCTTGGCCAATGCCTCAGCTTTAGCCTTTACCTTGTCAATTGCTTCTTCCCTGGCCTGACTCTTGAGGTCGTCTTCATTCTCAATTGTGAATTGCAAGTCTCCTACCTGATTCGCTCCGTTATCAGTAGCTCCCTGGATAATTTCTCCCACCTTTTCCAAATCCCTGATTTTAACTTGCAAAGACTGGGTTATTTGGTACCCCGTTAAAACCCTTTTACCGTCAGGACAAGGATAGTAGCCGCAGCTAACGGCGCTTTGATACTCATAAACCGGTGAGATATAAAAGTTAACCGTTTTCATGTCTTTATCCTCGACGCCGTTATCCCCAACCGATTTGATAATAGCGTTCATTTTTTCGGTATTGTCGCTCATGGCCTCTGCCACTGTTTTCTTTTCGCTTACCACAGAAAGAGTGGTTACGGCCAAATCAGGTTTTGAGTAGACTTCCCCCGTATCAGAAATGGTGAAAGCGTTCCTAATGTCCGAGGTTTCTCCTATATATCTGCTCTCCTTAATTTTGTTGAGGGTCAGCACTCCTATATATGCGGTTAAAACTATTAAAGGGATGGCAATTAGCCAACAACAGTATTTATTTTCCTTTAAACATTGAATATCCATAGTATTTTTAATTAATTTATGTTATTTCTCGACCTTTATTTTTACCCACCTATATTTCTTAAACTGGTCCTTGAAAAATCTGAATCGTTTATATCCTAAAGAAACTAAAATATCTTCAACACCCTTTCTCTGCAGAGGGTCAATTTCAAGATATATTATACCATTATTTTTCAAAAAATTTCCACCCTCCTTCAAAAGTCTTCTAATGTAAAATAGTCCTTTTTCTCCTCCGAATAACGCCCTGCCTGGTTCATATTTTAGGACGGACGGCTGGACCTCCTTTATCCTGTTTCTATCAACGTAAGGAGGATTGGCAAAAATATAGTCATACTTTCTGCCTTTTAATCCTTTAAACAGGTTTGATTTAATAACCCTGTATCTTGCAGGAGATATTTTGTTTAATTTCAAATTAATTTTTATCTGTTTTATCGCTTTTTCGTCAATATCAACAAAATCAACAGAGCTTTTTTTAGTTTTGATGTTCTTTAACAGAGAGACTCCTATACATCCAGACCCTGAAAAAACATCCAATATTCTTATTGTCCGTCCATCCCCCATCTCTCTTCTGGTTTTCTTCACCCAAAATTCAGTCTCGGCCCTGGGAATAAAAGTTTTTTCTGACAAATCAATCTTGCAATTCAAAAATCTCGTTCTCCCTCTTTTGTACTCAACCGGAATCATATATTAATTAAATTACTCAAATAATCCTTGACCTTAAGCTGCTCTTTGATGCTGTTTTCAAGTTCAATAGCCAGAAAAGAAGAAAAATATCTCTCAGGATATTTTTTTAAATAATCTAATTCGGAGAAATTATCATCAAAAGAATGGCTGTCATAACGAGAATATCCATTTTCATCAATATGCGGAATCTTTTTAACCGGATTAATGTGGTTGGCAATCACGGGATATTTCTCCAATATTTTCACATTATGTTCAAAAATGTCCTTTGTTGAGATTCTTGCATTCTCCAAATGGGAGAAATCCAGACATACGCCCCCGAATTCCTTTATTTCTTTTTCGTCTAGAGGGAAATACACATTTTCAATCCCTATAATATTACGATATTTGGAAAGGTCGTGTAAAAAAGGATATTCTCTCTTGGTATGGGTGCAAAAAACCTTAGTACCGTAGTTTTCAACAAAATAATCCAACTCTTCAACGGTCATATCGCTTCTCAGATGAACTAAAGGAATACTTTTGAGGCCTGACCCCCTGATAAGCCTGTAGAATTCCTTCCGACCTTCTTTATCGAGGCAGGTACAAAAAACAGCAGCTTCTTCTATCCCAAGTTCCCTTATCTCTTCCAGTTTCTTTCTCCAATCAGACCCACTCGTAACGGTGACTGAAACTAATATTTCTTTCTTTTCCATATAAGGTATCTTACCACTTTTCTATCAAAAAAAAGAGAGCTGGACGAACACCAGCTCTGGGGTTATTGGCTTATTTACCTATTGTTAATCTCTGCCTGACAGGAGCTACACAGTTTACGAGTTGGACTGGCGGGGATAGGAGGATTGCTATTCGGGTTACCGAGTAGCTCCTCTTCAGGAATAGGACGTTCACATTTATTGCAGATGCCGGTAAAGGTACTGTTATCCAGAGACCTTAATCCATCTTTAATCTTCTTTATGTCTCTGGAGTTACGTTCAATCCGGTCGATGATCCCGCGGCATTCTTCTGCATACTGACTGCCCTCTTTATCAAATTCTTCCTTTCCATCCCCTAGCTCATTCAGCGTTTTTAATAGAGCCCTCTCAGTATCTTCTTTCCCTGCCAGCGTGGTTTTCAACAGCTCTCTTATCCGCTGCTTGCATCCCTCGCTTACTGCCAAAGTCCCTATGCCTGCTGCCATTCTTCAATGCCTCCTTAATAAAATAGCCAAAATTGATTGATGTAAGGTGCCGTAATCACGTTCTCAACATATACCTCCTTAAACAAATGTTATGTGAGATTAATTGAATTATAAACAACCCCCCGAAATAAGTCAACTCAGGGTTGTAAAATATCCTCTGTTCTGCCGTCTATTGATATAACCACGTTTTCAATCGTAGGAAATTGCTTTAAAGTCTGGATTATCTGGGATCTTATAGCTGAAACCCTGCAGGAACCCCCTGCTTGAAACTCCAGCTGTTCATCGAAATCGACTTCAGCCGTTCCGTTCTCAATAACCAGCTTGTTGATTTTGACCCCAGCGTTAATACTTGTAAAATACCCTTGAGATTTCTCTTCTTCAGAAACCCCTTTCAGTAATTCATCCAAGGCAGCCATAGCTACCGCTTGAGTTTTATCAACAGCTCTTTCAACCGGGAAAACCTTATTACAGGAAGACTCAGGATCCAGGTTGCTGTTATTAAAAAACGCTTTCACAACTATTTTTTCTCCTTGAGCAGCCAAATCCCTGAAAACAACCGGAATTCTGAACTCGTCAGCATTCTCTGGAAGTCCGGAAGGATTATCTTTTTCCAAAACAAGGGTTCCCTTCTTAGTTGTAGAAGTAGAAAATGCGAGAGAAACTTCAAAGGGCACAAAGCTTTCAGTCATCCAGTCTCCTTGAGCCTGAGTCGGGGCAACCCCTAAAAGATTATTATTCTCATCAAATATCTTAACCGGGAAGCTTCCTTCAAAATACCAAAAACCCCGTGCCTCGCCCTTAATAACCAAGGGGCTATCAACTATTTGATTCAGTTCAAAATCTTTAACTTTTATTAAATCATCTTTGGCCAATTCGCTTGGCTGAGATGGGCTCAAAAAATACCAAACTCCGCCTATTGTCGCTAAAATGACTGCTCCAAAAATGATGGCTAATATTTTTTTAGACATGAAGATTACTTTTTATTCAACCTCTCCTCCAACTCTTGGACTCTCTTTTTAAGTTCAACCATTTTCAACTCTCTTCCTACGGCCAGTTTATTAATCTTCTCCAGCTCTTCATTCCTTTTTTTAAGCTCTCCCTCTAATTTATTACGCCCGGTAATGTCACGGGCTATACCCAAAACCACTTTCTTCCCCTGCATTGTTACAGGATAAGTGCTTACCTCCAGCAAGATCTTAGTGCCGTCTTTACGGTTAAAAATTAACTCGTCAGGCCCTGTTGGCAGTCCAAGAACGTTTTTACCCAGCAGTACGGCTGCTTTAGACATTTGATTCGACGCCAACAAATTCAATTTTAAAAAACTTTTCCCGATCAGTTCTTCTTTTTTATAGCCGCTGAGCTTCTCAGCCGCCTTGTTGCCGTCAATAAAAACGCCTTTGGAGTCGCTCAAGTAATATGCGTCTGGTGCATACTCAAACAGTATCTTCATTCTTTCCTCAGATTCCTTCTCTGAAATATCGGGAATATTATTTTTCTTTATCTCTCCCATTTTTTTTGCCATATTGATATATTTTACTCCTTAAACCGATTAAGAACAAGAAAAAGTCCCCGTTCAGACGCGGAGGCAATTTTTATTAGCAAACAAATCCTTGTTTAAATATTTAGTTGCCAGATTGAAAAGTTAAGCAGGGCCGCAAAAGTAACCCAGGTTAAATACGGTAAAAGCAAATAGGCCGCTGCCCTATCAATTTTACGAAACTGAAGGATGGTCAGCGCTATTGCAAGCCACAAAAATAATATATCCAAGAAAGCTAAAAACGGGCTGTGGAGGTAGAAAAACAGGAATGACCACTTTACATTCAAAAGAAGCTGGACGATAAAAATTAGCAGTCCTTTCTTCACCTCTCTGTCATTTAAGTCCTTTTTTAGAATCAGATAGAGAGATATCCCCATCAAAAAGAACAGGGTTATCCAAACAGGAGCGAATATCCAGTTTGGAGGGCTAAAAACAGGCTTTTGGAGGGTTGTATACCATCCGCGAATAGAAGGGGCGGTGAATACAGAGCCTAGAACCCCGGCTAACTGGCAAAAGATAACAGCGAATAGAAATTTAAAAATATTGTTTTTCATATATTTTATTATATAAGACTAATTAATTATTTCAAAAATCTTATTTCTCTCTTTAAACCCTTTTATGAGCCTGACTTTTCCCTCTGAAATCTTAAAAAAGTCAGAAAGCAGTTTAACTACCGCCCTGTTTGCCATACCCATTACGGGTTTCTCTCTGACATAAACCTCAAAGGAATCTTCTGACTTCTTAACTAAATCATTCTCTTTTGAACAAGGGAAAGCCTTAACTTTTATCAGCATGTTTTTTAATTCTTCTTTGCTCTAATAATTTTGCCCCTTTCTCGTTAAAACCGAAGTGATGGGCTATCTCGTGCCAGACGACATTTCTTACCAAATCCTTAATCTCTCCCTGTGATCTGGCGATACTTTCAATTGATTGCTGAAATATGGTGATTTTATCAGGCAAATTCCCGCCAAAGCCCTTGCCCCATCTCGTTTGAGGGACTCCCTCGTAAAGCCCCAATAAAACATCGTTATATCTTACCCCAACACTTTTCAATTGCACTCTTGTGGGATTATCTTCAACAACAATAGCCACGTTTTCCATGATTTTACGTATTTTTTCAGGTAAATCCCGGATAGCCTCATCAACTAGTTTTTCAAAACTTTCCAATTCCATAAATTTAATAAAATTTACAGGGTCCCATCTCAATGGGAATCATACTTTGATTATATCATTTAAAAATGAATCTCCCACGGGCTTGCGCCGCGGTATCTCCTTTTCCCGCTCTCAACAAAATTAATAGTGAAAAAATAAAAAAGCACGGTGGAATCTAAATAAACAACCGTGCCGTGCCCTGAAGAGCTTTTTCTTTTTTACGGCGGGCGACTCTCCTGTCCTCAAAAGCCGACTCTGCCAATTGGCGATGTTTATTGTATTCTTCGTCAGGGACCCGAAGACACTCTTGGGAATATAGCCGGGTTTTATTCACCAGCTTCCCTGCTGAGCATACGCCTTTGAGTGTATCTACCCAAGATAGTATATAGAAACTTGATTCAGTCACTAAAATTCCTTCATTTTCCTCCGGGCTTTTAGTAATTTTTACGCACGATTCACTCTTTTCTTTTTCCGACCAGCCTAACAAAGCTAATTGTCTTTCTTTCATTATTATCGTCCTTATTATTCTATTTTTAATTTGAGATATTTCTATCTCGCAGTTTATTGATTATAATAAATAAATACAAAAAGTCAATAGTTCAAATTTTTCCCTCTTTAATTTTTTTACGTATATCCTCTATAAAAGCATTGAAGAAATATATATTGTGGAAGGTCAATAATTTTAAAGCTGTGATTTCTTTGGCCCGAAAAAGATGAGAAATATATCCCCGGGTATAATTTTGGCAGACAAAGCAGGAACATTTTTTATCCAAAGGCTTTTTATCTTTCAAGAAGACGGATTTCTGCACATTTAACTCTCCGAAAGAAGTGAAAGAAATCCCCCTTCTTGCATAGTGAGTGGGAACTATGCAGTCAAAAGTATCCACCCCTCTTTTTATAATCTTTGGGATGTCTTCCAGATATCCTATCCCCAAAAGATGTCTTGGCTTTTCATCAGGTAATTCATTCATCACCCAAGTCAACATTTCCATCATTTTATTCTTATTATCTCCGAATTCCCCACCGATACCGAATCCGTCAAAAGGCAGCTTAGCCGTAAATTTAGCGCTTTCAATCCTTAAATCCTTATATCTTCCGCCTTGGACAATTCCAAAAAGAGCTTGGTTTGATTTTTTCGAATCTAAACAAACCCCTGCCCACCTATTGGTTCTTGAAAGAGAATTTTTGGTATATCCGTAATCAGCTGCCGGGGAAGTAGGCTCATCAAAAGAAAATATTATATCGGCTCCCAAGCTTTCCTGGATTTTGATGGATTCCTTGGGCCCCAAGAATATCTTCTGGCCGTCAATAAAAGATCTGAAATATACTCCGTCCGAAGCAATTTTTAAAAGTTTTGGCTGCTGTCCATCTTTAATATTGATATCAGATCTTTCTTTAAGAATTTTACCAATTCCTAAATCTTTGCCAAACCCTAAGCTAAAAACCTGAAAGCCTCCAGAGTCTGTCATTAAGGGCTTATCCCAATTCATAAATTTATGGAGCCCTCCGGCTGATTTAATTATTTTCTCTCCTGGTTTTAAATGCAGATGAAAAGTATTGGCAATCAGTATTTGGCTTTTAGTGGCTTTTACCTCTTCTGAGTTAAGAGTTTTAATGACTGCCTGGGTGGCAACCGGAACCAAACAGGGAGTTTCAACAACGCCATGGCTAGTTTCTAACAGGCCCAGCCTCGCTTGGCTTATCTTTGACTTTTTAACTACTTTAAATCTCATATTTTATTTCAAAACTGCTGGATTCTCCCCTATCCTCTTCCCAGAAAACCTCGATATTATTGACCTTGGCGAATATGGGGCCGTTCTTTGCCCAATTAGCCAGTTTTTGAACATTTTCTTTATCCCCTTCAGAAACTATCTCCACCCTGCCGTCAGCAAGGTTCTTCACCCAACCAAAAACGCCCAGTTTCTGGGCTTTTTTACAGGTGCTTTCCCGGAACCTGACTCCCTGGACTCTTCCCGATACGAAAATATGAGCTCTGGCTTTATTCTCCATCTGGATTAACGCAAAAGAGTCGGTAAAACTTTTGTCACTGTGTAAAAAGCCGCAAAAAGCATAAATAAGATTACACAGATTACTTCAAATTTAAGCATATTTTTATATGTAAGATTAACCTTGGGCAACACAGGATTCGAACCTGTAGCCTCATGCGTGTGATGCATGCGCTCTAACCATTGAGCTAGTTGCCCCCAAGCTATTTTCCATCTTATCATCTTCAAGAAAAAATAAAAAGAAGCGCACGAAGACGCTCCTATGCTGTGGTTATTTGCTCGCCCAACAAGAACAACCTGCTTTTTTTCCATCTCTGCCCCCGGCAGAAACTATTTTTATTTCTCTGCATAAGGAGCAGTAAATGAGACAAAATTTCATGGGGGCAGAGTACCCCTCTGGCTGAAACCGCCCTATTGGAATACTTCCCCACTCTATAAATAATAAAAGCTTCTGCCACCATTTGATTTTGTCAAGGGTCTCTTTAACTCCTGGCAATTTGGTCGGTATTTTTACCAATTCGTACCTCCGAAAGTTATCTTATGAATCGAGAGTATTTTACAACAAACGAAATAAAAAGTAAAATAAACGAACATGCAGGTTTTCGAATTTCGTTTCAGTCCCAAAAAACAATCCGACTCGGTCTTCGACGGTTTTTGTTATACTCCAAAAACCGCTTACGAAAAAAGAGCAGGAAATTTATATATGGTCGGCGCCTTAAGAAACGCTTTACCTCAAAACGAGCGCCTGCTGGAAAAAACTGCCAGAGTCATAAAGGAAAAATATTACCGCTCTTCCTCAAACAGTCCTGAAAAATCATTGAAAGATAGTTTAAAGGAAGCTAACATCTTTTTGCAGGGAGTGGGTAAAAAAGGAGACGTCAGCTGGTTGGGAAATTTGAGTTTTGCCACCCTTTCTCTTAAAAACTACGAATTAAATTTTACCAAGGTTAATGATATAAAAATCATCCTAATGAGACAGGGGCAGATTATAGATATTGACCGAAAATTAAAATTTACCGATGTCAGTCCTTGGCCCTTAAAGGTTTTTGGCAATATCATTTCCGGGAAATTGGCAGAAAACGACGTAGTCATGGTTCTGAACGAAGAGGTTCTTGAGAAATTCAAATCAGAAAATTTGCTGAATATAATATCGAAGATCCGTCCATTCAACTGGAAAAACCTGAAATCCGTTCTTGATAAAAAGAATGAAAGGCTTTTGAATATTTCAGGGATCTGTTTGATGATATTCCTAACCAAAGAAATCCTTTCAGGCAAAAAAGAGACCATTTCTCCTAAAATACCGAAAAAGGAATTTAGTTTTAAAGAGGTTTTCAGCCCGATTACAGAACTGTTTAAAAAAATCTTTAAGAAACCGAAATTCTTGACTCCCGTAAAAAAAACGCGGACCAAACCGGCTAAATTTTCGAAAATAAAAGTCCGGACGCCAAAATTAAAATTTAGCAGAAACCTTGTTCTAGTTTCCATTTTCCTTTTATTCTTAATAGGAGGCTTTTCCGTTTTTGAAAAACAGCAGAAAAAGCAGATGGAGATATATAAGAGCGACCTGGAAAAGATAGAAGAGAACATCTTGAAGGCAGAGAATTATCTGGTTTTAATAGAAACAAGGCCTCAGGCAGCCAGAAATGCCAATTTTCTGCTGAAAGAAAGTTGGGAAAAACTCTCCCCTTATTTGGAGATATTAGCCACTCTGCCAAAAAATATTGCCGACCAAGTCAATTCCATATATGATAAAATCTCTGAAGACTTCTCCAAACTTAATAACGTCATAGAGATACCCGACCCTCAGCAAATTTTTGAATTCTCCGCCAAACCGGACGGAGAAACCCAGGGATTCATCGCCCAAAAAATAATCTTATCAGACGGCAATCTATACTTTTACAGCCCTTACTCACAGAATTTATTTGAATTGAATCTTTCAAACAACGACAGCAAGGCATATACGGCTCCGATGGCCAAAGGAAATACGATAAACTCAGCTGGTCTGCTGAACGGTTCAATAATTTTGTTCTCAAAATCAGAAAACTTAGTAACCTTCAAAGACGGGAAGTTCGGGGACGTAATAACTCTTAAAAATCCTTTCAGCGAATTCGGTTTCAGTAATTTTTTTCCGTATAAAGGAAATTTTTACTTCTTGGACAAAGCGACCGGGGAAATAATAAAATATCCTTACTTGGGCGGAATGAAATGGGGGCCTCCCGAAACCTGGCTGGCTGAAAACGCCAAAAAACCAATTGAAGGCCGGTCTATGGCAGTTGACGGGTCAATTTGGGTTATTAACAAAGACAGGTCTATCGCCCAATACTACTCCAAATATCTCCAAAAAACCCTGAATATAGACGTCTTCCCTGAGCCTACAGACCTATCCAAGATTATAACCTCTAACAACCTGTCTTATCTCTATTTACTGGAGCCTGCTCAAAAAAGAATAATTATCACCGATAAATTGGGATTGGTAATAAAACAGTACAGGAGCGATAAGTTTGATAATCTTTTAGATTTCGCCGTTTCAAACAACGGAAAAGAAATATATTTACTCAACGGTCTGAGGGTATATAAGATAACTGACTAATAAAAAAACCAGGTTTTGGGGAACCCGGGTTTAAAGGCCTTTTGGCCGTTTTTAGTTTTCAAGGTACAGTTTTGGTGGGTGTTCGCCCCCGAATCACGTTGAGACGGAAACGGGGGCGAACAACGCACGGGATGGTAATTAAGCCCTTCAGGTTTTGAAGATGAGGACGAGGGCTATATTACTGATGTAGGCGTTGGCGAACGTCGCTGTCCCTGGGTGGGAGCATATACAAGAGGCGACGGGCGCCGTGTTGGTGGCTGCTGAAACTGCGGGCCTGGTGGCGGTGTTAATGCTAAAATGTTGTACACCGCCGGCAAGCATCTCTCCTTGCGTGGAAAAACCGGCCAGCAAGACAGACGTCTCCCGTTGGCAAACAGTGGAGGGAAATGCGGACGCAACCTGTATTAGCCCGGCACAATTGATCTGTTGCGTGGAGGTGTAAATTAAGGCCGGGATATCCAGGGTAGCCAATCCAAGGGCCAGGTAGGACCTGGCTGGCGCGACTGTGGCGATGGTGAAGCCGTCGTGCTGCATGGCCGCCGTATGCGTCGAACTGATCATCGTATCCAAGCCGTTGGATAGCCTGAGAGCCGGCAATGACGCGATGCTTTCGTAGTCGTTGGCAGCCCAGGAACTTGAATTCGTAGGAGGGCTATTGGCCAGCTGAAGCGGGGCTGCCACGAGCAACGCTACGAGCAGCAAGAGGAAGAAAACGCCGAGCGCTGATGGGAACTTAGTTTTCAACTAAATCTACTCCTTACTTTATTTCCGGCCTTTCCCGGATGGTCAGCCATTGTACATTTATTCATAACCCCACATATAACGTGTCACCTCCTCGAATATTATTTAGAAGCCTATTAAGAACAAAAAACCAGGAGAATAGCTTCTGGCTTTTTGATAACATATTATTTATTTTTTTTCAATAAGTTGTGGAAAACTTACTTCAATTCAACCTTGGCTCCGGCTGCTTCAAATTTCTTCTTCAATTCCTCTGCCTCCTCTTTCTTAGCCCCCTCCTTCACTATTTGAGGAGAAGAAGCTGATGCGTCAACCATATCTTTGGCTTCCTTTAATCCCTTCTGGGTAACATCCCTGACCACCTTTATAACTTCAATTTTCTTGTCTCCGGGGGCGGTCAAGAGCACATTAAAGATACTCTTTTCCTCGTCAGCAGGAGCTGCGCCTTGAGCTGCTACGGGAGCTGCCATGACGGGAGCTGCGGCTGAGACGCCGAACTTTTCTTCTAAAACTTTCACCAACTCGGCTAAATCCAGAACGCTCATTTTCTCGATCTCTTTAACTAATTTTTCGAACTTTTCCGGGACTTCAACTTTCTGCGTGTGAACAGTGGGTTTTTCTTCTGACATATGTTTTTGATTTAAATTATTTTGTTTTACTTATGGCATTTAACGCCACGATCAGACCTTTAATGTTTCCTTGTAAAACACTTACAAAGTTTGAAACTGGGGCAGAGACCGTCCCTACGAATCTGGCCAGCAATTCCTTTCTGCCAGGAAGCTTGGCTAATTCAATCATTCTGTCTGTCTCAAAAAACTTGTTCTCTAAAAATCCACCTAAAATTTTAACGTTTTTATTCTCCTGTGAAAACTGCCAGACGGTTTTTGCCGGAGCTATTTCATCTTTATAACCAAAGACTATGGCTATCTCTCCTGCCATCTTTTTAAAATCAATGTCTATCCCCTCTTTTTTGAAAGCTAAACTGAGTAAGGTTTTCTTAGCCACTTTTAAACTATCACCGGCTGCTTTTATCTTCTTCCTTAAATTGGAAAAATCCTTTACTTTTAGTCCGGTAAAGTCAAAGAAGACCACCGCCTTTTGGCTCTTCATTTTTTCTTTTAAATCCTCTACTATTTCTTGTTTTTGCTGTTTTGTTTGCGGCATACCCCGTTAGAAGTCTGTCTTAGAGTAATATATTTCTAATTAAACTTTAAACAGATCTTCTTATTATTGCCCTGTTATTCCCGAAGCATTAAATTTTTCCTGAAAATTTTATGCCAAGGACTTCTAACGGGGCATATTTATGTAAATTAAACAAAAAACGGCTGCTTATGCAGACGAATACAACAAAAAGTATAACCTTTTTATTTTATCCTCGGCAGGGCTTACAGAATGCCTGCTGTCTGCAGATGTACTAAGTATATATTCTTTAAATTTTATGTCAAGAGCTGTCATTCTGAAGGAGTGGTAAACTGCATAATTCCTCCCCTGTCAGGCACCTGGTTTGCTGACGGGACCGTCTGTTTTTCCTTGTTATCCTTGTCCCCTATATATCTTTTGGAAGCAAAGAGACCGACAGACAACAAAGCAATAAACAAGACAAAAAACAGGGTCTTCTTCATTTGAGATATTTAGCTTTATTCATATTATGCTCTGCAAGCGTTTTGCTGAAAATAGTCCTGCCCTCGGGGGTAGATAAATAATAGAGATAATCACTTTCTTCGGGGTATAAGGCAGCCTGGATACTTTCAAGACCGGGATTACAGATAGGGCCTGCCGGCAAACCTCGATTCAAGTAAGTATTATAGGGCGAAACGATCCTGGTATCGTCGTAGGAATAAATCCATTTATCAACATTCAAAATATAGGCAATTGTGGCACATGACTGCAACGGCTGGCCTATCTCTATTCTTTTCCAAAAAATACCTGAAACAACCTTTTTATCTTCTTCCGTCTTAACTTCTTTTTCAATTAGAGAAGCCATAATCACAATGTCAGATATTTCTTTATCCTGTTTTGAGACCTCGTCTCTCAGGCCTTTAGAAAACCTTTTATCAAAATTTTGAAGAAAAACTTCTACGATCTCCTTTTCTTTAACGTTTGGAGCAAAGAAATAGGTGTCCGGAAACAGGTACCCCTCCAGGCTTGCGCTGTCAGGAATGTTTTCCAAAATAGAGAAATCTTTCTTAAAATCCTTTGCAAAGAAATCCCCCAATTCCAGTGGCAATCCGGAGCTCCCCAGTCGACTCTCCGTTTCTTTTAAATTAAACCCTTCCGGAAAAGTTATCTTTATCTTATAGGTATCCCCTTTTATTATCTTGTCAGCGACATCTATAAAATCATCTTTTGGAGAGAAGGAATATTCGCCTGTTTTTAGATAGTTTGCTTTCCCAAAAACCAAAACATAGAGATAAAAGGGATATTTGTTGTTTAGAACCTTTTGACTCGCCAAATTCCCGCTTATCTCTCCGAGCGACTGGCCGGATTTCACTTCAAAAAAACCGGCGTAATCAGCCGGTCTGCCGGTGACATACAGCAAGATAGCTAAAACAAAGACGAATAAAGAAAATAATATTGAATAAAATTTTTTGTTCATTTTGTTATTAAGGGTACGAAAACGAACCCCGGATATTCTTTCTCTTCAAAAACATTCTCTGACTTTTTGACAATAAGACAGATGGAGTTGTCTTTTGGGGCAACAATTCTTCCGCCGACCTTAAGCTGCTCTTTCCAGGCCTCTGGAATCTTTCTAGCCGAAGCTGAGGCCAAAATCCTGTCGTAGGGCATATATTTCTTGTACCTCTTTGACCCGTCGGCGCAAACAGACTCTATGTTTTTAAAATCGTATTTGGAAATATTCTCCTTCCCAAATTCCATCAGTTCGGGAATGATTTCAAGGGAAACCACTTTTCCTCCTTCGCCGACTATTTCGGCTAATAAAGCGGTAGTCCAGCCGGAACCCGACCCCACATCTAGGATTTTATCTCCTTTATTGGGTTCTAAAAGCTCCAGCATAAAAGCCACTACTAGTGGCTGGGAAATCGTCTGGCCGTAGCCTATAGGCAGAGCCCTGTTTAACTCCGATAAATCCTTTGAATCTTCGGGCCCGCCTGCCGGCGAGGCAGGCAGAAAATCTTCTCTTTTGATTTTATTGAAGGCCGAGATAATTCGCGGCGTCTTCAGCCAACCCTCTCCGATTAAATCATTTATCAAAGCCATGCTGTTTTAATTCCTTCTTTAATCTTAATCTCTGCCACAAGCTGATCCTGTCTATAAACAGAGTGCCATCCAAATGGTCTATCTCGTGCTGAAAAATTCTGGCTGCGAAACTGTCTGCCAAAATCTTAACCTCTTCTCCTTTTCTATTTAAAGCAACAACTTCCGCTTTCTTCGGTCTTTTGATGTTTATAAACAATTCGGGGAAGCTTAAACATCCCTCTTCTTTGGACTCTGCCTCTTTTGATTTCTTAACAATCCTGGGATTAATGAAGGCTATAAATTCATCTCCGGGTTTGATAACGATTATCCTTTTTGACTCACCAACCTGGGTAGCGGCCAAACCAACCCCCTTACTTAGAGCCAAAGTTTCTATCATATCGTCAATCAGCTTTTGGATCTCTTCTGAAATTTCTTTAACCTTCTCTGCTTTTTTCTTCAAAACAGGAGCCGGATATTTTTTTATTTCTAAAATCATTTTATTAAAAGAAAATGGTTTATAGCGGAACGTTTAAATGGTAATTTTATTGACCCAGAGATGACTTTTTAATAATAATCTTGTAAATATTTTCCAGGAAATCGCCGCCGGCATACCCCACGATAAAACTCAAAGCCGGACTAAAAACACCTCCCAGAGTAAGCCCGACTTCTTTAACGGCTAAAGCCGCTACTAATCCGATAATTCCCGAGAGAGAAGCCATTCCTAAAAAATAAGGCAGTTTGAAACCGACATTTTTATAAGAAAACTGGTGTTTGATAAAACCGACCAGCCCTCTTACTGCCCCGCCTGAAAATCCGGCGAGAAGAATGTAAATATATTGCATAAAATTGATTTATTCAAATCTTCTTAATGCTTCAACCGGCTTCATACTCGCCGCCTGTTTTGCGGGAAGAAGCCCTGCTATGCATCCGACAAAGAACGGAAACACCAGTCCGAATATGACCAAACCCGGCGATATTGAAGCCGCAAAATAAAATATAGGATAAATTTGTCCGTATATTTCAATAATCTTGGCAAAAAGGACTCCCAATAAAGTCCCTCCTACTCCGCCTATCGAACCTATGATCCCGGCTTCCATCAAAAAAATAGTCAGGATAGCCGAATTTTTAGCGCCTATTGCCTTCATAATGCCTATTTCTTTGGTTCTTTCCCTGACCGAAGTGAACATCGTGTTGGTTATGCCGATTCCCCCGACAATAATGGCAATGCTGGCAAAAGCCACAATGACTATCTGAATTACCCCTAAAATATTGCCGGCTATATCTCCCATTTTTTCCGAAGTAATGACGCTGAAATCAACCGAATCTGTCCCCGCCCTTCTTTTCCTGGTTTCCTGCAGGCTCTCTTCTATATTCTCAGCCACCTGATCAAGATTACTTCCGTCTTCTATTTTGACCATAACCTGCTGAGCTGTCCCTTTTTTCTCACCGGTAAGCCATTCATACAAAGACATATCCATATAAATGTATGAGTCATCGCTCTTGCTTCCTAAAGAATTAAGTATCCCCACGACCTCAAACCTCCTTCCCTTGATAGTGATCTCCGTATTTACCCCAACATCTTCTTTGAATATTTCATTTGCGACCTGCTGACCGATGATAACCTCTCTTTTGCCGGTATTAGGCCATCTTCCCTTTTCCAAGCTCCATCCCTGGAATTTTTCCAAAACTTCTATCCCTATTTTTATGGGGATTCCGGCCAGGAATATTGTTTTGCTTTCTTCTCCGTACCTGGCAACGCCGCTTTGGTAGGACATGGTCAAAACCTTGTCTACTCCCTCCGCCTTTCCAATCGCATCTACGTCTTGCCTTTCAAACTTGCTCCCCCCCATAAACATGGATAAGGGGTTAGACATGTCTCCGGGCATGACAAAAATCATCTCTCCCCCCAGAGACTTCAACTGCTTTGTGATGGTCTGCTTTAGCCCTTCACTCAGAGAAAGAAGACTAATTATCAAAAACACCCCGATAACAATCCCTAAAATAGTCAGCCAGCTCCTCAAGGACCTTGTTTTGATGTTCCTTAAGGCAATGCCGAAATATTCTTTTGTTTCCCCTTTAAAAAGAGACCCTCCTATTTCTGCCATAAAATTTCGCTTGACTGATGATGATTAACCACGACCTCGCCGTCTTTTATATTCACTATCTTTTCGCTATAGCCCGCGATATTCGGATCGTGGGTAACAACCACTATAGTTTTCTTTTTCTCTCTATGGAATTTCTCTAAGATTTCCATTATCATTTTGCCGGTTTTTGAATCAAGATTCCCTGTAGGTTCGTCGGCTATTACCATTTCCGGATCGTTGGCAAAAGACCGGGCTATAGCCACCCTTTGGCGTTCTCCTCCGGAAAGCTCGGCCGGCTGGTGTAGAGTCCTGTCTTCCAGGCCGACAGACATGAGCAATGTTTTAGCCTTCTCTTCCCTCTCTTTTTCCGGCACTCCTTGAAAAATCATCGGCAGCATTACGTTTTGTAAGGCGTTAAGATTAGGCAACAGGTTGAACTCCTGGAAAATAAACCCGACTGTTTTCCCGCGAAGCTTAGCCAATTCATTCTCAGAAAGAAGAGAGACGTCTTTGCCGTTTAGAAACAGCTTTCCTTTTGTCGGAAAATCCAAGGCCCCGATCATATTCAAAAGAGTGGACTTCCCAGAGCCTGAAGGACCCATAACAGTAACAAAATCACCCGGATTAATTTCTAAGCTCACTCCTCTCAAAGCAGTCAGTTCTACTTTATCAAACAGATAGATCTTCCAAACGTCCTCTAATTTTATAATCGTATCACTCATTTATTTTATAACTATTTTTTCTCCCTCTTGAAGACCGGAAACCACTTCCACTAAATTATCTATTCCTTCAAGTCCTATTGTTATTTCCCTGTCTTCGGTTTTATCGTCTTTAAAAACCTGGACTATGTCTTTTCCGTTTTTGCTTTGTAAAGTTGAACTGGAAATTATAATCACATTTTCTCTTTCAGCTGTCTTTACGACAATGTCAGCCGTCATCTCAGGCCTTACGCCTTCTGGGATATTATCAAAATCGATCGTCGTCTCGTAATACACGACTCCATCCACCAGTTTTCCGGCAGGGTCTATCTCAACCACTTTACCAGTAAAAAGCTGATCTGGGAAAGCAACTAAGGAAATCTCAACAGGATTCCCAACCTTCATTTTTACCACATCTTCTTCGTAAATATCTGCTTTTATTTCAAAAGGGCTGGCTGGCAAAAGAGTGATCATTACTCCCTGGACTATTTCCCCTTCTCTTTTTTCAATACTCGCTATTTGTCCGTTAGTGGGGCTTCTCAAAGTGGTGTCCCCAATCTGACTTTCCAAAAGAGAAACTCTGGCCTCGGCCTGATTTACCTGGGCGCTGTATAAATCAACGTCTTCCTGCCTCGGGTCAGCCGTAATTCTTGTGTACTCGTCCTGGGCCGCCTTTAAAGCTCCTGCTGTAGCAGAAACGTTTGCCTGAGCAACGTTTACGTTATAATCATTGGTTATTTTGACAGAGGAAATTGTTTGCTGGGAAGTGGAGATACTGGTCAGAGCGGTATTGATATATCCTCGATGTGTGTCCAGAGAGGTCTTTTCTGTAGAAGTAACTCTGTCCCGATAGCCTGTTGTTTCGCAGTTATCCCGGATAATCTTCAAAGCTCCCGAAACATCATTTAAATAATCTTTCATTTTAGAGAGGGCAGAATCTATGTTAGCTCTTTTTGAGCTTGCTTTAGCTATATCCAAATAGGATTTAGCTCCAGACAGGGCGGTGGATATTACTCCTACGCTTTCT
The DNA here is from genome assembly GCA_964584545.1 of uncultured Candidatus Saccharibacteria bacterium. Classification (GTDB taxonomy): domain Bacteria; phylum Patescibacteriota; class Minisyncoccia; order Minisyncoccales; family CAZPAG01; genus CAZPAG01. The sequence continues at coordinate 21,449 of CAZPAG010000002.1, forward strand.
CTTACCTTAAGACCCTCCTGATCGTTAGCGATGAAATAAGCCCTTTGGACAGAGTCTGCGCTGCTGAAAGAGTTATATATCTTTAAATACGCATCATCTAAAGCACTAAGCGCATTTTCGTAAACAGAAGCCAAAGAATCCTCAGCCTGTAATTTTACATCCGTTAAAGACTGCTGTGCGGCGGCTGAACTTGCCTCGGCATTGTCTACTACGGTCTTGGCAATCTGTGTTTCCTGGAGGCTGGCTCCAGCCAATAATTTATTGAGTTGAGCTCTGTATAAATCAAGACTGGCTTTGGACTCTTCAAGTTGAATATATAGCTGTCTGGAATCCAATTTAGCCAAGGGATCCCCCGTTTTCACCTCTTCTCCCACTTCAACATAGACCTTTTCAACTTTTCCCGCACTCTTAAAAGACAGATTGATTTTATCTCCTTTTTTGACGGTGCCTGTTTCGGAAACTTCCTGGATAACCGCTCCTCTGGAAACCGTGTACAGGTTAAGAACTGGTCCGTTTTTCTTGAAAAAAATCTGGTAGATCAAGATGATCGCCAAAATAACGCCGGTGATTATTATTATCTTTTTATACTTATTAAAGAATACCATAGTTTTTATTTATTTTATTTGATTATATTTTTTTGAATAATATTTTATGCCAGTCGTCGTAAGCGAATAGTCCTTGGAGAATCAAACCGCCCAAAAGACCGATTGAGAAATAGAAAAACGCAGGATTAATATTATATCTCTTCCTTAAGAAAAACAAGGCAAAAACTAAAATTAAAGCAGCTATTAGCCAATGATGCATGTGAAGCTGCCAGCTTCCCAGGTTTAAAACGAGAGAATTGATTATCCCCTGCTGGCCTGTGGAGTTGCCAGCGAAAATATTACCCGCTAAATAACCCGCTGGCGCACCTGAAAGAAATGCTATTTTTTTCATAATCTGCGGGGACGCTAGGATTCGAACCTAGAACAGAAATTTTGGAGATTCCTATGATAGCCATTTCACCACGTCCCCCTCTTTCTTATCTCTTTGATTCCTTATGGATAGTGTGTTTTTTACAGAATTTGCAGAACTTCTTAAATTCTAACTTCTTGTCTCCCATCTTCTTTGATTTACGGGAAAAATAATTAGCTCTTTTGCATTCCTGACATACGATTTTAAGATATGATTTTTTTGTTGCCATATTTTTATAATTTTTAATTTTAATTAAAAACTGACAGGGTTCCCGCGCATACATCACATTTGAAGCGCGGGATGTATATATGAGCCTGAGAGTGGAATTGCACCACCGACCTCGTCATTACCAATGACGTGCTCTAACTAACTGAGCTACCCAGGCGAATGTGGGCGCGGTAGGACTTGCACCTACGAAGGTCAGTGACCGCCAGATTTACAGTCTGGTGCGTTTGCTGCTCCGCCACACGCCCATATTATTTATCAATTATAGTATCACAAAACCGTTATTTTTCAATGGCTTTCCCCCGTTTTCCTCTCCATTCCTGAATATTCTTATGATGCCCGGAAATCAGCAATTTGGGCACTTTCCAATAAACTCCTTTTTTCGGGGAAAAAACTTCCGGCCTGGTATAATGCGGATATTCGATAAAACCCTTGTTTTTGGTTATTCTTTCTTTTAAAAGCTGAGGTTTGCCCAAGACTCCGGGAACCAATCTTGCCACTGTTTCAATAACAATCATTGAAGGCAATTCTCCGCCCATCAAATCATATTCCCCTATTGATAATTCCATATCGGCTACATTCTTTGCCACTCTTTCATCAACCCCTTCGTATCTGCCGCAAACCATAACGACTTTATCCAATTTTGAAAGATTATAGGCTATTTGTTGATTAAATTTCTTACCCCGCGGAGTAAATAGAATAACTTTAGCCTTTTTGCCCTTTTTTATCTCTTTAACTGCCTTATATATCGGTTCAACCTTCAAAACCATACCTAATCCCCCTCCATAAGGCCTGTCATCAACCGTCTTGTGCCTGTCTTTGGTCCATTTTCTCAGATTATGGACGTTAATCTTAACCAGCTTCTTTTTCTGGGCCCGGGCAATAAGACTCTCCTTCAGATAAGAGCTGAACATCTCCGGGAATATGGTAATAATATCGAAATTTAACATGCAAATGTAGTGAGCACCCCGCCCTCTAAGCATAAGTAAAATAATACATTTAGCATAGAGGGCGGGGTTTCGTTCCTCAAAACGAAAACCGCGCTACCAGTAATGATAGCACGGTTTTCTGATTTCTGTAAAATCTTACAGTTTTAACTCTTCGAGATCTTCTCCTTGAGAAACTCTTGCTCTCGGGGCTCTTCCGCCTTCCGGCTCTTCGATCTTCAAATTCACGCGAGCGTGATTCTTAAGACCGACGATTCTGACCAAAGATCTTATAGATCTGGCAGTAGAACCGGCTTTGCCGATAATCTGACCCATGTCTTCTGGGTTTACTTTCAGAGAAAGCAATACTCCCATTTCATCAACCTTGCGGTCGATTTTGACATCTTCAGGATGATCGACAAGAGCTTTTATGATAAACTCAAGGAAATCTTGATCGCTGGATGCTTTTGACATATTCTTTCAGTATATATTCATTTCTAGTAGCCCGACCTTTCAGCGACTCTCTCAAACAATAATCAATAATGCGGGAGAATCTGATAAAGTTGCTACTAATTAATATTCTATTAATTATTGGGTCTTTGTCAAGCTGCCCAATAAGCTGCCAAGGAAACAAGGAGAGAGATTTATGTTTTCCTTGACAACTTATTGGGTAGGAACGAGGGATCATTAAGTCATAGACTCTCCCCCTCGCTCCTTTACTTTTCAGTAAGCTTTTCAAAAGCTTCTCTGAATACGGACTCATACCAAGGGCGGTAACAAACCAGTATCTGGTCTTCGCCAAGCACTAATTTTGTTGGCTTTACGCCAAGCTCTTTTTCGACTGCGTCGATGGCTTGGTTCATTTTATCGAAATCCGCCCTTTCTAAAGTAATTACCGCATCTGGTTGGATTCCCATCCGTTTGCCTCCTTTGGATTCATTCTTTTCATGACGCCGAACTGGCTATAATTTATTTGATTAACACTAATACGTCTAATCTACATAAAATAAATGTTTAATTATAACCACTTCGTCGCCATGAAATCCCATATTTAATTTTTAAAATTATTAAGTAGATTGTTGAGGCCAGGCCTCAACAGATCCTCAAAGAATTCTCAAAGAGCCAATTATCCATTTATTAGCTAATAACTTTTTTACAAACTAGTAAATGGAAGGTAAGTAAAAATATAATGATACGATCGTTAATTATTGCAATCATATCTCTTACCTTCTTTGAAAGTCTCTATGCCTAGGCCCAGATTAAGGTTTTGACCTGCTTGAGATGCTCGACTGCTTGGTCGAATTGTCCGAGCCGAAAATGATGCCGAGCTTTCTTAAACTCGTCTGACAGATAAAAATTTAACTTTTCATCTGCTTTTTCGATCTCTTTTTGAAAAAAATCTTCCAATTTTCTTTCCCTCTCTTCGGTCTTCATGATACCTCCTTAATTTACTCGCTTTTCATAGCGGCGAGATGCCCTCCTGCTGTAGAATGCTACCGAAGGACATTTCGCCGTTATGAAAACTATGAAAAGAATTTCTTTCTACTTCCACAAATTTCATCCTGAGCTTGTCGAATGGATAAAACCTCTGGAAGTATGGGAAGTCGAAACCGACTTCCCCTCGAGTAGTGAGGAGGTGGCTACTGTTCAGGGCAACCCTGCCGATTACCGCAGTTACCGCAGAACTTGGCACCGATAGGGATTTCTACCCTACAGGCCTCGCATTCCTTGGTGCCGTACAACGGCTTTCCACATGTTCGACACGTAACCCTATTCTCGTGGTTAAAAGTCCCGCAGGCGACGCATTGGACAAACTTATCTGGCTTAATTTCAGGCATGAACAATGCCTCCTTGCTAATACTCGCTTTTCATAGCGGCGAGATGCCCTCCTGATGTAGAATACTACCGAAGGACATTTCGCCGTTATGAAAACTATGAAAAGAACTTTTTTACGCCTTAATTTATAAATATAGCTTGTTGAGGTCAATCCTCAACAAATCTACAACGAATCTATTACTCTTATAAACTAAGGAGTAAAGGAGATGGATGAATGCGTAGATTTTATTTCCACCCATCTCCTATAATGGACGAGATTTTTATAGCGGTGCTCATCCCACCGCTTCTCCCGAGGGTTTTAATTATCTTCTGGAGATTTTTTCCCCGCATCTTCTGCTGACTGACATACGGTGCCAGTTACCCCAGGGCAGAAGACCGGATTGGATCTTCGCCAGAAAACTGGCAGAACCTCTTTAAAATTTTCCATCTTATTTACCTCCTCAGAGACGATAGCACTCTCTGGTCTCTGAGAAGGTAAAATATTACTTAAAGAACTTTTTGAATTTCCCATCTTTCAGCTCACAATCTCTTATGAGCTGGAATATAGGGGGAAGAGTCAAACTTCTCCCCGTTATGCTCCCGGTTTTACCCGGGAACCTGATTTAGATGATAGTGATGATACCCATCACGATAAGCATTGACGCAGTGAACATGATTCCAGTGACTGCCAGTCCAAACGCGCAGAATCCCGTGATAAGATTGTTTTTCATTAAACTCCCTCTTTTTAATAAAATGTGCTTATATAAAGCCGAAAAGGCAACTCCCTTGGAGAGAGTTGCCTAACGGCATATATTTCTTGAAAATATCGATATCTTCTCTCCTGTTAAAATATCGACATTTTCTCTCTCTCCTCTATGCCCGTATTATAGCATATATCAAAGATTTGTCAAGTATTTAGAACATAAAAACGAAATCCCGCGGTTTTAGCGCGAAATCCATAAAACGAGATCTAATTTGGCCTATTTCGGTTCTTCAGCCTTAACCTCTTCGCTTTTTACCTCCTCTGCCGGCTTTGCTTCCTCGGGAGTCGCTTCAATTTTTACCTCTTCTTCCGGTTTTTCCTCTACAGGCTTAGCTGCCACCGGAGCTGCTTCAACCGGCTTTGCTTCTGCTTTCTTCTTTGATTTCTTTTGTTTTGGTATCTTTTTCCCCTCAACTATTTTCTCTGAAACCAATAAATTAAAAACCGTGGGAGAAGGTTTAGCTCCAACTGACATCCAGTATTTAATTCTGTCCTGCTTCAAAACCTTTTCTTTTGTGGTGGGATTCCAAAAACCAACCTCTTCCGTAAAGCGGCCCGCTCTTGTCGGATTTCTTTTATCAGCAACAACTATTTTGAAAGAAGGCTGATTTGTTTTACCTACGCGAAAAAATCTGATTACTAACATGCGAATGTAATGAGCACCCCGCCCTCTAAGCTATAATTCTTTTCTTGAGGGCACGCCAGGCGCTCCCATAATATTTTAATTTTCTTTCTCTCGACCTTGCTAATTTCTCTAAGGAATAAGATTCGTAATAAACTATTTGAAATTTATTCTTAGATTTATGTTGTTTTATTCTTTTTACTAAGTCTTTGGTGCATCCAATATAAAATTCATTATTCCTTTCCAGTTTTAAAATGTAGACATAATACATAGCTGCATAGAGGGCGGGGGTTTTCGCCTGTCGGCTCAAAATTTTACCATCCTTTTGTTTTTAATGCATTCTTGGCTGCTTCGACTTCTCCTTCCTGCTTTGAAGAGCCCTCTCCTTTAGCTATTAACGTTTTACCAAGAAATACGCCGATAATGAAGTTTTTGGCATGATCCGGCCCCCATTCTTCCAAAACCTGGTAAGTGGGGGTTATCCCTACTCTTTCCTGGGCCTCTTCCTGAAAAGCGGATTTGGCATCTCTGAAAAGCCCGTTTTCAATAATTTTAGGCAATTCTGACAATAAATATTTTTCAATGAATTTCTGGCATTCTTTTATTCCTCTGTCCAGATACAGAGAGCCGATAAAAGCCTCTATAGTGTTGGCCAGGATATATTGGCGGGATTTGCCGGTTTCTTTCATCTCTCCTTTGGAAAGAAGCAAGAAATCGTTAAAGCCCGCTCCCTTTGCCACTTCGGCCAGCATTCTGGCGTTAACCAAGGCCGCTCTCCAGTTAGTTAACTCCCCTTCTGACTTATCGGGATATTTCTGATAAAGATACTGAGTAACTGCTAATTCCAGAACCGCGTCTCCCAAGAATTCCAACCTTTCGTTATTCTTTAAGTAAAAACCCGGATTCTCGTTCAGATAAGACCTGTGGCAAAAAGCCTGTATAAGCAAATCTTTCTTTTTAAACTTTACTCCTAATTTTTTTTCTAATTTAGAAAAATCTATCATAATTTGAACACCAGTGAAAATTATATAGCCCTAACGAAGCTATGGTTTATATTGTTTTTTCTCAATTTCCTTGTATACCGTCCCTAAAACTCCGTTTATGAACTTACCAGAGCTTTCCCCTCCGAAAGACTTTCCCAGTTCAATAGCTTCGTTAATGGCTACTTTAGGAGGTACGGCTTCTTTATCTCCGTATATCAATTCGTACAGCCCTATTCTTAAAACATTCCTATCAACAATGCTTATCTGGTCTAAGGGCCATTCGGGGGCCGACGTCTCAATAATCTTGTCTATGGATAAAAGATGTTCTACCGTGCCTGTCACCAGCTGCCAGACAAAACTCGGATCTTCCAGACCGGGACCGAACTCCTTAAGGTTCTTCTCTACGGTCTTTTCTAAATCAACTTTTTTGCCGGAGAAATCCCATTCATATAGGCTTTGCATTGCGATTGAACGCGATAAATGCCTTGATGACATATATTATGAAATTACTTCTTTGATAACCCTTCGAAGCTTAGGCCTTTTTCTTTTTTTGACTCTGCTTCGTTCTGGGCTATCTCCTTTTGTTTTAACTTCTTTTCCTTCTTAGTCAGCTTTTTCAAAACATCAATCACTTCAACTCCTTTATAATACCCGCAGTTTTGACAGATGATATGGGGCATAATGAAATGGCCGCATTTCTGGCATTTAACCAAATTCGGCTTCTTGATAAAAATATGCATTCTCCTGTTATCCCTTCTCCCGCTGGTTTTCCGTTGTTTTGGAACTGACATAGTTTTTTAATAGTAGCAGATATATAAAAATATTTCAATACTCAAAATAAAATGCGGGACAAACCCGCTCAATGGCCAAGGCCTTTAACGGATAATCTATCAGCCAAGCCCCCTCAAAACGTTGATGACAATATATATCAAAGCCTTGGCTAAAAACACCGCGGCTAATCCTACTAAAGTATAAATAATTATCTTTTTTCCTGTTTCGGCCTGCTCCGGATTCTGACCGGCGGCAGCTAAAACAACAGCCCCTATTACTATCAAAAGAGGACCTATGCCCAGAGAGATATAGAAAATAAAGCTTACTATCTTGTCTATGGCAGTTTTCAGAATATCCGAATTCAAAGGATTGTTGAAAGTTATTTCAAAAGCAGAAACAAAAATAGGCAAAATCAGCGATACAAAAATTAAAACGAATAAAATCTTTTTCATAAACATATTCTACCAGCTTATTTATGCAAAACAAAGCTTTTACGATGGATTTTACAAGGGCCCTGCTTTTTTATCATCCTGTAATGTAGTTTTGTAGGGTAGCCTTTATGAAGATCGAATCTGTATTTGGGATATTTCTTGTGGAACTTAATCATTATTCTGTCCCTTTTGACCTTGGCCAAAATGGAAGCTGCAGCACAGGAAAAAACTTTCGAATCCCCTTTCACTATCAGTTTATGCTCCGTATTTTTCAATTTACGATTTTTGATATTGTTTCCATCGATTATTAAAAAATCAGGTTTCTTTTTCAATTTTATAATTGCTTTTTCCATGGCCAGCTCTGAAGCGTTTTTAATATTAATCCTGTCAATCACTTTTTCTGGAACTATACCTATCCCCCATTTTATTGCCCGATGGCTTGTTAAGATTTTATAAAACTCATCCCGTTTTTTGGGAGATAATTTTTTAGAATCGTTTACTCCCAGAAATTTTAAATCAGAAACCGAGGATCTTTTAACTAAAACTGCCGCAGCCACCACGGGGCCGGCCAAAGGCCCTCTTCCTGCTTCGTCCAGGCCGATAACGTTTCTATATCCCCTGCCCCAACATTTTTTTTCTTCGCTGAAATTAGGCTTCATTAGATAATTATACCTTTCCCTTTTCTTTTTACAAAAAAGTGTATACAATGAGATAATCCATTAGGAGGGATTTTTATTGTATGCCAAAATTTACCCACCTGCATGTCCACTCCCATTACTCGCTTTTAGACGGCCTTCCCAAGATTGACGAACTTTTGGATTATGTCCAAAAACTGGGAATGGATTCTGTGGCTGTTACCGACCACGGAGTTTTATACGGAGCAGTGGAATTATATAAGAAAGCAAAGGCAAAAGGGATAAAACCCATTTTTGGTTGCGAGGTATATATGGCTCTTGAGAGCATGACCCAGGAAAGACCGAATATAGACCAAAAAAGATACCACTTGGTGCTCCTGGTTAAAAACGAGGAGGGATATAAGAATCTGGTAAAAATGGTCACCAAAGCCCACCTGGAAGGGTTTTACTACAAACCGAGAATAGACGAAGACCTTCTCAGACAACACAGCAAAGGGTTAATAGGGCTATCTGCCTGTATCCAGGGAAAGATCCCCCAGCTGATTATAGCCAAGAGATTAAAAGATGCTGAAGAATTAGCCAAAAAATACCAGGAGATTTTCGGCAAGGATAATTTTTATCTGGAGATTCAAAGCCACCCCAATATAAAAGAGCAGAAAAACGTAAATGATGCTTTAATATCCATTTCCAAAAAAACAGGCATACCTCTGGTCGCCACCTGTGACACCCATTATTTGAAACCAGACGATGCCGAAGCTCAGGATATTTTAATGCTTATCAACACCGGAGCAGACCCCAACGATCCAGAAAGGCTGACGATGAAAAAAGACGATTTCTCTCTGAAAAGCCCCGAAGAAATGGAAAGACTTTTTAAAAACACTCCCGAAGCCATAAAAAATACTCAAAAGATAAAAGACTCCTGCAATTTTGAGTTTGAACTCAAAAAAACAAAACTCCCCTACTTCCCGGTACCCGATAAAAAAACAGCTGATGATTATTTAAGAGAGCTTTGCTATTTACGACTCGGGGAAAGATATCCAAAAAAAGAAAAAGAGATAATTGACCGCTTGGAATTCGAACTTTCTGTCATAAAACAGACTGGCTTTGCCGGCTACTTTCTAATCGTCCAGGATTTTGTCCGTTGGGCAAAAGACAACAGGATTGTGGTAGGGCCCGGCAGAGGATCAGCCTCGGGGTCTTTAGCTTCTTATGTCCTTGGAATAACCAACGTTGATCCTTTGAAATACAATCTTTTGTTTGAAAGGTTTTTGAACCCCGAAAGAGTGGCCGGTCTTCCTGATATTGATCTCGATTTTACCGACCGCAGGAGAGACGAGGTTATAAACTATGTAGCTAATAAATACGGCCGGGATAAAGTCGCCCAGATAATAACCTTTGGGACTATGGCTGCCAGAGCGGCAGTAAGGGATGTGGGACGGGCCATGTCCATGCCTTACAGCTTCTGCGATAAATTGGCTAAAATGATTCCCATGCAGTTTACTCTTGATCAAACTTTGAGCCAGGTAAAAGAATTCAAAGACGTTTACAAGCAGGATGAAAACGCAAAAAAGCTTATTGATCTGGCCAGAAAGCTTGAAGGCTGTGCCCGTCACGCCTCAACCCATGCCTGCGGAGTGGTGATTTCAAAAACTCCTTTGGACGAGATAGTTCCTCTCCAGCATCCCACCCAGGGAGACGAAAACATTGTCACCCAATACGAGATGCATTCCATTGAAGACTTAGGGCTTTTGAAAATGGACTTTCTGGGATTAAAAAACCTGACAATCATTGAAGACACTTTAGCCAGGGTTTACGTGGTCAGGGGAGAAAAGATAGACATTGAGAAACTACCCCAAGACGACAAAGATACCTATAAGCTCCTGCAAGAAGGAAAGACAGCCGGCGTCTTCCAACTGGAAGGAGGAGGAATGACAAGATATCTGATGGAGCTGAAACCAACCGAGTTTGAAGACATTATAGCCATGGTCGCCCTTTTCAGACCAGGCCCCATGGAACTTATACCCGAATATATTGCCAGGAAGCATAAAAAGAAAAGGGTTGAATATTTACACCCCAAATTAAAAACCATCCTTGAGAATACCTACGGCATTATGATTTACCAGGAACAATTAATGCAGATAGCCAGAGAACTGGGAGGTTTTAGCATGGGAGAAGCTGATATCTTAAGGAAAGCCGTCGGTAAAAAGATAAAAGAACTGCTGCTGGAGCAAGAGGAAAAATTAGTTGCCGGAATGGCAAAAAATGAAATAAAAAAGGAAGTGGCTGAAAAAATATGGGAGTGGATCCTGCCTTTCGCCAGCTATGGATTTAACAGAAGCCATGCTGCAGCTTACGCCACCATAGCCTACCAGACCGCCTATTTAAAAACCCACTACTCAGTTGAATTTATGGCCTCTCTTTTAACCTCGGAAAAGAATGACGTGGAAAGGATTGGATTTCTTATAGGAGAATGTAAAAAAATGGGAATAGAAGTTTTGCCACCCGACGTCAACGAAAGCTTGCAGAACTTTACCGTGGTCCCGAAAGAGAATAAAATACGCTTCGGACTGACGGCGATAAAGAATGTCGGGGCAAACATCGTAGAAGCCATAGTCCACGAAAGAAAAGCCAACGGTCCCTACAAATCTCTCACTGACTTCATATCAAGAATAAACTCCAAGGATTTCAATAAAAAATCTTTTGAAAGCATGGTGAAATCCGGCGTCTTTGATAAGCTCGGAGAAAGGAACCAGCTTCTTCAAAATATGGAAAAGATCCTGGAATTTAACAGAGAGCATCAAAAAACCAAGTCAAACGGCCAAAAGAGCCTATTTGCAGAAACCGTCAGTTTCAATAATAATGAAATAAGGCTGGATGTCTCACCTCCCATATCCAAAATAGAGAGATTAAGCTGGGAAAAGGAACTGTTGGGATTATTTGTCACTTCCCATCCCTTAGAAGACTACAAGAAAATATTTGAAAGAAAAGTTTCTCCTTTAAGCGCTCTGCCTAGGGCAATGTCAGGAACAAGAGTAAGAGCAGGCGGAATAATAGCCGGAATCAAAAAAATAATCACCAAAAAGGGCAGACCGATGATGTTTATGAATCTTGAGGATTTAACCGGCCGAACCGAAGTGGTCGTCTTCCCTTCAATCATTGAAAAGAATCCTGTCATATTCCAGGAAAATAAAATTGTATTTGTCGTAGGCAGAGTCGATCACCGCGACAATGTTGCGAAAATAATCTGCGACGAAATAGAAGAAATAAAAGAAATTTGAAAAAATATGCATCCCGCGCGATTAAGATGATTTATGCGCGGGAGCCCTGTCTATTTGATTTTATTTCATAAAATTATGAAAGAACAAAATAAAAACACTGTGGATTTAAATATTTTACGTCATTCTCTCTCTCATATAATGGCCCATGCCGTCCAGGATTTATACCCTGGCACAAAATTCGGAATAGGGCCTGCTATTGAAAACGGTTTTTACTATGACTTCGGACTGGACAAAAACTTTACCCCCGAAGACCTGCCCAAAATAGAATCGAAAATGCGGGAATTAATAAGAAAGGATCTCCCATTTGAAAAAGAAGTTATCCCAAAAGAAAAGGCTCAGGAAATATTTAAAAACCAGCCATATAAATTAGAACTTATAAAAGAACTGCCTGAAAAAGAGATAACGGTTTATAAAAGCGGAAATTTCTTAGATTTGTGCGGCGGACCGCACATAAAATCTACAAAAGAGATCCCTACTGACGCCTTTAAGCTTCAAAAAACTGCCGGCGCCTACTGGAGAGGGTCGGAAAAGAATCCTATGCTCCAAAGGATTTACGGTTTGGCTTTTGAAAACAAAAAGGCTTTGGAAGATTATCTCAAGCTCCAGCAGGAAGCAGAAAAAAGAGACCATAGAATTTTGGGTCAAAAATTAGACTTATTCTTTATAGATGAGGAAGTCGGGGCAGGCCTCCCTATTTGGCAACACAACGGAACAATTCTCAGGAAAGTTATAACGGACTATTTGTACGAAGAACTTTCCCGCCAAAAATATCTCTGGATAATCAGCCCTCACATCGGAAGACTTCAACTCTGGAAAACCTCCGGCCACTGGGAAAATTATCGGGAAAACATGTATTCCCCAATCAAGATAGAAGAGGAAGAATATATGATAAAACCCATGAATTGCCCTTTCCATGTCAAGGTCTACAAAACGAAAATAAGGAGCTATAGAGACCTGCCGATAAAATATGCCGAATTCGGAACTGTTTATCGCTACGAAAGGTCGGGAACCTTACATGGCCTGACAAGAGTCAGGGGTTTCACCCAAGATGACGCCCATATCATTTGCCGAACAAAACAACTTCAGGAAGAAGTGGAAAAACTTTTAAAGACCGGATTTAAAATCATGAAAGCTTTCGGATTTAAGGATTACGATATTTATCTTTCCACCAGGCCGGAAAAATATGCCGGTACGCTACAGGGATGGGAAAAAGCCACGAATACTCTGAAGAGTATCTTAGAAAAGTTAAAATTGGACTTCCAAGAAGATCAGGGCGGTGGTGTTTTCTATGGGCCTAAAATAGATATAAAGATAAAAGACTCTCTGGGCAGGCCTTGGCAGTGTACGACAATCCAAGTAGATTTTAATCTGCCGGATAAATTCAAAATGGAATACGTGAACGAAAAAGGAGAAAAAGAAAAACCTTTGATGATTCACCGCGCCCTGATAGGTTCGTTGGAAAGATTCATCGGAGTTTTATTGGAGCACTACGCCGGAAATCTGCCTTTTTGGATTTCCCCGGTTCAAATTCAGGTAATCCCGATAAGTATTAAACATAAAAAATATGCTAAAGAGATAGCCGATAAACTTACCGAAAATAGCTTACGTTGCGAATTAAAGGACAATAACGAAACTATTTCAAAGAAAATCAGGGAAGGAGAAATGCAAAAAATCCCCTATTTACTGGTAGTCGGAGATAAGGAAAAGAAGGCTAAGGCGGTAGCCGTAAGAAAAAGAGGCAAAGGGGACCTGGGAATGATGAAATTGAACAAATTCATAGAAAAGGTTAAAATAGAGTCAGGTCGAAAATCCTAATATATGCCTGAATTATCTCAATCTACACAAAAATTAATCCAAAAATACCAGAGTTGGTACAGTTCTTTGCAGCCGAAAGAAGGAGTTTCGACTATCCACGTTGACGAAGTAGCCTCAAAAGTGGCCACTTTTTATGAAAAATTGAGAGGAGTGGTTGACTGGAGAGAGGAACACTTGATGAGAAGGGCTACTATTGAAAGGATTTTAAAGAGGAGGCTATTGCTTCAAAAAAACGAAGAAGATTTGGCTTCTCCTTTTATTTTTGAACTTATAAGGAGCGGATACTTCCCGAATGACAAGATTGATGAAAGGAAGATCGGTACCGTCCAGAATCTGCTTGAAAAATACATCTTTATCATCCAAAACAGCCCTTCACCGCCGGTAGAAAAGATAAAAGCCCAGCTTTATGACTGGCTGATGTCTATTGCCGCCTGCGAAGTGGAAGAGATATTGGATCCGCCCCGCCGGGAAAGAGCTTTGATTGAATACATGGAAGATATAATGCAGGAAAGGATATCCGTTGAGAGCATCAACGAAGCAGAAAGAGATACCCAGATTTCAATCGCTGTCCAGGAATCCCTTTTTAAGCTCGATAAACCGATAATAAACTACCACTTGCTCAAAAAGCAGTACGGCGACTGGCTGCAATTATCCCAGCCACGCCTTGAAGAAATAACGGGTAATATCTATTCCATCTGGAAAAATATAGAAAATTCTCTTCATCACCCGCTGTCTAAAAAATTCTACCGTATCTGCGAAAGATACGACACTCCCTATTTGATTCTGGGAGACGTCCTTTCTGAAGAGCCTTTGAAAATAGAAGAAAATATAAAAAGCGGAGAATTCCTGGAAAATAGAATAAGGCAGGCTTATCAAGCCAGACTTGGAACCTTGAAAAAAAGGATGAGCAGGGCCGCCATTTATTCAACCGTGTCCATTTTTGTCACTAAAATGCTCTTGGCTTTTGCTATAGAGATACCTTTTGACAGATATGTGGTCAACCAATTTAATCCCCTAGCTATGGCTTTGAGCATAATAATCCCTCCCCTTTTAATGTTTATTATAGTGCTGACTATAAAGCCTCCTGAAAGCGACAATCTCAACGCGGTAATAATGGAAACGATGAAAATTGCCTATACGCACGAAGGAAGCGACGCATATAAAATCAAAAATCCGAAGAAAAGAGGATTTATAATGGCGGCCATAATAACCTCTTTCTACTTTTTGAGCTTCTGCCTTTCTTTCGGCTTAATTATCTGGGGACTTGAAAAACTAAACTTTGGCATTCTTTCCATCATCATATTTTTGATATTCGTCTCATTAATCTCCTTTGCCGGAGTCAAGATAAGAGAAAGGTCCCGAGAATTAAACGTTACCGAAGAGAAAGAAGGATTCTTGGGCTTAATAATCGATCTATTCTCAATGCCGATTATACAAGTCGGCAAATGGCTGTCTGGCCAGTGGGCAAAATACAATGTAATACTCGTGTTGATGACCGCCATAATCGACATGCCTTTCCAGGTTTTCACCGAATTCCTGGAACAATGGAGGTATTTCTTAAAAGAGAAAAAAGAGGAAATACATTAGCAGAGGGTCAATTAATATATAACAATATGAAAAAAACATTAATCGTATTGCTCTTTTCAATTTTCATAGCAGGTTCCAACGCCGGAGCTGTTTTAGCCGAAGAAGCGGCTACAACCTCCCAAGACAATCAAACAACCGCCCAAGAAGAAACCGTTACGCCAGAGGATCTTGGAGTGGGAGAACCGACTATCCTGCCCGACAGCCCCCTTTATTTCCTTAAAAGCTGGGCGAGAAGTATCCAACTGGTTTTGACTTTTGATCCTATCAAAAAGGCGGAATTACAGCTGAAATTTTCTAACGAAAAAATCATTGAAACAGAAAAGATGGTCACATTAAAAAAGACCCAGGAAAAAGTCCAAAGTGCCCTCAAGAATTATCAGGAAACGATCTTGGATGTGGCAACAGCCACGAAAAAAATAAAAGAAAAAGTCGAAGAAAGCCAAGAGGTCGAAAAATTTATGGAGAAATTCACGAACCAAAGCGCTCTTCAGCAAAAAATACTTGAAAAATTGGAGACCCAAGTCCCGACCGCAACTGCAGAAAAAATAATAGAAATGAGACAGACTCACTTAGAAAAATTCGGAGAGGTGATGCAAAAACTGGAAAATCGAGAGGAACAGCAAATAAAAATTTTAGAGAATTTCGAGAACAAATTGGAAAATACCACTACGATAAATATAGATACGCAGCAAATACAAAATTTCCAGCAAAAGATGGAGAGCATAAAGAGCAATATCTCGAACAAAGTAATGACAGGCCTAAATGTCACGCCCTCAAACACGTCACAAACGGCAGGGTGCGACAGCCTATGGTGGTTTGATAGCTCCACTAAAATCTGCCAGCAAAAACAATTCTGCGGAATGTATATGTATTTCGGACTACAAACTTTTGACTCCAAAGAAGAATGCGAAAAAGGGCTTCTGGAAGTTGAATAACGGAAATATTAGAAAAAGCAGCTCCTTTACGGAGCTGTTTTTTTATCTTAAAATCAAGGGAGATTATTATAAAATATTTTATCGTTACCTACGGTTGCCACCCCGCACCAAAGCAAAGCTTGATACGGGGCAAGAATGAATAAGCAAATGACAAAAAAATACTTTTTAATTACATATGGATGCCAGATGAATAAAGCTGACAGTGAACGAATTGCCACTATTTTAGAAAAAAAAGGATATAAAGAGGCAAAAAACATTGAAGCCGCCGATTTGGTAGTTGTTAATATGTGCTCTGTCAGACAGCCGGCAGTTGACAGAGTCTACGGGCTGATTGAAAAATTAAAAGGAAAAAAGAAAACGATACTAACCGGCTGCATTCTAAAAAGAGACAGGATTAAATTTGCCAAAAGCTTTGACAGGATTTTAAAATTTGGAGATTTATTCAAGCTAAAACCAATAAGACAGAACGGGCTCATAGCATATGTCCCCATTTCAAACGGCTGTAATAACGCCTGTACTTATTGCGCCGTCCCCTATACCAGGGGCCGGCTTATCTGCCGCAGCCATAAAGAGGTTGTTGGAGAGGTAAAAGAAGCCGTTAAAAATGGGTTTAGAGAAATATGGCTCTTGGGCCAGAATGTGAACGATTACCAATCCCCTGCCGATTCGCGTATAAACTTCGCCAGATTATTAAAATCTGCTTCCAATCTTCCAGGAGACTTTATAATCCATTTTACTTCGCCCCATCCGAAAGACTTCACCGACGAATTGATAGACGTTATGGCCGGATCAAAGAAGATAAAGAAATACCTGAACCTGCCCGTTCAGTCCGGAGATAATAAAATCCTAAAAGCTATGAACCGACCGTATACCGTAGAAAAATATAAAAAACTTGTTAAAAAGATAAGAAAGGAAATGCCCAATATCAACTTATCAACGGATGTAATAGTCGGCTTCCCGGGAGAGACAAAAAAACAATTTGAAAATACGGCAAAACTGTTTAGGGAGCTAAAATTCAACATCGCCTATATTTCCAAATTTTCACCACGCCCAGGCACCTCGGCGGCCAAGCTGAAAAATAACGTTCCATATCAAGAAAAGCAAAGAAGGTGGAGAATATTAAACGATATTATTTTAAATAAAAATCGTGCATAAAAAACTAATCGTCATCTTGGGCCCTACTGCTTCAGGGAAAACTTCTCTATCTTTAAAATTGGCTAAAAAGTTAAACGGCGAAATAGTCTCGGCTGATTCAAGGCAAATCTACAGAGAATTGGATATAGGGACGGCCAAACCCGCTAAAAAACAATTGAAACAGGTTAAGCACTATCTGATTAATATAAAAAAGCCTAACCAACACTATACGGCGGGTCAATACAAGAGAGATTCCATAAAGGTAATTAATAAAATAATCAAATCAGGGAAAGTCCCCTTCTTAGTAGGTGGGACCGGACTCTATATTAAATCCCTGGCCGACAATCTGGAGATACCGGAAGTAAAACCAGACCGGAAATTAAGGAATAAATTAGAGTCAGAAATTAAGAATAAAGGGCTAAAAAGCGTCTATAACAAACTCATTAAGCTGGACCCAGAAGCAGCTTATATTATAGACGAAAACAACCCCCGCCGAGTCATACGAGCCCTGGAAATAGCAATAAAAACCAAAAAACCCTTTTCCCAACAGAGAAAAAAAGGCAAACCCCTTTTTGATATTTTGGAAATAGGCTTAAACCCCGGTGAGAAAAAACTAACTAAGATTATAGACAAAAGAGTTAATAAAATGATCGGAGCGGGGCTGTTAAAAGAGGTAAAACGATTAATTAAAAAATATAATAAAAGACTGCGCACCTTTGACGCTATCGGCTACCGGGAAATGATAGATTTATTAGACAAAAAAATATCTCTTAAGGATGCTTTAAAAAGAATCAAAATAAATACTTGGCATTTTGCAAAGCGCCAAATGACTTGGTTTAGAAAGGATAAAAATATTAATTGGATAAAAAATCAGAGGGAAGCCGAAAAATTAATAAAAAATTTCCTAAAAAAATAGAGCGGTTTAACAGCCGCTCTTCTTGCCATAAAACAGGCAAGTTTGAGGATTTCCGAATGAGTGAAAATCATCTCGCCATTAACGCGGAACGGAGCTATATCAAGCGAGCTGACTTTCTCTATTTCTGCCTGGACACCCCGGGATTTTAAAAAAGCTGCTACCTCTTCCGCGAGGTTTACCTTTCCTGACGTGTCAGAATGGTATATATTGTATCCGCTGATTAACAGGTAATGGCCATCTGGAAAATTGATTCTCACCTTTATTATTCTCCTATATGCGATATAAAATGTTACCTAGATAGGATAACTCTCTATTTTGATTTTGTCAATATCCGCTTTAACAGCTTGTTTGCTATCTGAGGATCGGCTTTGCCTTTTGTTTGGGTCATTATCTGGCCGACTAAGTATTGAGCAACAGTTTCCTTTCCCCTTTTATAATCCTCAACGACCTTAGGATTCTTAAACAAAACCTCCTTTATCACTTTTTCTATTTCTGATTCGTCGCTAATCTGGGTCAATCCTTTATCCCGTATAATATCAGACGGATCCCCTCCTGTTTTAAACATCTCTTCTAAAACCATCTTGGCTATCTTTGAGGAGATATTCCCGTCATAAACCAGCTTAATAAACTCTGCGAAATTTTCAGGAGTTATTAGAAACTTACTGCCAGATACCGAGCCTCCTTCCAAGAGCCCCTGCAAATCCGTAATCAAATAGTTTGAAGATAATTTTATCAGGTCTAAAATCTTCTTTTTGGCCAACCCCGGCTCAAACTCGCTTATCACCTTCTCGAAATATTCTCCCAGGTCTTTTTCCCGAACAAAGATCTCAGTAAATTCTCCGTCCAATCCAAACTCTTTCTTAAATCTTTCCCTCTTTTGCTGGGGAAGCTCTGGGATTTCAGCACGAATCTTATCAATATCCTCCTTTTTAAAATGGAGCAAGGGCAAATCAGGCTCTGGGAAATACCTGTAATCATGGGCTTCTTCCTTTTCTCTTTGGCTAACCGTTATCCCTTTTGCGTCATCCCATCCCCGAGTCTCTTGAACTATTTTCTCTCCCTTCTCTATCGCCTCTGTCTGTCTTTTTATTTCGTAATCAATAGAACGCTCCACCGACCTGAAAGAGTTGAGATTCTTAATTTCAACCTTGGTGCCTAGCTCTCCTTTCTTTTTGCCTAAAGAAAGGTTAACTTCAACTCTCATTTCTCCTTTTTCCATGTCGGCATCTGAAATATCAAGATATTGGAAAATACGATGCAATTCTTCTGCAAATGACTTCGCTTCCTTGGCCGAATCAATATCCGGCTCTGTGACTAACTCCATCAAAGGAACTCCTGCCCGATTAAAATCCACTAAGGAATAATTTTCTCCTGCAGGATGAATTAGACGCCCCGTATCTTCCTCCAAATGAACTCTACGGATTCTTACTTTTTTGCCGCCTGTCTCAAGAAAACCGTCCAAGCATAAAGGCTTATCATATTGACTTATTTGGTACCCCTTAGGCAAATCAGGATAAAAATAATTCTTCCTATCAAACTTAGAATATTCGGGAATCTTGCAGTCCAAAGCTAACCCGGTTTTAATCACCTTGTTTATTGCTTCCTGATTTATAACAGGAAGAGTTCCGGGTTGAGCGGTACAAACAGGGCAAATATTAAAATTAGCCCTTCTTTCGCCAGAATCGTTCAAACAAGAGCAAAACATTTTGCTCTTTGTATTTAATTCTATATGAATTTCCAAACCTATAACGGTTTTGTAAGACATATTTTTATTTCTGAGTGATAGCGAAGAAACAAGGTTCTTAAGAGCGAAGCGACGAATGGTTCTTATTCAACTTTTCTCCATTCTTCTTCTGGTTCTACCTCTTCCCCCATCACCTCTTTCATAATTTCCACTCCAGAGCTGGTACCAATAATATCAGCTCCGGCCTCAAGCATCATTTTCAAATCGTTTAAACTCCTTATTAAGCCCGCTGCCTTCACCAGAATCCCTGGGGCCGATTCTCTCATAATTTTCACGTGTTTTGCCTTCTCTCTTAATTCAGAATGGTCCAGAGGATCTCCCAGCGTGGCTGTTTTCACGCAAATAGCCCCTGCCCTCTTCACCATTTCAGAGGCTTTTTTAATTTCTTCATCGGCCAAATACCCCGACCCGATAATCACCTTTGCAGGTAAAATCTTGCAGATTTCTTCCAAATCTTTAGAAACTTCCTCACATTTTCCGTTCTTAAAATCATCTATCTTCATTACCACGTCTATCTCTTCAGACCCGTCTTTTTTGGCCCGTTCTGCCATTCTAAGCCTTTCCTCATGGGAACTAGCTCCCGTAGGTTCATCTATTAAGGTCGTCACTTTAACGCCGCTGCCTTCTAACAATTTCTTAGCCAACCTGGCGTCTTTCGGAAAAACGCAAAATCCCCGGAATCCGTATTTTTTCGCTTCCTCGCAAGCCATTCTTAGCTCTTCTTCGCTGGAGTCTTTCTTTAAAAATGTCTGATCGATTATCTCAGCGTAATTCATAATATTATGAAAATTGACAGGGCTCCCGCGCATATATGCCGAAAGCATTCAAGGTTCTCGCCGAAGGAGAGGTTCTTATATTACATTAATTGCACGGGATGCATAATTTAATTCTAACAAATTATATTATAAATAAAAAGAAGCCCTTAGGCTTCACAATTTTATATATTATAAATCTACACTTTCTTTTTTCTCTGTAAAACCAAGAAAGTACATTGATGAGAATTTTTATCATCAGCCGGACGCAAAACACGCTCTGTCTCATCCCAATCGTTATAATCAAACTCAGGGAAAAAAGCATCCCCCTTAAAATCGCCTTCCACCAAAGTTAAATACATCCTGTCAGCCAAAGGCAGAAACTGAGCATATATTGAAACGCCTCCGGCTATAATTACCTCGTCAGACCCCTTAGCCGCATATAAGGCTTCTTCTATAGAATGAGCCACAATGCATCCTTCTGGCTTAAAATTCTGGTCTCGGGTCAGAATAATATTGGTTCTGCCTGACAAAGGCTTTCCTATAGACTCAAAAGTTTTTTGGCCCATTATTACGGGTTTTCCCAAGGTTAGCTGCTTGAAATGCTCCATGTCTGCCGGCAGCTTCCAAGGTAAAGAGTTGTTTATCCCGACTACCCTGTTGTTCCCGATAGCTACGATAATTGATATAATCATTTCAAAAAAATAATTTGAATTTTTTACCCGTTATGATAATATTACATAATAACAAAAAAACACATGAAAGTATATAAAAACTCCATAGTCCAAGACTACGAGGAACTTAAAAAAATATCCGAGGCCCACAAAGCCCTAGGGCACAAAGTCGTATGCACCGTTGGTTCCTGGGATATGCTCCATATAGGACATTTACGCTACCTAATAAAGGCCAAAGAGCATGGAGACGTGCTTATCGTCGGAGTAGACAGCGACCGTGGCGTAAAGCTATATAAAAAGAACGAATTGAGGCCGGTAATCCCGCAGGAAGAAAGAATGGAAATGTTAAAATACCAGGAATGCGTAGATTATATCACTTTAGTGGACGACATAGACGACGATGGAAAATGGCAGTACAAACTGATAGAAATTATCAAACCCGATGTTTTTGTCACAACCGTCGACAGTTATCCTGACGAACAAATTAAACAAATAAAATTGCATTCTAACGATGTTTTAGTTTTCCCAAGACAAGCAGAAAAAACATCTACAACAGATATTATAGAAAGGATGATTAAAAAACACCTCGAGGCTTTGCTTAAAAATGTAACTAAAAAAGGACAAGCATAATCTATGACAAGCAGGTTCGTTAATGCAAAAAACGCCAGAAAGGGAGAGTATAAAAAAGTCATCGAAGAAATAGCCAGAACAAAAAAATGCCCTTTCTGTAAAGAGAATTTCAAATATCATAAAAAACCCATCTATAAGAAGATGGGTGGCTGGTTTTTAACCAACAACAGCTGGCCATACAAAAACGCTAAAAATCACCTCATTATCCTCGGATACAAGCATAAAGAAAACTTTGACGAGCTGACCGGCAAGGACTTCAAAGATATTTCCTTTTTGACCAATTGGGCCATTAAAAATTTCAAAATAAAAGGAGGAGGGTTGGCCATTAGATTTGGCGATACAAACTTTACCGGAGCCTCCGTATCCCACCTCCACTTTCACATAATCTCTCCGAAAATAGACAAAAAAACAAAACGGGCCAGGCCCGTCAGTTTCCCTATAGGGTAAATTATATCCCTATATCCGCCTTAATGGACGGATAAGGGTCATACCCTTCAAGTTTAAAGTCTTCGTAATCAAAATCGAAGATATTTTTTATTTTCGGGTTAAGATTCATTTTCGGCAAGGATTTGGGAACGCGCTCTAACTGAGTCTTTGCCTGCTCTATATGATTTAAATAAATATGAGCATCGGACAAGGTATGAACGAATTCATGAGATTTTAAACCTGTAACCTGGGCTGCCATCATCAACAGCAAAGAATAGGAAGCGATATTGAAAGGCACCCCTAAAAATATATCGCAGCTCCTCTGGAAAAGGTGAAGAGACAATTTTCCTTGGGCGTGGAAAAACTTGAAAAAACAATGACAGGGAGCGACAAAAACCTTGTCCACGTCTTCAGGATCCCAGGAAGAAACAACCAAGCGGCGCGAATCTGGGTTTCTTTTAACGTCTTCTATTACGTCTGATATCTGATCGATAACTCCTCCGTCTCTTTTCTTCCACCTACGCCATTTCTCCCCGTAAATAGGCCCTAATTCCCCTGGAGGCAGGTCATATCTGGCGGTAGCCTCAGGAGTAGCCCATTCATCCCAAATAGTGACTCCGTGGTCCTGGAGGTATTTTACGTTGGTATCTCCCCTTAAAAACCATAAAAGCTCGTAAATAATCGATTTCAAAGGCATTTTCTTGGTTGTAAGCAATGGGAAACCATCATCCATCTTAAACCTCATCTGGTAGCCGCAAACGGCAATATTCCCTATTCCTTGGGGATCGCCTTTTCTCTCCCCATTTTCTAAAACGTGTTTTAATAAATCCAGATATTGTTTCATATGGTGTTATATTAACAAATTTTATTTATTCTTGGCAATACGAAATATTTTTACGCCAGACAATTTCATTATCTTTTCACCATCCAAATTTGAAGCTCCTTCTGAAAAATAGAGTTTCTTAATCCCTGAATAAGCAACGAGTTTTGCGCATAAAGGGCAGGGATAATGAGTTAAATAGAGAGAAGCACCCAAAAGCTTTATGCCTTTTTTGGCAGCTTCTGATATAAGAGCCTGCTCTGCGTGTATGGTCGGAGACAGTTCCTGCTTTTCCCCGGCTTTAAAAAGATCCCTTATAGAGCCCAATTGGTAAGGGGTATTATCGTTTGGCACGCCCATGTTATAGGAACGAATGACTATTTTCCCGCCTTTTACCAAAACCGCCCCTATCTGTCTCCACCAGTCTCCGCTCTTTTCAGATTCTTTATAAGCCTCTTTCATCATTTTCAAGTCAAAAGGTTTTTTAGAAACAATGACGTTCTTTGCCGGGAACTCAGCTAAAACGCGGCTCCTATCCCACCTCAAGAAGGCAGATTCCCACTCTACTTTTTTCCCTTTGAGATATTTATTATATAAATTACGGGAAATTTCATCCTGAACAAGAATAATCTTTTCATTTTTTATCTTTCTGATATTTTTTTTAAAAAGAATCGACACGTTCTGAAACCCCATTTTATTCAGCAATTCTTTGATAACCTTAGAATCTATCGAGGCAATATCTCTCTTTACATCAGACAGCTCTTCCTGCAGTTTTTCATCTATAAGATAAATGGAAGAAACTCCTCCTCTGATTTTATTGAAGAAATCTAAATATCCCTTGTGAATGACAGGGATATGTAAAATTAGAATCTTTTTGACCATAGAAATTTAATTATTCAACGGTAACGCCCATATTTCTGGCGGTACCCTCGATAATTTTCATTGCCGCCTCGATATTGTCAGCGTTCAAATCAGACATTTTCTTTAAGGCTATTTCTTTAATCTGAGCCTTGGTAATTTTACCCACTTTTGTCTTATTAGGCTCGCCTGACCCCTTCTCAATGCCGATAGTCTTCTTGATAAGCTCTGAAGCTGGCGGCTGCTTTGTTGTGAAGGTATACGTCCTGTCTTCATAAACCGTAACCACAACCGGGATGGTAAACCCTACCATGTCTTTAGTGACTGCATTAAACTTTTGACAAAACTCGGACATATTTAAACCGTGAGGAGCCAATGCCGGTCCCACTGGCGGAGCCGGGGTTGCTGCCCCAGCGGATATTTGTAATTTTACGACTGCTTTTATTTTTTTTGCCATAAATTTTTATTAAAAATTTCCAGGGTCCCGCTATCGGGAATCATATTATTAAATCTTTTTTATTTGCAATGAATCAAGCTCTACCGGAGTGTCCCTGCCAAACATATTGACTAAAACCTTTATTCTGCCTTTTTCCTCGTCAATTTCAGAGACTTTGCCGTCAAAATCCTTGAACGGGCCGTCGGTGATCTTGACCAAATCCCCGATCTGAACTTCAATTTTGTACTGCGGAGCCTCAACCCCCATTCTCTTCATCAAGCTGTTGATCTCTCCTTCTGAAACAGGGACAGGAGTGGTTCCGGCCCCGACAAACCCGGTAACGTTAGGAGTGTTCCTGACAACATACCAGGAGTCGTCCGTAACTATCATTTCCACCAAAACATAGCCCGGATAGATTTTTTCTTCGGTGGTTTTTCTCTTCCCGTCTCTTATCTTAATCTTTTTTTCCTTCGGCACAATGACATTGAATATCTTGTCATCCATTCCCAAAGACTCGATACGCTGCTTCAAGTTCTTGGCAACGGCATCCTCATACCCCGAATAAGTATGGATAACATACCAATGTTTTTCCTGGGACAGTTGTTGTTTTGGCATTTTACTTAATAAGGAATTTATTTATAAAGGTGGTGAAACCGAAATCTATCCCGCCCAAGAATATGGCCACGGCCACAGATATGCCAATGACAATCAAGGTATATCTCAAGGTCTCCTGCCTTGTCGGCCAGTTAACTTTTTTAATTTCCAAGCGAACTTCTCCAAGAAAGCTCGCAATTTTGTCAAAAATATTCATATAATTCTATTCTGATTAAATGCTGTGATAGAAATCCGTTACACGGATTTTAAAACGGCCTCGGCGGCCATCGCCCTCATAATACCAGAGAGGAATCAGATGTCAACCCCGCACCACTTTTACTTGCAAAGTCAATCATAGAAAGAAAAAATTATTTGAAAAAGATTTTTTACAAAATAAATACGCTTTTGGTGAAAGTGGTGTAGGGGTCAAGGTTTTCAAATATCTAAATTTTTGGCCTTCTTGGCGTAAGTCTGGATAAACTTCTTTCTGGGAAAAACCTCGTCTCCCATCAGAACATCAAATATCCTGTCAGCTTCCTTGGCGTTATCAATATTAACCTGCAACAAAATCCTATTCTGGGGATTCATTGTCGTATCCCATAGTTGTTCCGGATTCATCTCTCCCAAACCTTTATACCTCTGTATGGAGGTCCCGAAAGACCTTTTCATGGACTTTAAAACCGAATCTTTCTGATCTTCGGTGTAAGCGTATTTGATCTCTTTCCCCGACTGTATTCTGTATAAAGGAGGCTGGGCAATATATAAACAACCCGCTTCAATAATGGGCTGGAAATAGCGATAAAACAGAGTTAATAGCAATGTCCTGATGTGGTTCCCGTCGCTGTCTGCATCAGACATTATGACTATGCGATGATACCTTAGCTTGTCCAAATTGAAATCGCTGGCCACAGCCGTTCCCAAAGCAATAATCAAAGATTTAATTTCTTTTGAAGCAAGCATTTTATCCAAGCGTGCCCGCTCAACATTCAATATCTTTCCCCTCAAAGGCAGTATAGCCTGGAATCTCCTGTCGCGCGCTCCTTTCGCGCTATTATGCACAAACACGCCTGCCGCTAAGGCAAAATTATGCGTCCCTTCAACCTCAATATCGTAAACATCAGCTCTCTTTTTTAATCTTACTATCTTCTTTATTTTATGGTTATAATTTGAGACGGCCTGTTCTAATTCTTCTTTACTGCCATTGAAAAAACGCTGACTAATGGTACTATATCTCAAAACACTTTTATCTTTTGAGGTCATTCTCTCTTGATTATATTCCCCCTCATCCACTCTACCGTAGCTGTCGAAAATCTTCTTCATTAATTTTAAAGCCTTTTCCTTATACGTTTGATTGTATGTTGCTTTTCTTTCTTCCCTAAATGCCCGAGTCCACTGCTCTCTGGTTTTTTGGCTTCTCCACGCTAGCAATTCTTGGTTCTTCCATTCGAGTTTTGCCTTCAAAGCCAATTTCTCTTTTGCTTCCGGATGTTCTCTAAAGTAATTTCGGGCCCTTTCTGCTTGTTTATTCCTGTTTGCCCCATCAGACCAATATTTCTTCTGATTTTCGTATAAAATTTTAATATTTTTCTCGCGATAATCCTTATTCTTCCGATAAAACTCAAAGAATTTCTGAGTCATATATTCCTTATATTCTTTATTCTCCCATTGCTTCTTCGCTCTTTCGCTTAGCATTTTCCGCATTTCTGGTTTCAGCATGGAATTTCTAATTTTTTCTCTAAATTCCTTGGATTGTCTTATTTTTCTTAACTTCTCCTTTATCTCCGGCCTAGACATAAGTTGGCTTATCAACCTGCTATGCAATTTTCTATGCTCTTTGGAATCCATCCTTATTATATTGTCAGGATGGTTATTAAGCTTATTTAGATCAGAATGGTGAATCGCCTGCCCCTCTTTTTTCGCATATTTTCTTTTCTCAATATTATATCCGTCCGCTAAAAGATGACTAAATATATATTGATATTTTTTAGGGTCAAACACCATTTCATATCCTTTAATTGTGATTCCTCCGCCTATTTCTGAAAATTTACGATATAACGGATTCAAAGAATCTTTAACTGTTAATTCCTCAGCCGCCTTATAATCTCCGCTTCGTAACATAAACTTGTGGTCCGGAGTGCAGAGTATTTCCTTTCTATTGTCAAGAATAATTTTAATTACTTCTGTTTTTCTCTTGGTCAGTCGTGGACTCCTAATATGTCCTATTCCAATAAAACCATCCTCTTTGATGGTATAGCAATAATTTTTCTTACCTATTTTATCCTCCTCTATCAACTCTCTGAAAGTCAAATTCCTCCCGTCTATTAAAGCGACTTCCGTATCTCCGGTAAAACAGCCTCCGGCCGATTCTCCCTCCACAATATATAATTCTGATTCTTCCGGTTTATTCGAAGAGCAGTCTGCCAGTTTGCCCGGCAAAGCTAATCCATCCAATATCCCCTTTCTTAAAACGGTTTCTCTGGCTGATTTGGCAGCCACTCTCGCTTTCTGAGAAATAATACATTTTTCAATAATGGCTTTCGCGTCCTGAGGGTTCCTTTCCAAAAAGTCTGCCAAAGCCTCTGAGACAACCGCTTCCACCGCAGGCTTAGCTTCCTGGTTACCCAGCTTTGCCTTTGTCTGCCCCTCAAACTGAGGTTCCCGTATTTTCACAGACACTACCGAGGTTAAGCCTTCCCTGATATCCTCTCCGCTCAAGTTTTCATCGTTTCCCCTTATATATCCGTTCTTCTTTGCAAAATCGTTAAATGTTCTTGTTAAAGCCGTCCTGAACCCTGTCAAATGGGTTCCTCCTTCCCCGGTATATATATTATTGGCGAAACTCTCTTCATAACACTCGTACTCCTCGGTGTATTGAAAAGCTCCTTCAACCAAAATCCCGTCCTTTTCCGCAGTTCCATAAAAAACATTGGGATGTCTGGGGGCTGACCCGCGAGTCAGATATTTAACGTAGGAGTTGATCCCTCCTTCGAAATAAAAGGAGTAGGATTTAGTCGCTTTCTCGGTCTGATCAATAATAGTTATTCTTGTTCCTTTTGTAAGATAGGCCTGCTGGCGAAGATGATTCAAAACCTTTTTTAAATCAAATCTGATTTCCTTGAAAATTTCCGTATCTGGCTCAAAAATAATGGTGGTTCCCGTTTTCTTACACTTTCCGTCTTTCTTTACTTTGGTTTTAGGCTTCCCTTTTGAATATTCCTGGGTATATAAAAATCCGTCCCGGCACACTTCAGCTTTCATCCAGATGGACAAAGCGCAAACCACAGAAACTCCTACCCCGTGAAGACCTCCCGAAACCTTATAGGCTTCCCCTCCGAACTTTCCTCCGGCATGCAGGGTAGTTAATACCGTTTCCAAGGCTGACTTTTTGGTTTGTTTATGAATATCCACCGGGATTCCTCTACCGTCATCTGTAACCTTTACCCTGTTGTTAGGCAACAAAACAACCTCAATATTTTTTGCGTAACCTCCCATCGCCTCATCCAAAGAGTTGTCCACCACCTCCCAAATCAAATGGTGAACTCCCTCGGGACCGGTTGAGCCGATATACATAGCCGGTCTTTTCCTGACCGGGTCTAATCCTTCCAATACATAAATATCTTTTGCCGTATACTCCCCTTCTGTTTTTTGCTGTTTTGATTTCTTTGACATAATTTGTAAAATTTTTGTAAGCGTATTTTTATTTATCAATAAAAATTTACAGGGTCTCCGCTGAAAGCGGGAATTACTGTTTTCTTACTTGCCACTCCGGATTTTCCTCCAGAGCTTTAATTATTTTATTCTGCAATGAATCTATCTCTTGAGAAGATAGAGTTTTGTCTTCGGACTGAAATATAATATGAAAAGCCAAATTTTTCTTTCCTTCCTCAATGGCTTCTCCTTCATAAATATCGAAAAGATCGACATCTTTTACCAGATTGCCTCCGGCCCTATCAATCTTTCTTAAAACCTCTTCCACCTTAGTGAAGCGCGGTATCAAAACTGCGATATCCCTGACAGCCGCTGGGAAACGGGAAACCGGCCTGTACTCGCTTTCTTCCGAAGCTAAGCCGGATAATTTTCCGAAATCCAGATCAAAAACGGCTATTTTCTTTTCAACCTTGAAGCTATTGGCAACCCGAGAAGAAATCTCTCCTAAAAATCCTATCTCTTCCCTACCGACTTTAATCTCAGCGCATTTCTTCAGGTGCCAAAGGCAGGACTTTGACTCTTCTGGCGTAGGATTATACTCGTTATACCAAATGTCGCTGATACACAACTTGTTCAAAAGAGAATCTATAACTCCTTTTGTCTGATAAAATGAGTCTCCGGTTAATACTCCTGCAAGCATTATTTTTTCAGACGGCTTTTGATGCTTCTTAGTTGCGGATTGTCTGAAAACCTTTCCGAGCTCAAAGATATTGATTTCCTGGAAATTCTTTTGGTTATTAGCTATATTCTTTAATAAATTAGGAATCAGGCTCGGCCTGAAATATTGGCAGTCAGAGCTCAATGGGTTCTCCAACTCAACCAATTCTCCTTTGCCGTAGTTTAAATTCTCCGCATCTTTCTCGGAAATAAAAGAATAGTTATATACTTCGTTAAAACCCATTTCTTTCAAAATATCTTTTGTCTTGTCTTCCCAGAAAATATTAAGATTTCTCTTCGGAGGAATCAATGAGGCTAACGGAAAAACTGTCGGAATCTTTTGATAGCCGAAAACTCTGCCGATATCTTCTATCAAATCTTCCTGTGTCAAAACATCCAATCTCCTTGTCGGTACTTCTACATTCAGGATTTTTGATCCGGAAACTTTAAATCCCAATCTTTCTAAAATATTTTTAACCTCCTTCTCAGGGATCAAAACTCCGAGCAAATTCTTAACATAATCTAAATCCAATTTTATTTTAATAGGTAAGGCCTTTCTGGGATAAATATCAATCTTACCCTTTAAAACCTTGCCTTTAGCAATTTTCTGTATCAGAAAAGCAGCTCTGTTAATGGCTATTTCCGTCAGGTTAGGATCAACTCCGTGCTCAAACCTCAAAGAAGCGTCCGTCTTCAAATCTATACTTTTGGAGCTGGCTCGTACGGTCTTTGGATTGAAATTAGCCGATTCCAAAACCACGGTATCAGTTTTTTCATCAATTTCGGGAAGCTTTCCCCCTTTGATGCCGGCTATGGCTACCGGTTTTTCCGCATCGGCAATCACCAATACCTCTTTGTCTAAATCATACTTTTCGCTGTCCAAAGTGACGATCCTTTCTCCCTTTTTAGCGAACCTGACAACTATTTTTTTACCCTCCAATTTATCCCCGTCAAATGTATGCAGGGGCTGACCTGTTTCCAGCATCACATAATTTGCGATATCAACAATATTATTAATAGGCCTTAGACCGCAAACCTTTAACGCCTTCCTGATATGCTGGGGTGAAGGGCCGACTTTAACTCCTGTAACGACCCTGGCCGTGTATCTCCGACAATCACTAGGATTTTTTACCTCAACCTTAACGAAATCTTTAGCTTTCAGCTCTTTATCCTCCTCTATTTTAAAAACCGGCTCTAAAAGCTTGGAATTTGTTATTGCCGCTATTTCCCTGGCTACCCCGACATGAGAAAAACAGTCTGCTGATCTGTTCGGCCTTACGTCAATATCCAAAGAAAAATCTTTCCCCTCCCTTTTTAGATCCTCCACTTCGGCAAAATGCATAGTCAAAACCTCTGCCAGCTTTTCCGGTTTCAACAACTTTTTCTTGAAAAAAGATTGTAGCCAGTTATAGGAAAAAATCATATCAAAACTGATTTAAAAATCTTAAATCTCCTGAGCGGAATAATCTTATATCGTTAATCCTGTATTTCATCATGGTTAATCTTTCCAATCCAAACCCGAAAGCCCATCCCTGCCATTTGCCTCGAATATAGCCTGAATTCTTAAAAACATTCTGGTTGACCATGCCGGCTCCGGCCACTTCAACCCAGCCCGTTCCTTTGCAAACAGAACATCCTTTTCCTCCGCAAACAACGCAGGTAATGCTTATATCAAAAGACGGCTCGGTGAAAGGAAAAAAATCCGGCCTTAATCTGAATTTAACTTCTTTCTGAAAAAATCTCCTGAAAAATTCCCCTACTACCGCCTTGAAATTAGGAACTGAAATTCCCTTATCAACCATCAGTCCTTCAACCTGATAAAGCTGAAATTCATGGGAGGCGTCGGTAGCTTCATGACGAAAGACATTCCCTGGCGCTATTATCCTCAGAGGAGGATTATTTTTTTCCATGTAGCGCACCTGGACCGGCGAAGTATGAGTCCTCAGTAATAACCTGAGATTTTCCGGCTTCAACCAAAAAGTGTCCCACAGGTCCCTGGCCGGATGATTTTTCGGGATATTTAAAGCGTCGAAATTATACCACTCTGTTTCAATTTCCGGCCCTTCAACAACAGAGAATCCCATTGATCGAAAAATTTCCTCAACCTTTCTTTTTGTTTGAGTCAAAGGATGCAAATGGCCCAACCTTGGTCTCTTCCCGGGAGCTGTAATATCGATCCAATCTTTTGCCTCCTGGCTCTTCCTAATTTTAAACTTAATCTCCTCTGATTTTTTTTCAAAACCTGCCTTTAAAAATTCTTTAACTTTGTTAGCGGCTTTGCCTACCTTTGCCCTTTTATCTTTTGGAAGCTTTTCCAAGGAGCCTAAAACCTGGCCAATCTTACCTTCTTTGCCCAAATATTTATTGAAAACATCGTTCAATTCTTTTAAATCTTTAGCTTTATCCAACTCTATTTTAGCCTGTATTCTCACAGAATCAAGGTTTTTACCGAAAGCAAGGTTCTTGCCGTAGGCAAGGTT
>CAZPAG010000002.1:53117-64745 GCA_964584545.1 uncultured Candidatus Saccharibacteria bacterium
TTACCGAAAGCAAGGTTCTTGCCGTAGGCAAGGTTCTTATTTTTAAGCAGTTTTAGGTCAACTTTTGCCATGTCTATATTTTAATTTCTAACGAAATTAGAAATCAAGGTTCTGAGGAGCTTTAGCTCCTCATGGTTCTTATTTTACCTTATTTTTGGCTTAAATTCAACTTAAAATATGTGGAAAACTCAATAAAAAAACGGGGTCAATTTCTTTTGCCCCGCTTTCAGGTTCGTTGGCAAAGCATCACAACCCACCTTTCTTTATATTTGGCGAGATCGTCTGGATTTGTTTTCCAATGTGCTGCTCCAATTTTTTGCAGAGAAGCTACGCACTTCACCGATAAATCAATAATGCATTTTGAAAAATTGGAATGCTCCAGTGCTCTTCTCGCATTGCTATTACGAAACGCAACCCTAGTCAAAAAGAGATCGTCCAGCTTATACAGTAATTTAATAAAAACGTTGGGTCCCCGAAATTTTAAAATCCTGAAATTGTTTTCTGAAAGCAATCTTACTATTTCTCCAATTTCGTACCTTCTTTTGTGGCCGGCAATTGCGTCTACTTCATTAAAAAATCTCATTCCAAGGGGCACCGAAAAAAACAAAAAACCAAACTGCTTTACGACCCTGGCGATTTCAGAGAACGCCTTCTCGTCATTATCAATATGTTCCAAAACTTCAATAACAGTTACGGAATCAAATAAATTGTCTTTAAAAGGAATATACGTTATATCTCCAATTACAGATATTCCCCCAGCATGTTTTAGATTCTTTACCGCGTTAGGACTTATGTCCAAAAAATATCCTCCCACGATAGATATTCCGGGACGATTTCCAGGTCCTATTTCCAAATTCTTTCCATCCCTGAAGTCTTTCGTAATCCTCCACATCGGCCAAATTGAAGGATCTTGGACATTACTATTTTTCCACATCTCATCATATATCTCAGTTCTTTCCATATTATAAACGCTCATTTAAGGTACAACCTCCTTTCTTAAAAATTCCTAATGTATACTATATAATAAAATTACTATTTTGTCAAATATAAAATAATTAAAAAAGTGCCTTTTTAGGGGCACTTTATTATTCTGCATTTTTTATCTTCTCGCAACCAATTTCTAACGTATGCTGTCGGCCTCCAAGGATATGGCAGGAAAATCGTACCAAACTGGTAAGCCGAAGCGCCTAACCGTTTTACGTGCAGGATATCCTCTTCTTCCCAGATGCCAGGCCCGATTGTGGGTATTTCTGTCTTACTCGCCAGAGTATGCATCATCTCCCAGTTATATTTCTGGGATACCGGGCCTGATACTCCACCGCCCCCATATTTTGCTAAAGAAGAAGGAACATCAGGAAAAATAGTTTCCCAACGCACGGTATTAATAGAGATAGCTTCAACTATACCCTCTAATCTCTTGGCAATCTCAAGATACGGCTGGTCATACCCAAGTTTTACAAACAAAGGCTTACTGGAAACACCTTTAATCGCGAGTAAAACTTCTACGATACTTTCAGTATCCATAGGGTCAACGCTGGGACAAGAAGCATCGTATTCAATAGCTACGACATTTTTTAACCTACATAATATCGTTGCCATTTCTACGCATTCTTCTTTTGTACCGGCGATAGAGACTGTCACCTTATACACCAGTTTTACGATTATAGGATAAATATGGTCCAGCCAGTAATAAAAACCGGGATTATTCAGTTTTACGGCATTTACAACACCCCTAATAAGCCTTGGGTTCAACAACGCCAGGAACAGATTAATCGTTTTTCCTTTCTCGGAAATAAACTTTAGCACCTGCCAAGGGGCATACCATCTAAGATTACCCCTTTCCGGAGGCAAGGTTAAAGTTTTTATTGTGATAGTAAACAGCTTAGGGTTAATTAATCCCAGCCACCTCAGTGGCCAATCCCATAGCCAGCCTCGACCGTCAAAAGCCAAAGATCCTGAAGCGGCTATAAATTCAAGTTTATGTCCATTGCTCAATTCAATCACTTAATTTTCTCCTGTCCAAAAAAATTAGGAAAGTACTATCCCTCCCTTCTCTAAAATAACCCATACAGAGAATTTGTCAAAAAAATATGGTTCGAGGAAATAAATCCCCGAACCGTTGCGTATCCAGCTTGCCGAGAATAGACCTCAACAAATAAATGCTTACTGCTATTTCTTTCCAGTCAATTCGGCCCAATTGGTCTTCGGACTGTACCGAGGAGAACCCACTTTGCAATAAGGACATTCCTCTGGCTTATAGTTTTTG
Source organism: uncultured Candidatus Saccharibacteria bacterium (assembly GCA_964584545.1). Taxonomy (GTDB): domain Bacteria; phylum Patescibacteriota; class Minisyncoccia; order Minisyncoccales; family CAZPAG01; genus CAZPAG01. The sequence goes on from CAZPAG010000002.1 coordinate 55,384, forward strand.
ATTTCCTTTTCAACCAGGGAAATAACCTTTATATCTCCATATTCTGTCGGTATTTTCTCCGGCCTATGAATTATTGTTCCGACTATGGGAATAAAGATAACGGGCTTTATCCTATTTCCCTCCTGCACAGCTCTGGTTACCTCTTTGAATGTACCAGAGGTAGTGACGAGCTCTTCTATGCGAAGAACTCTGGCGCCAGCTGGTATGGTCATCCTAGACCAAATCATTTTCTTCCTCTTCAAATCGGCCAGGTCTTTTTCGGCCATCAAAAAGGTAGCTTTAAATACTTTGGCTACTTCATGACCTAATGTAATCGCCGCGTAAGGACTACTGACTACCCAATCCACATTCCCCATCCATATGCCTGTTTCGGTTCTAATCTTGCAGGCAAGCTGATTGCCGAGAATTTCTGTGATATTCGGATAGCGCAGTATTTTTAAAACGTCGAAAAAACCGTCACTGCACAACCCTGTTGTCAGCTCGGCATGAGCCTTATTGGGGATAGGAGGCCCCTCATATATCCAATAGGCGTTTTCATTAATCAGCCACCTCAATATCTCTTCCGGACGAATGCACAGATGTTTGTAATTATTAGGATTAACCTGATGAAGATTTGTCTTGTCCATTATCAACTCCTTTATCAAATTTGAAAGGTGCCTGATCCTCTCCAAATTAAAAAGAGGATCTGCCCTCCTTTAGTTATTTATAACAGATTATAGAAAATTTGTCAAAAAATGGCGGACCCAGGGGGATTTGAACCCCCGATCTTCTCCGTGACAGGGAGACGTGTTAAACCGGGCTACACTATGGGTCCATTGTGCCGGAGGTGGGAGTTGAACCCACGACTTTCGCCTTATGAGTGCGACGTTCTACCGCTGAACTACCCCGGCCTATCTTGTTGCGGGGCCCGGATTTGCACCGGGGCCTGAGGCTTATGAGACCTCCGAGCTACTACTACTCTACCCCGCGATGAGTCAAAATATTATAACAAAGATTACAGAGCTTGTAAATTAACCAGGGCTTTTTCAAAAGTCCCGACTACATCCTTTACTTCATCTAAGCTCAACCTGTAATCCGGATCGTGAACTATATTATTACGGACTTTGTGGGCTTCTCCAAGCTCGTTGATATTATGAAGAGTGGCTGAAGTGAGTTTTTCCAGCCTTTCTCCCAAACTTGAACCACCATAGCCCATTCTCTTTAAAATATCGTCCAGCATGGAATCTGCCTCTATTATGGCCAATTTATACTCCGATTCTATCCCTGTCTGTAGTCTGGCTTTAACCCTGGCCCACTGCTTTTCCATTCTCTTCGTGCCGTAAGCTCTGTAAGTCATGAATTCCTGCATATCCCACAGGAAAACTCTCCTGAACCAAGTAGTCCTGACCAAAGCGAAGATTATAAAACCGAGAAAAACAAAAAACAACAGAAAGAAACTTACCTTCAGGACAATCAGCCAGCCGGTAAAATGCGGATTGATTATTGAATCCATAATATTATTTTATTTTTTAAAAATTTCCCCTATTGATAAAATTTTATCTTCTTCAAAAGGTTTTCCAATAATCTGCAGACCGACCGGCAAACCAGAAGCATCACCTACTGGCAAAGATACGGCCGGTAATCCCGCCAGATTAACAGAAACCGTAAAGATATCTGAAAGATACATAGCTAAAGGATCTTCAATCTTCTCCCCTATTTTGAAGGCCGGAGTCGGAGACACCGGAGTAAAAATTACATCCACCTTTTGAAAAGCTTTTTCAAAATCTCTCTTTATCAAAGTCCTTACTTTCTGGGCCCTTAAATAGTATGCGTCGTAGTACCCGGAGGACAAAGTATATGTTCCCAGCATAATTCTCCTTCTTACTTCAGCTCCAAACCCGTTTTCCCGGCTTTGAAGATAAACATCCAGCAAATCCTTGCCTTGAAGGTCAGAATATCCGTATTTGATACCGTCGTATCTTGCCAAATTTGCGCTAGCTTCAGAGGGTGCAATTATATAATAGCATGCCAAAGCGTATTCCGTATGGGGCAAGGTTATTTCTTCAATTTTAGCCCCCATTCCCTCATATTTCTTAATAGCCTCCCTGACAACTTTTTCAACCTCCGGGTCCATGCCTTTTACAGAATACTCTTTCGGCACTCCTATCTTCAGGTTTTTAATCTCAAAATCTGAATTACCTTCTTTCAACTCAATAGAGGTTGAATCCATTTTATCTTTCCCTCTGATAACGGAAAAAACCTTCTTGCAATCCTCTATTGTTTTTGTTAGAGGTCCTATCTGGTCCAAAGAAGAAGCAAAAGCCATCAAACCGTATCTGGAAACCGCTCCATAAGTCGGTTTTAACCCGACTACTCCGCAAAAGGAAGCGGGCTGCCTTATTGAGCCTCCGGTATCTGAGCCCAAAGCGAAACTGCACATTTCTCCGGCCACTGCTGCTGCCGATCCTCCCGAAGATCCTCCCGGCACCCTGTTTAAATCATTCGGATTCTTAGTGATAAAAAAGGCTGAATTCTCAGTTGAACTGCCCATGGCAAACTCATCAAGATTTGTTTTTCCCAGAATTACCGCCCCATTTTCTTTAAGTTTTTTAACTACGGTGGCGTTATAAGGAGCTACATACTTTTCCAAAATCTTTGATCCTGCCGTGCATTTTATTCCGTCAACCAGAATATTATCCTTAATGGCGCAAGGAATCCCAGATAAAATATCCAGGTCCTGATCTTCAGCTATCTTTTCATCTGTTTCTTCGGCCTGAGACAAGGCTAAATCTTTAACGACAGTTAAGAATGCGCATATATCTCTATCTTTCTTTTCTATTTCATCCAGATAATATTCAGTTAACTCAACAGCCGAAAATTCTTTCTTTTTCAAACCTTCCTGGGTCTGACTGATTGTAAGATCTTTTAGTTCCATTAGAGTACTGATTTCACCTTTAAATGCCTTTCCTTTTTGGCAGGAGACAGATTCAACAACTTATCGCCGTCAAATCTTAAATCGCTTTCTTTATCCCCTCTCGTTATATTTTCAACTTTGACCGAATGACTCGTAGGTTCCGCTCCAGAAATATCAGCTTCTTTCAATTTCTCAATATAGTCTAAAACCGGAGAAAGCTCTTTTTGAAACTTCTCCACCTCTTTATCAATCAGCCCCAGCCTGGCTAATTTTGCTATATGTCGTACCTCTTCTTTTGAAATCATACTTTATTTCGAGCGTAGCGAGAATCAAGGTTCTGCCGCGCAGGTTCTTACCTGGGAGGTTCTAATTCGGCCGTTTCCACCAACACTTCTTCTAATTCATCTAAATTTTCCAGAATCATACCGGCTCCCCTGACTACGGCTGTCATAGGATCCTCAATTATCTTAGTGGGAATTTTAGTTTCTTTTTGGATTAAGGCATCCAACCCTCTCAAAAGGGACCCTCCTCCTGAAATATATATTCCGTTTGTCATTATGTCAGCCAGCAACTCGGGCGGACATTCTTCAATGGCTATTTTAATTTCGCTGACGATTTGTTTCACCGATTTTTCCATCGCCTTCCTTATGTCGTCATCTGAAATCATAATCTCTTCTGGAAGACCGGTAACCAAATTTCTCCCTCTCATAGGCAGCTCTCTCTTTTCTTTGGAAGGATAAGCAGAACCTATCCCTATTTTTATGGCTTCGGCCGTCCTCTCTCCGATCAACAGCCTGTATTCGTCCTGGGCAAAATGGATTATGTCTTCGTTTAATTTATCTCCTGCCACCCTCAAGCTTTTTGCCAAAACTATTCCGCCCAAAGAGATTATGGCGACCTCTGTCGTTCCTCCTCCTATTTCAACAACGAAGTTTCCTCCTGCCTCCTGGACCGGAAGCCTGGCTCCGATAGCCGCTGCCATGGGTTCCTCAACCAAAAAAACTTCTCTTGCTCCGGCATTCTTCCCGGCATCAACTACCGCCTTTTTCTCAACTTCAGTAACTCCAGAAGGTATACCGATAATCACTCTCGGCCTGGGACTCAAGAGAAATCTTTTCTTATGGGCTTTTTCAATAAAATACCTCAGCATCTGCTCTGTCACTTCGAAATCAGAAATGACTCCTGCTCTTAAAGGTCTTGTCGCAACAATATGAGCCGGAGTGCGGCCTACCATTTTTTTGGCTTCTGCCCCTATAGCTAAAATCTGACCTGTTTTCTGATTAATCGCCACCACCGAAGGCTCTTCAATGACTATTCCCCTTCCCCTGACATAAACCTCAGAGTTTGCCGTTCCCAAATCAATGGCAATGTCTTCGGCAAAAAAATTCAAAAATCTTTTTAATTTGTTTAGCATATCTCTTTCATCAACGAACTTATTTTTATTAATTTCGCCTCTTTCTCTCCCCGCTTCTTAATTTCAACTGATTTTTTAGCTAATGTCCTCTCGCTCACCACCAGCCTTAAAGGAATCCCTATCAAATCTGAATCGGCAAACTTCTCGCCTGCGGTTTTATCAATTCTGTCATCGTACAAAACCTCTACTCCCTTTTTCTCCAGATCCTTATACAGTTTTTTAGCCTCTTTTGACACCTTTTGATTCTTCTCAATCTGAATCAAATGGACTTGGAAAGGAGCCACTTCTTTCGGCCAGATAATTCCTTTTCCGTCATAAGAAACCTCTGCGATAGTCCCCATTATTCTGCTCGGCCCTATCCCGTAGCATCCCATCTGGACCAGCCTTTCTTTGTCATCCTTATCCTTAAAATGAAAATCAAAAGCTTTACTGAACCTTTCTCCGAGTTTAAAAATATTTCCCACTTCTATGGATTTTTTCACTTCCAAATCCTTGCTTTTGCATTTAGGACACTGATGATTCTCGTCAGAAATTATCTCTTTATTAACGGCCAATTTGCATTTTTTACAAAGATATATTTCGTCTTCACCATTTTCGGCCAATGTTTGAAATTCGTGAGAATATTTGGAAAAAACTCCGCCTGAAGCAAAAGTTAAAAAAGTTTTCTTATCCAAGCCGCATCTTTTTAATATCCGGAAATAGGCTTTTACAACCTTACCGTAGTAATTGTCCAGATCCCTTATGTCTCTGTGAAAGGAATAAAGATCTTTCATCATAAATTCCACCCCTCTCAACAAACCGGACTTCGCCCGAAGCTCGTCCCTGAATTTGTTCTGAATCTGATAAACGAAAACCGGCAAATCTTTGTACGATTTAACGAACTTCTGCACCAAAGGAGTAATAATTTCTTCATGAGTCCAGCCCAGGCTGAAATCCTTGCCTCCTCTGCTTTTTAATTTGAACATCTCTTCATACTGCCAGCGACCGGTCTTTAACCATAAATCTTTGGGATGCAAAACGGGAAGCAAAACCTCCTGGCCGCCGATATTATTCATTTCCTCTCTGATGATATTTTCAATTTTAGCTAATACCCTGTTCCCCAAAGGCAAATAAGAGTAGACTCCTGACATCAGCTTCTCAATAAATCCTCCCCTTATCAAAAATCTGGCGTTGACGCTGACCTCATCTTTTGGAGCTTCTTTTAATGTTTTAGTAAAAAGTTTTGATTGCAACATATTTAAACGCTTCACTATAACGATTATTAATCGATATATTACTACAGCACTATAAATTAATTTTATCAATTTTAAAATATCCTGATAATATCTTTGACGGTCACGAAAACCATCAAAAGGAGCAGGGCCATGAAAAAGACGGCCGTGACATTCTGCTCTATTTTTTCAGGAATAGGCCTTCTTCTTATAGCCTCAATCAACAAAAACAGCATCTTCCCTCCGTCAACAGCAGGGATTGGCAAAACATTGAATATGGCTATATAGATTGCGATCATTCCGACAAACTGGATGAAATAAGTCGCTCCCAATTGGCCTGCCTGAGAAAGCATCTGGAAAATACCTATGGGGCCTGTCAGCTGAACCCCTGAAGGAACGCCGCTGACAACATTCTTAATCGCCTGGCCGTACCCCTCAAGTATGGCTCCTGTCATATTCACCGTAGAGACTATTCCCTGCCAGGGAGCCTGATACCAGGGATAGGATTTTATTGCCGTCCTGACCAAACTCACCCCTACCGGACCTTCACCGTCTGGCGGAGAAACTCTGGGGGTCATATTCAAAACAAGTATTTCTCCCCCTCTTTCAACGGTTAAAGAAATTTCCTGCCCCAGATATTGACTGGTAAAATCCTGAAGGTCTTTTACTTTTAAAATTTCAAGCAAAACTCCTCCGGCTTCCACTTTTCTGGCAATATCTCCTAACTTTAAACCCGCTGTTTCAGCCGGAGAATCAGAAGCCACTCCAGCTATCTGAACCTTAGGATTTATAAGATTCCCTGCCTGGTTGTCATCAATCGCGACCTGAGTTCCAAGACCGAAAACAATACTGAAAAGAATTGCCGCCATTATCCAAAAAGAAAGCACCCCTCCAAAAGCGATTACCGCTCTTTTCCAGACTGCCTGATGGGAAAAACTGCGCTTATTATCAGCATCTCCGATTTCCCCGGGCATCTTCACAAAAGCCCCAAAAGGCAGAAGATTCAAGGAATATATTGTTTCCCCTATCTTTTTCCCGAAGATCCTGGGAGGATACCCAATCCCGAATTCTTCAACCTTTACCCCGAATTTCTTGGCCAATATAAAATGACCGAATTCGTGAAGAACCACCAATCCTATCAAACTTAAAAAAGCGATGATAAAAGTTAAAACCATAATTTATTCTGATATTTCCTTTTTTTTCCTCTCCCCTATCTCGTCAATTTTTTCATTGTATTCATCAATTAAATCCTGGAGTTCGTCTTTGGCTTTGAACTTGTCGTCTTCCCTGATATTCCCGTCCCTTGATTCATTCTGTATTTTCTCCCAAGCCTCTTCCCTCCACTTTCTTATCGTTTTCCTTGCCTCTTCCTGTTTTTCAGTGAGTAAGCGGATCAGACTCTTTCTGTAATCCTCGGTCAAAGAAGGCAAATTTATCCTAATGATATCCCTGTCAACAATGGGATTAGCCCCTGTCCCGGTGTTTGATAAGGCAGAGACTATCCCTTCCACATAGGATTTGTCCCAGGGCTGAATAACGATTAATCTGGGTTCCGGACATGATATGGCCGCCAGTTGTTTTAAGGGAAAACGCTGGCCGAAACAATCCACCACCACATCTTCAACCAAGGCCGGCGTTGCCCTGCTCGTCCTTACTTTTGACAATTCTCTTTCCAAAAAAGAAATAACCTTGTCGAACTCCGGTTTAACATTATTAATAATTTTTTTGTAATCTTCCATAATTTTATGAAATAAAATTGACAGGGCTCCCGCTTGCGGGATGCATAATTTTATATCTCTAACATCAAAATTTCTAAAGCTAATTTCGTATTAATATTTGTACTCTCTAATAAAGAATTCGTAGCTTGTATTTTCCAAAGAATATTTTTCAACTTATTCAGGGAAACTGCGGGCTTTTGCAGTTTTAACCCGTTTAATAACTCTTCTCTGAAATAGGCCAGCCAGATGTTCAGAATATATTTTAAATCAGTCCCTTCGGAAATCTTCTTTGCGTATTTAAAACGTGAAGCTAAATCAGATTTTAATAAATTATTAAGTTCTTTTATCCTCTCTGCCCTGTCTTTTACCGCCTGAGGATTGGTTAAAAAATCTACGGCCACTCCCGGACGGCCCTGGGAAATCTGGGATATTTCTTTTATCTCTTTTTCTGAAATGCCCTGTTCTTCAAGATATTTCTGTATAACTTCCTGCTTGACCTGGTAGAATTTGATACTCTCGCACCTGGAAACGATTGTCGGCAGCAACAATTCCGGAGATTCGGCAATCAGTATCAAAACGGTTTTCCCTTTCGGCTCTTCCAAGGTTTTTAGCAAGCAGTTCTGAGCTTCAGAATTCATCGAATGAGCTTGGTCCAGAATCGCCACTTTAAAAGGGGCTGAATACGGTTTTAAATATAATTTCCAGTTAAGGTCCCTTACCTGGGCAATCTGAATTTCCTTTTCCAAGGGCTCTACCAGAATCAGGTCCGGATGCTGTTTATTTCTTTCACCGAGCAGCAGAAAGGCTAATTCAAAAGCTATTGTCTTTTTCCCTAAGTTTGACTGTCCGGAGAAAAGAAAGGCGTGCGGAATTTTTTCTGACTCAACTGTTTTTTTTAAAAATCCCCATTGTTTTTGATGTCCCAATATCATTTTTGAGCGCTAGCGAGAAATCAAGGTTCTCGCGAAGCGAGGTTCTTAATTCCGAAAGGAATCAAGGTTCTCGCGAAGCGAGGTTCTTATTTTATTAAATCAAGGTTCTCGCGAAGCGAGGTTCTTATTTTTTTGACATTATGCTTTTCTTATAAACATCCAAGTTTTCCAAAACCACTCCAGTGCCTTTGACTACGCACAAAAGCGGATCGTCGGCCAAAGCACAGGGAACTCCAGTTGCCTGGTCAATCAACCCGGGAAGATTCCTTAACAAAGCTCCTCCTCCCGATAAAACCATTCCTTTATCCATTATGTCAGCAGACAACTCGGGCGGTGTGTCCCTCAAAACAGTTTTTATCGCTTTAATAATCTCCCCCAGAGTGTCAGCCAAAGCCACGCAGGTTTCATTGGAAGAAATCTTAACATTCTTTGGCAGCCCCAAAATTAAATCCCTGCCCCGAATCTCTATTTTTCTGTCTTCTTTTTCAGGAAGAGCTGTCCCTATTTTAATCTTTATCTCTTCAACGGTTTGTTCTCCTACTGCCAAATTATATTTCTGTTTTATATATTCAGAAATTGCCAGATCCATTTTGTCTCCGGCAACCCTGACCGAGTTAGCCGTCACTATCCCCCCAAGGGAGATCACAGCCACTTCTGCCGTTCCTCCTCCGATATCAACTATCATATTTCCGGAACAGGAATTAATAGGAACTCCGGCGCCAATAGCAGCCAGAATAGGTTCTTTTGTGATATATACGGCTTTGGCTCCGGCATTCATACCTGCTTCAATAACCGCTCTTCTTTCTGTGGAAGTAATGCCGGCCGGAACCCCGATCATCAATTCCGGCTTGAAAAACCGAAAATTACCCATCACTTTATCGATGAAATACTTAATCATAGCCTGAGTAACCCTGAAATCAGCAATTACTCCGTCTTTCATAGGACGGTAAACTCTTATCGTATCAGGGGTTCTGCCTGTCATCTCTTTTGCCGCCTGACCTACAGCCAAAATTCTATTATCCCCCAGAGTTACAGCGACCACTGAAGGCTCCTGTAAAACCACTCCTTTTTTAGGGATAAAAACCAGAGAGTTACAGGTTCCTAAATCAATGCCTATTTTTCTTACTAACATAGTTTAAGAATCAAGGTTCTCGCGAAGCGAGGTTCTTAATTCCGAAAGGAATCAAGGTTCTC
>CAZPAG010000003.1:0-15127 GCA_964584545.1 uncultured Candidatus Saccharibacteria bacterium
TCAAAAAATTTATGGATATGTTCTTGTCCGCATCGGTCAAAAACTAAAAGGCGAACACGCCTTCTGGTTAAGCCCTGCCGTCTTCCTGAGAAGACGGCCTTTTGTTAATATAGACAAAACGACAATGAATAATAATAAAGATAAAAAAACTAAATTCTTTCTGGATTTTAATCTATTGCTCTGTATTGTTTTGATTTTAACCCTAATTTTGAATTGGTTTAAAATCTTCCCAAAAAATAATGAACTGATTTTAATTATTATATCTTTAGCCGCAACTTTAACGGTTTTTTTAAGCGCCATACGCTCGTTAAAAAACAAAAAGGTTTCCATCGATTTATTGGCAAGTATCGCTTTAGCCGTCTCCTTATATGAGAGAGAGTGGGTTTCAGCTATTTTCATAAATCTGATGATCGCCTCGGCGAAAACCTTTATTGATTACGTTAAAATCAGATCTCACTCCGCCATAAAAAGCCTGCTTAAATTGAAGCCGAAAGTGATAAAAATTGTGGAAGACGGCAAAGTGACAGAAATTCCCGTAGAAAGAATTAAAGAAGGGGATAGGGTTATTATTGAGCTGGGCGAGACTATTGCGGTTGACGGCATTGTTGAAGAGGGCGAGGCGACAATCGACCAATCTTCTTTGACCGGAGAATCTATACCGATTTTTAAAAGAAAAGGGGATAATGTCTTAAGCTTTACCACGGTGGTTTCCGGCCATCTTGTCATTAAAACCGAAAAAGTAGGCAAAGAAACGACTTTTGAAAAAATTATTGCCTTGGTTGAGCAATCCCAAGCGAATAAAGCCCCTATTTATACTTTAATAAACAAGTTCGCCAACTGGTATATCATTTTAACCATTACAGCTTCTGTTGTCGTTTATCTGCTTTCAAAAGACGTAAATTTAATCTTAGGGCTTCTTTTGGTAAGCTGTGCCGATGATATTGCGGTGGCCACCCCCTTAGCCCTGATGTCGGCCATAACCCACAGCGCCAAGCACGGCACCATTATTAAAGGAGGGGATTATCTTGAAGCCCTCTCAAAATTAAAAGTCATCATTTTTGATAAAACAGGCACTTTAACCCGGGGTAAATTAAAAATTAAACAGATATCTCCTTTAAATCATAAAACGGAGAAGGAGGTTTTGGAGCTGGCCGCCGCCGCCTGTTCCTTCTCAAATCATCCTGTTTCGCAAGCCGTTGTTAACTATGCCGGCAAAAAAAATATCACCTCAAATGAACCGACAGACTTTGAAGAGCACGAAGGCAGGGGAATAGTCGCCACGTATAAAGACAAAAAAATTATAATAGGGAAATTGCCTTTTTTCCAAGAATTAAATATAAAAATAACTCCCGGCCAGATTATTGAAATAAACAAAGAAATGGAAGAGGGATTAAACGTTTCTTTGGTGGGATACAACGACGAATTGGTCGGCCTTATGTCTTTAGAGGATGAAATAAGGCCTAAGGCTGAAAAAACTTTGAAAAAACTTAAGAAGTTGGGGGTAGAGAAAACCGTTATGCTTACCGGCGATAATGAAAAAAATGCCGAAAAAGTATCAAAAGCCGTCGGAATCGACGAATTTCACGCCAATCTCCTGCCGGCAGACAAACTTGAATATCTCAAAAAGAATCTTAATAAAAAATACAAAGTTGCGATGGTGGGGGACGGAGTGAACGACGCCCCGACCTTGGCTCTATCTGACGTAGGTATTGTTATGGGAGCAATAGGCTCTGATACGTCTGTAGAAGCTGCTGATGTCGCCCTGATGAAAGACGATTTATCCCAGATACCCGAATTAATGAGAATCGGCAAATCAACCATGGGCATTATCCGCCAAAACTTGCTGATATGGGGGGTTTTGAATATTCTCGGCTTTTCCCTGGTTTTTATGCATGTCCTCAGCCCATCTGGAGCGGCAGCCTATAATTTCATTACCGACTTCATCCCGATTTTCAACTCCCTAAGATTGTTTAAGTAATACCCTTGCGGCTATTTTTTATTGAGATAAAATGAAAGTAGAGTATAATAAAATTTGAAACCAAAAAATTATGGAAGCGAAACAACAGTTCAAAGCTATCGAAGAATTCATTGAAAAGAATTTCCAGCATTTTAATTCAGCCGTCTTAAAAGACGCTTCGAGAACCTATATTAAACATATCCAGGGCGGAGGAAAAATGTTCTTAGCCATGGCAGGAGCCATGAGCACGGCAGAAATAGGGATAACTCTGGCCGAGATGATACGCCAGGATAAGATTCACGCCATATCAACTACCGGAGCCAATCTTGAAGAAGATATTTTTAATTTAGTCGCCCATGACTTTTATGAGAGAGTGCCTGGTTACAGATATTTCGATAAAAATGACGAAGAAAATCTTTTAAATAGACACTTAAACAGGGTTACTGATACCTGTATTCCCGAAGAAGAAGCGATGAGGAGAATCGAAAACATCCTTAAAAAATACTGGAAAAAAGCAGAGGAAGAAAGAAAGAGATATTTTCCTCACGAATATATGTATCAGATAATCAAAGGAGGAGATTTTAAAGAGTATTATCAGATAGACCCGAAAGACTCTTGGGTGATAGCCGCTTGCGAGAAAAATATACCTATATTTGTCGGCGGCTGGGAAGATTCGACACTAGGCAACGAATTCGCTGCTGATTATAAGGTGGGTAATATTAAAAATCTCGGCATCGTAAAAACAGGCATAGAATCAATGCTTATGCTTATTGATTGGTATAAAGAGAATTCTAAAGACAGCTCAATAGGGTTTTTTCAGATAGGAGGAGGCATTGCCGGCGACTTCCCAATATGCGTGGTACCATTATTAGAACAAGATTTATTCGAAAAGAATGTTAGAAAGTGGGGATATTTCTGTCAGATATCTGACAGTACCACTTCTTACGGTTCTTACAGCGGGGCGGTACCTAACGAAAAAATAACCTGGGGCAAGATAGACAAGGAAACTCCTAGCTTTGTTATTGAAAGTGATGCAACTATTGTGGTTCCTCTCATGTTCGCCTATGTGTTAGCCGAATAGAATAAAATTACAGGTAAAACAGAAAGACGACCTCTCGCGGTCGTCTTTTTAAAAAATGTTTATTCCACTCTTCTTACGTATTCCCCGGTTTCAGTATTAATCTCCACTATATCATCTGTCTCAACGAATAAGGGGACATTTACCTGGGCTCCTGTTTCTAGAATAACTGCTTTTGTCCCTCCCTGAGCCCGGTCGCCCCTGATTCCAGGAGGAGCTTCTTTCACCTTCAATTGAGCCTTTATCGGCATTAATATATTGATAACCTTGTCTTGAAATATTAAAGCCTCCAAAAGGGTGTTTGGCTTCAAATAAGCTCCGGCATCTCCGATCTGCTCCTTCCCTAATTCAAACCTTTTGGAAGGGTTTTTTTCTTCACAAAAGATAAGCTTATCTCTGTGAGAGTAGAGGAACTTTGCTTTGATTTTTACAATATCCGCTTCTTCAAAGGTCTCTCCCTGATGGACTGTTTTTTCCAAAACATTGCCATTGATAAGATTTTTCATCTTTGTCTGAATCATCAACCTTCTCTGAGCGCACCTCTGGGGAGCGGCTTCAATAATCTGATAAGGGGACCCGTCTACGACAATTATTAATCCTTTTTTTAGTTCTATATGACTAATCATGTTTTTAAAAATCTATCGGTTTCAAAACCAATAAACTGCTGAGATTATATTACAAATTTAAAACTATTTCAAGATGGCCCCGATAAAGTCAGGATGACCCCTTAAAAATTCTTCTGAACTCATTTCTTCTTTTCCTTCAAGCTGCAACCTCTCTATAATCAAGAAATCTTCTCCGCACTGGACCCCTAATCCTTCTTTTGGCACGACAAAGGTCTGGCCTATCGGGAAATCAATTCCTTTCATTGATTTCAAAACTCTGGCCTTGGTTATTTTGATTCTTAAAAGAGCATTTAACTTTTTCCAAAAAGTAAAGCTGGTCGGCCAATATTCAAAAGCTCTGATTTCTCTTTCTATCATGTCAGCCGGCTTTTTCCAGTTTATGGTCCCTTCAATCTTGGTTAAAGTTTTAGTGAACGTGGCTTGTTCGTCATTCTGAGAAGTGATTTTAACCAACCCCCGTTCCAGATTAGAAATGGTTTCCAAAAGCAGGTTTGATCCGAGACTGGCTAATTTATTGTGGAGACTAACCGCTCCCTCTTTTTCATCCATTGTTATTGAGCGCTGGCTTATAATTTTCCCGTGATCCATTTTTTCGTCCATAAGCATAATCGTGACTCCCGTTCTTCTGTCTCCATTTAAGACAGCTGCCTGAATAGGGGATGCTCCCCGGTATTTCGGCAAAAGAGAGGGATGAATGTTCAAACAGCCGTATTTAGGAATATCCAATATTTCTTTCGGAATAATCTGACCGTAAGCTGAAACCACAATCATATCGGGCTTTAAATCCAGAAGTTCTGTTTTTATATCCGATATTTTTTGGGGCTGCTCAACTTTAATATTATTTTTCCCGGCTAAAACTTTGACCGGCGGGGGAGTGACAAGCTGTTTTCTGCCGACAGGCTTGTCCGGGGAAGTTACAACCAAAACCGGCTTATAAATACTGTTTACTAATCCTTCTAATATTATTGCTCCGAATTCCGGAGTGCCGATAAAAACTGTTTTCATATTACCTTGCTATTCTCCAGTCAATTTCTTCTTCCCGGCCGGCATATTCCAGCCATTCGGCTTCCGGGGTGACAACATACCATTTCTTCTTTGATTCTGACCAAATCATGGGGTCGTTCTGATAATACGGCTTTTTAACGATTTCTTTTGGTTTTAATCTGTCCAATTCAAGCCATTTTTTGAATACTGTCTCAATGGCATAATCCAAGCCCCGGGAATTAGCCCATTCAGCCACCTTGGTTATTGCAGCTTTGGCTTTTCTTACTGAGCCCGAAAGAGTCAAAAGCTGTTTTGCCGGTCTGGTAAACCTGGAATAAATTATCTTTTTCTTTTTTGCGTCCTTTTTAATCTGCTCCAAATTGAACCCTTTGGTATAAAAATAATGGTTTACTATACGTTGAATATCGGTTTCCTTTTGCTTTTTTGCCTTGCCCTCCGTAGCTTTAGCGAAGGAGGGTTTATTTTTCTTTTTCTTCATATTTTTCTACTGAGAACTTGTATATAAACAATTTCTCTATTTTGTAGTCTATCCCTCCTTTTTGGCAGGCAATATATATCTGTTCTTCGGGGGTATTCACTCCTTCCAAATCAGGAAGTAAAAGGCCTGTCTTGTAAGGGATATCTCCCTCAAAGGATGATTCTTCTTCGTCAGGGAAGGTAAAAGGTCCTGTTTTTACTATTACGACGTATTTCTTGGGATCTAATTCCTTTTTATCTTTAACGGGTTCGGGATAGTTCAATATATAAACGTCATAGGAAAGATAGGGGAGATCTTCTTCCTTGATCTGTTCAAACCTGTAATCTTCTGTCGAAGCTGAAATAGCGTTATGGATAATCTCCTCTGCAATATTTATCTTAGTGGGTAAATAGGTTCCTATGCAACCCCTTAATTCATTGCTCTTATTAATGGTCACAAAAACTCCGGCCGTTCTTTTCAAGAGATCTTCTGGCAGGTCTTTTGACGGTTCTATAATCTTCCCTTCTTTTGTATATGTTTCAACCGCTTGTTTGGCAAGCAGAACATAGGGATTCATATTATAAATATTGATTAAAAACCTTTTTATAGAAATTCATTCTGAAATTAAATTCAGCCAGATTGGTCTTTTTAAGATAACTCCTATCAGTGTCAGCCGCTGCCAGAATCATCAATTCCAAATATATTTTATAATTTTTCAATTTGAACCTTTTATATTCTGAATTAAAACTTTTATTACCGGGAAATAGAATAAAATGGATAGCACCGTGATTTTTTATGATTTCGGCTACTATCTTTTTTTCTTTAGCGGTTAAATCGAATCTGTTTAAGATATTTACGACTTTTTTAGAGCTGGCTTCTTCGTGGCTGGGGCAAGAAGTTCCTCCCTTAACCGTTATCAAAGTCTCCTTCTTAGCTATATCGTGAAAAATAGTTGATAAAAACAATAAATCCTTCCTTGCGTAGCCATCAAGTTTTTGGTTTAAATATCTCTTTATTTTGGGAGATATTTTTTTGATATATCTATCCAGTTCTTTTAGAACGACTATAGTATGACCAAAAACCGTTTCTTTATTATGCCAGCCGTTATTTTCTATAACTTTTTTCAATTTATAAAATTCCGGGATTTCCTTTTTAAATTTTCCATTTTTTATCTTAACGACGGTTATATCCGATATCCTAATCTTATTCATATTTTAAAAACTTTACTCTTAATCTTTTTTATCTTAGTATCGTCATCTAATAGTATGCCTCTGTGTAATTTATATAAGAGAGGGATCACACCGCAATCTTTACACTTTCCCCAACAGCACTTACCTTTATTTTTCTCATATAACATATTACAAAGAACAAGCTCTCTTTTGAAGACATCATCATTAATTATATTTTTTCTTAAACCTGCCTTACAAATTATCTTGTTTTTCATAATTTATAAATTTTACTCCAAGAATTTTTAGTATCTTCCTTGCTTATTGTTTCTAGGGTTATATAATTGTTGTATCCAATTTTATTTAAAGACCTGAAAAAAGCATCAATATCCAAGTCTCCTTTGCCTATGGCCAGATGAGCCTCTTTATTTAACGTTCCGTCATGAAGGTGGATATCCTTAATTGAATTTTTATATTTTTTAATAAATTTTAAAATCTCTTCTAAATTTTCACCACTCTGAAAAGCATGCCCTATGTCTAAAGTAAAATTAATCCATGGGATTAGTCTTTTAATATATACCAAGTCTTTGAGTGAACATGGAAAGTGTTTTAAAATACCCCTTTCTTCCGGCGGAAGATTTTCAATGGTAAAAACAACTTTCCCTTTATAGCTATCCTTAATTCTTCTTAAATTTTGGATAAGGATTTTAATTAAACCTTTTCCAGGGGTAAATTTAAGTTTAGCCCCCACATGAAAAGTAACCACCTTTGCTCCTAGAAACTCAGCCGTTTTCAAAGTTCGGAGATAAATTTTGACTGCTAAATCTCTGACTTCGTAATGAGGAGAAATTAAACTTAAATGAGCAAAAGGACCGTGAATTATTACGTTATATTTTTTAACTAAAGATTTTAGAAATCTTATTTCTGAGGAACTTAAATCATCTTCCAAAAGAATCTCAATATGGTTTACATCCGGCAAGGAATTAATAAAATTAATCTGTTTTTTCCAATCAGTCTTATTCTTCGAAAAAATATTCAGAAAAACTCCTTTACTATATTCTTTATTTTTCATATTTTTATTGTTTTCCACGCCGGAAAATGAATCTCTATACCGACTGTTTTTATTTTTTCCGCTTTAATGATTCTTTTTAACTCCTCAATAAACACGATGAACTTTTTCCTATCTGTCATTATTCCATAACTATTCGGGAAATCTTTTTTTAAAAGATTATTAAATTTCTCTCCAGCCCCTCTTAAGTTTAAAACTTCAAACCAGAAATAATCCGTAAATCCTTTAACTTCTCTAATAATCTTTTTTACATCTGTTAAGCCTGGGATTATAGGACTCACGAAAGCGTAATTATTGATTCCATTTTTATTCAAAGTTTTTAAGGCTTCTAGTCTTTGTTTATGTGTAGAGGAGCCCGGCTCGAGCATCCTTTTGACCTGCCCTTCAAACCCGCTGATTGTCAATCCGACACTAATTCCTTTAAATTTTTTGAATAAATCCATATCTCTAAGAACTAAGTCTGATTTTGTAAGAATGGAAAGTTTCGTTCTTTTATCTAGATTTTTTAAAATTCTTCTTGTTAATTTAAATTTCTTTTCAATCGGCTGATAAGCGTCTGAAATAGAACTCATAAAAATCTCTCCTTTTACGTAGTTTCCCTTTACTAATTCGGGAGCGTTTTGCTTAACTTCAACCCAAGTTCCCCATTCCCCGTAATCTTTCCAACGAGATATAAACTTAGCATAACAGTATTTACAATTATGTTCGCAGCCAACATATTGATTTATTACAAAGTCAGCTCCGGGCAATCTCGTCTTTGTAAAAATACTTTTTGCATCCTTTTTGATTATCTTCATTTTGATTTCAATTCGCCTAAAAGGCAATAATGCTTTTTACTAGATTCTATCCCTATGCTATAAATTTTAAAATTTCTAAATTCTGCCGCCAATAATTTTTTATTAAACCAGTAATGTATTAATCCCTTTTCATCATGACTTAAAGGAACGAAAGTCCTTGGGGCTATAAATCTTATCTTCCACATTTTTTCTTTTGGAATTGATTTTTTAGGACCCTTCCTGCTTACTGTAATAAAGATCAGGCCTTTCGGCTTAAGAACTCTTTCTATCTCTTTTATTAATTTTCTTATAATATTTATCCTGTTATGATGTAAGGTTTGGGTGCTGATTAATGCGTCGAAAAAGTTATCTTTATAGGGCAATTTTTTATAAATAGAGCCGATTTTCAAGTCCGCCTTGTATCCTTCCTTCTTCAGCCATTCCCTTGCAATTTTAATCCCAGCTGGGGAGTTATCAAATCCATACACTTTGAATCTTTTTTCGGCCAGATAGACTACATGTCTTCCCGATCCGGAACCTAAATCAAGAACTTTTTTAACTCCTTTCTTTTTGAATAGTTTTACGATCTCGGGTATATTCTCCTGGACTTTGTTAAAAATCTTCCCCTCATATTTGAATATCTTATCCCATTGTTTCCCCATATCAATTTATTAAAAATTTTTTAATCCTTTCTGCCTCATTTTTCACAGCCTCGCTTTCATATTCTCCGCTATGGGCGGAAGTGCCGGAATAGCTGGGTTTTTTCTGGTCCAAGTGAAGATTAAATATGAATTCATCTCCCTCTATTGTCAAATAAAGATGAAATCTAGGATAGCCAGCTCTGCCCAAAGGACGGGCAAGATTATATTCCCCGTTGTCATTTCTTCCTTGGAAAATATAGGAAATCTTCCTCATCACATTAGAAATATTATCTTTGACTTCCGACGATTTTAAAATAAATTTCATGTAATTAATTATTTTCTCTCCTCCTTCGCTAAGCCTGCCTGCCGGCAAGGCAGGGCTTCGGACGGACAAGCTGCTAATTGACCGCAGGCGGCCTTAATTTCTTTCCCGAAACGATAACGCTGGGTAACGGAGATGCCGTTTTTCTCCAAAACGTCCTTAAACCTTTTTGTTTTTGATACGGGTGAAGACTTAAATTTAGAATGGCCGGCCGGATTAAAAGAAATCAAATTTACAAAACATAGCATTCCTTTTAAAACTTTTGCCAACTCTTTGGCTTGAATAGGGGAGTCGTTTATCCCGTCTATCATCAGATATTCAAACATTACCCTTCTTTTTGTTTTTTTGATATATTCTTTAACCGCCTCAATTATTTTTTCAACAGGATCTTTCTTATTTATCGGCATCAGCTTTTCCCTTAAGTGATCTTCCGGAGCGTGCAGAGAAACAGCTAAGTTTATTTGGAGCTTTTCATCGGCCAGTCTTTTAATGCCCTCTACTATACCGGCTGTTGATATGGAAATATGCCTGGCTCCGATATTTAATCCGTCCTTGTCGTTTAAAACTCTTATCGCTTCTAGAACATTATCATAGTTCAAAAAAGGTTCTCCCATGCCCATAAAAACGATATTGGATACTCTTTCTTTTTTCAGTAGTCTGGCAAAATACAAAACCTGGCCTGTTATTTCTCCGACAGTCAAATTTCTTTTAAAACCCTGCTGGCCGGTAGCGCAAAACTCACAACCCATAGCGCATCCTGCCTGGGAAGAAACACAAACCGTTCTTCTTGCGTCTTCGTGCTTCATTAAGACAGACTCTATCTTTGATCCGTCTTTTAGGATAAAAAGAGCTTTTATGGTCTTATTATCTTTTGAAGCTAAAACCTTTTCTGACTTAAATTCGCTGACAGGGCAACTCTCGGATAACTTTTCTCTTAAGGCTTTGGGCAGAGTAGTGGCTCCTTCCCAGTTTTCAACTAAATCTTCAAATAAAGCCTTTTTTACCTGCTTCAAACGGTAAGCCGGTTCTTCTTTTAAAATTTCTTCAATTTTCTTTAAGTCCATAATTTAAAGTCTGCGACTAAATATCCTACGCCAAAAGGCTCTTCATGTGACAAAATTTTCGGTTGCCAGTTTAATCCCGATTCTTCCAAAACTCCCAGAAGAAAACATATCGGCCGTAACCCACACTCTCCGGCTTCGGGATAAAAATCGTCCAGCTTAAAAATCTTCTTAATATCTTTATCTTTTAAGGCTTTTATCAGATTCTCGTCAAACTTAGGGCCTTCAGGATGAAAACCGTAAGGGCCTTCTTCTTTTAAGCAATGAGACAAATCTCCGGAAGCGATTAAGGCAAATTTTAATTTCTGGTCTTTAATTTTCTCTCTGTATATTTCCCTCCCTTTTTCAAAATAGAATTCAGGCTCCTTGAGATCGGTCAGGTAATCATTAATTTCTCCTTTAAAATCTTTGGCTAAAAAGAATAGGGGGACATTAAATCCCCATTTAGGATGAGGGGAAGAAATTATGACTGAATCAGGCTTAGCGTCTCTTAATTTCTTTCCTAATTTTTCCAGCTCGTCTATCGTGTTTTTGACTTTTTCCCTGTCCTGCTTAGAACCCACTGACGGAAGGATTATCGGAGGGTGAGGGGAGATTGCGGCAAAAACAATATCAATATGTTGCATATTATTTTAAAATTAAATGCAAATCTTCGCCGCATTTCTGGCATTTCCCGTTTTTATCGTGTCTGTTAACTATGTATCCTGTCCTGTCTATGCAAAGAGTCTTGCATCTCGGACAAAAGGTATCTTCAGAAGGCAAACCCGGGGCGTTACCCGTGTATACGAACTTCAACCCCATTTCTTTTCCTATTTCCCAAGCCCTCTTTAAGGTTTCGAAAGGAGTATCAGGAATATCTTTCAGTTTCCAGGATATGGCTCCTGAAAATTGAGTGACATGCCAGGGAGTTTCAGGCCCTAAAGCTTCCTTTATGAACTTGGCTATGCTTTTTAAAGTAGCTTCTGAATCGTTCAGCGTCGGGATAACCAGAGTCGTAATTTCAATCCAAACTTTCTTTTCTTTTAACCTTATCAAATTTTCCAGGATCGGCTTTAACCTTGCTCCGCAGATTTTCTGGTAAAAATCCTCTGAGAATCCCTTTATATCAACATTGACCGCGTCCAAGTAAGGCCAGACCTCGTTGAATAATTCTTCTGACCAGAATCCGTTAGTGACCCAGACGTTCTTTATCTTTTTTGTCCTGGCCAAATCCATGGTTTCTAGAGCATATTCGGAAAAGACAGTGGGCTCAGTATAAGTATACGAGATGCTGGGGAGTTTGTTCTTTTGGGCTTTTTTGACAATTTCTTTAGGAGACATGTCTTCTCCCGGAACCCTGTTTATGCCTTTAAAATTCTGGGATATATCCCAGTTTTGGCAGTTTTTGCAACTAAAATTGCATCCAATGGCGGCTACGGACAAGGAATAGGTGTCAGGAAGAAAATGGAAAAAAGGCTTTTTCTCAATAGGATCAACTTGGCAGGCAACAGCTTTACCGTAGTTTAAGGCATAAAGCTTGCCTTTAATGTTTGACCTTACTCCGCAAATGCCTAACTCTCCTTCTGGAATATTGCAATAATGGGCGCAATTCTTGCACTGAACTTTGTTATTAGACAATTTTTTATATAGGTACGCCTCCTTCATATTTCATATTTTATCATAATTCTGCTAAAATTTATAATGAACAGGGTTCAGTATATCAATAAAAATATAATATGCAGCACAGAGTTTTTATAGCGATAAATCTGCCGGAAAAGATAAAGAGAGAACTTTCAGAATACAAAGATAAATGGCTGGAATTGCCCTGTAGGTGGACCAAAAGAGAAAACATACATATCACCTTAGTCTTTCTGGGCTATTTAACCGATGATGAAGTTTTAAATATCTGCAAGATAACCAAAGAGGTTTCTTTAAGAAATAAGCCCTTTTCGATAGAGTTTAATAAAATTACTTACGGTCCTAAAGACAAAAACCCCCGTATGGTTTGGGCAGAAGGTGAAAAAAGCGAAGAGCTGAAAAAATTGCAGAATGATTTGGAAAATTCCCTGGCTGGTTTATCCCCGGAAATGAAAGGAGAAAAAGGGAGGGGATTTTCTCCCCATATTACCTTAGGCAGACTGAGACAGTGGGAATTTAGAAAAATAGAGCTAGAGGAGAGACCAAGCATCAACGAAGAAATAAATTTTGGATTTGGAGTGACTTCAATTGAAGTTATGGAAAGTAATTTAAGAAAGGGAGGGGCGGAGTATTCCGTTCTGGAATCGCATAAGCTGGGGAAATAAGAACCTTGATTCCTTCGTAATTAAGAACCTTGATTCTCGCTTCGCTCGAAATAAGAACCTGACTTCGTCAAAACCTTGATTCCTTCGGAAATAAAAATCTTGATTCCTTCGGAAATAAAAAATCCGGGGGATTGGCCCGGAAACATTATTCCCTGTAATAAATTTTTATCCCTGTCACGTGACGATTCCCATCCTCTAGAGTCTCCTCTTTGGAGACTGATGATTCAGGTATGGAATTTTTATCCAAGTAGTCTTTTATCTGCCCATACAGGCATTCCATTTTATCACCATGAGGAGTGTTGATATCCGGAACTTCAAATTTGGCTGATTTAAGTCCGATGTTTTCAAAGCCGACAAGTCCGTGTACCAGCATACAGGACGCCACAAGAAGCGTGACTACCAAAAAGATATATTCCTTGTTACTCATTTTTAAGGCCCTCCTTAGATAAGTCTTAGCTGCCTTCTTATACCACTTATAATATAATCTGTCAAGAGCATGAAATACGAAGAAATTATGCATCCCACAAGTGGGAACTCTGGCAATTTTTTATGAATTACGAACAAATTATTAAAAAATTAAGGTCTTTAGCCAATCCTAAGAATGTCGCTGGCATGGCCAGATTTGGAATTAATTCTAAAAATACCTTAGGAGTGCCCGTTCCTAAATTAAGGGATTTGGCCAAAAAGATAGGGAAGGACCCCGCCTTCGCCAAGGCTCCGGCGGGCAGGCATAAACTGGCTCAAAGATTGTGGAACTCAAAAATCCACGAAGCCAGGATGCTGGCCAGCATGATTGATGACCCGAAGCTGGTTACGGAAAAACAAATGGGGGACTGGACCAACGATTTTAATTCCTGGGATGTCTGCGACCAAACCTGCATGAATCTTTTTGTTTTTGCCAAACCGGCCTATAAGAAATGCTTTGAATTTCCCAAAAGAAAAGAGGAATTTGTCAGAAGGACAGGCTTTACCCTTATGGCTTGCTTTGCTTTTAAAAGAAAAGATGTTAAAGACAATGATCTGATTAAATTTTTTCCTGTGATTAAAAAATATTCCACCGATGAAAGGAATTTCGTCAGGAAAGCGGTCAACTGGGCCTTGCGCCAAATCGGAAAAAGGAATATTAGATTAAATAAAGGGGCTATTAAGACAGCCAAAGAAATCCAGAAGATCAAAATGAATTCAAAAAGCGCTAAATGGATAGCTTACGACGCCATCAAAGAATTAGAAAGCAAGGCTGTCCAAAAAAGAATAAAAAAATATGATTCCCGCTAACGGGGCCCTGTAAATTTTAGTGTAAAATTTATGAAAATACATTTTATCGGTATGGGTGGAATAGGAGTTTCCGCTTTAGCTAAATATTATCTTGATAAAGGCCATAAAATTACCGGCTCTGATTTAACTTCTTCTGAAATTACCAAAGATTTAAAGGGAAAGGGAGTTAGAATTATGATCGGTCCCCACAGTTCAAATAATATTCCAAAAAATATTGATATGGTGATTTACAGTCCGGCAGTCCAGTCAACAAACCCGGAATTCAAAGAGGCAAAAAGAAGGAATATCAAAGCACATAGTTATCCTGAAGCTCTGGGCGAACTTACTAAAAATCATTATACGATTGCGATTACCGGCACTCACGGCAAAAGCACCACAACCTGTATGATGGGATTATTGTTAGCAAGAGCGGGGTTAGACCCCACCGTCATTGTCGGCACAAAGCTGAAAGAATTCGGCAATTCAAACTACAGGGCAGGGAAATCCCAATATCTGGTTATTGAAGCCTGCGAGCATTTTGAATCTTTTTTGAATTACTGGCCAAAGATCATTATCCTGACCTCGGTTGAAGCTGACCATTTGGATTACTACAAAAACTTAGGAAATGTTTTAAGAGGTTTCAAAAGATTTATTTCCAATTTACCGAAAGACGGCATGCTCGTAGCGAACAAAGACGACAAGAACATCCGGAAGATAATGAGTTCTGCGTCCAAATTCAAAACTTATAAATATTCTTTGAAACAGCCCGAGACAAAAAAACTGAAAAGATATTTAAGCGTACCCGGAGAACATAATATTTCCAATGCTTTAGCTGCCCTGACTGTTGCCAGGATTTTAAAAATAACTGACGACATCTCTTATAAGGCGCTTTCTGAGTATAAGGGAAGCTGGCGCAGATTTGAGGAAAAACCGATAAAGATTTGGAATAAGAATCTGAAACTCATAAGCGACTACGGCCATCATCCGACTGAAGTCAGAGTTACTTTAAAGGCGGCCAGAGAAAAATATCTTAATAAAAAAATATGGTGCGTATTCCAGCCCCACCAGTATCAGAGGACATATTATCTGTTTAAGGATTTTGTTAAGGCCTTCAAAGAATCTCCCGTTGATAAGCTTATAGTTACTGACATATATGACGTGGCAGGACGCGAAACTCCAGAATTGAAGAAGAAAGTCTCTTCTGAAAAACTGGTCAAAGCTGCGAAAAAGAAAAATGTCGTCTATCTCCAAAGAGAAAAAGTTCTGGATTATCTGAAAGAGAACCTGGAAGATCAGGACGTCTTGATTGTTATGGGGGCAGGGGACATATATAACCTGACTCTCAGCTTGACACGTTCTTAAAATGAAAGGAAAATATATATAGAAAGCTTTTAATATTAAATTTTCACAACATGACTCTTTTTTTAATAATC
>CAZPAG010000003.1:15227-33715 GCA_964584545.1 uncultured Candidatus Saccharibacteria bacterium
TTTATTTGCAAAATAAATATTAAACTGATAAAATATGTAAACGATAATTTTATGCATCCCGCGTGATTAGTGTAATTTATGCGCGGGAACCCTGTCAATTTTTCACTGTGGTTCAAAATTATGGAAAGAGTTTTAATCAAAGAAACAATAAACTATATCGGGAAGAAAATCAGAGTTTGCGGCTGGGTCAATATCAGGAGAGATCATGGAAAAATAGTTTTTCTTGATTTGAGAGACAGGTCAGGGATTATACAGACGGTCGTTTCTGACCCGGAGCTGGCAAAAGGAGTCCAGGAAGAAAGCGCTGTAGAAATAGAGGGAGAAGTAAAAGCAAGGCCTGAAAAAATGGTAAATCCCGACATTGAAACCGGAAAGATAGAGTTAAGCGCTGAAAGTATCAAGATATTGTCTCAGGCAGAATCTCTGCCTTTTGATATTAAAGACTTGAAAGTAACCTTACCCACTCTTTTAGATAACCGCCCTTTAACCTTAAGAAATTCTCAAGTTAAGGCAATTT
This sequence comes from uncultured Candidatus Saccharibacteria bacterium, assembly GCA_964584545.1. GTDB lineage: Bacteria > Patescibacteriota > Minisyncoccia > Minisyncoccales > CAZPAG01 > CAZPAG01. The sequence continues at coordinate 15,745 of CAZPAG010000003.1, forward strand.
TTAAAATTGAGGAAGAAGTGCTATATAGCTTCAGAAGAACATTGAAAAATTTAGACTTTACCGAATTTCATGCTCCGACAATAGTACCAGCTAACGCCGAAGGAGGAGCGGAAGTTTTTCATGTTGATTACTACGAAGGAGATGCTTATTTAGCCCAAAGCCCGCAGCTTTATAAACAAATAATGGTTGGGGGTTTTGAAAGAGTCTTCACGATAGCCCACGTTTACAGGGCAGAACCTAGTGTCACTACCCGCCATCTTTCAGAATATACCAGCTTGGATGCAGAGATGGGATTTATTGATTCCTGGACAGATCTAATGGACACCTGCGAAGCCATAATACGCAATATGTTTTCTGATATCAAAAAAAATTGTCAGAAAGAGCTAAAAACGCTTAATGTTTCGCTTCCGGAATTGGGTCAAAAAATTCCCAGAATAAAAATGAGGGAGGCTCAGCAAATTATCTTTGAAAGAACGGAAAAGGATAACAGAAAAGAGCCCGATCTGGACCCAGAGGATGAAAAAGAAATCTGCAAGTTTTCAAAAGAGAAGTACGGCTCAGACCTGATATTTGTTACCCACTACCCGACTAAAAAACGCCCTTTCTATACTTACCAAGACCCAGAAGACGAGAGTTATACCTTAAGTTTTGACCTTATTTGCCGGGGCCTGGAGATAGTTACCGGCGGACAAAGGATACACCAATACAAGAAGCTTTTGGAGAATATCAAGAAGTGGGGGAATAAACCCGAGGATTTCTCCTTTTATCTCCAGGCGTTCAAATACGGCATGCCCCCAGAAGGGGGATTCGCCTTCGGCTTGGAAAGAGTGGTCAAACAAATTCTGGAACTGGAAAATCTCAGGGAAGCTTCGGCCTTCCCAAGAGACATGGAAAGGATAGACCAGAGATTATCCCTCTTGAGATCCAAAGAAACAAAGAAAAAATAATTCCCACCTTAGGTGGAGGCCCTATTAAACTTTCAATTTATGAGCAGAGGATTTAAAATCGCCCTATTATCATTTATTTTAAGCCTGCCTGTTTGGTGGGGAATAAATAATTTCCAGGGGGAACTGGAAAAGTTTTTTTATGCCCAGATTTCAGAACCCGTGCAGGCGATGACCTTTGTCGAAGTTCCGAAAGAATCTTCAAAACCTAAATTGGATATTGAAGCAAAGTCTGTAATCTCAATAAAGATAAACTCAGCCGGAAAGGAGAGAACTATTTTAAACAAAAACACCAATAAAATACTGCCCATTGCTTCTTTGACAAAGCTTATGGCGGCTGTAATTGTTTTTGAGAATCCTTCAGATTATGATTTTTCCAAAGTCCTGACTGTTTCCAAAAAAGCTGAATCCCAGGATAATGTGCCAAACTACGGCAACCTGAAAGCAGGGGATAAATACAGCACAGAAAAACTTTTAAATCTTACTCTGGCTTATTCAAGCAATGATGCTGCTTTCGCTTTAGCCGAGAATATCGGAGTTGAAAATTTCGTCGAAAAAATGAATCAGAAAGCTTCGGAGTTAGGCCTGAACAACACTCACTTTTCAAATCCAACCGGTTTAGACCCGGAAGGCCTGTATTACGGAACGACCACCCAGGGATCATTTAATTATTCAACGGCCAGAGATCTTTCCGCTTTGGCTACTTTTATCTTGAATAATCGCCCTGAAATCTTCGGGATTTCTTTGGAAGAAAACGGCTATAAGTTCGAAAACGGCGTTTCAGAGATAGTTTTGCCAGAAAACGAAATAATGCTGGGGGGAAAAACGGGATACACCGACGAAGCCGGCGGCTGCATTCTCACCTGCTTTTACGATAAAAACGGGAATCATTTCATTAACGTGGTCTTGGGCACTATTTCTCCCACAGAAAGAGTTGTTGAAATGCAAAAATTAGTAAACTGGATAAATATCTAAATGACATTTTTCACTTTTGAAATAATACGTCTCATAATCGTATCCACTCTGGCCGGCCTATTATCTTTTTTGCTTACTCCTCTTGTCATAAAGTTTCTGAACAGATTCCAGTTTTGGAAAAAAACAGCCAGAGAAAAAACTATTACCGGAGAAAAAGCCGAAGTATTCAATTCTCTCCACAAAGAAAGGGAAACTTCTGTCCCCAGGGGCGGAGGAATAATAATCTGGGCTTCTGTCATAATTATCACCTTTTTATTTTTCTTCCTTTCTTTTCTGAAAGATCCCTGGTGGATGAAAAATTTTAATTTTCTGACCAGGCCTGAAACTTGGCTGCCTCTTTTCACTCTGATTGCCGGCTCTTTGGTGGGACTGGTTGACGATACTTTAACCGTTCATGGGAAAGGAAAATATGTCGGAGGAGGAATGGGTTTCAAAAGAAGGCTGCTTATCGTAATTCTTATAGGTTTAATCGGGGGGCTCTGGTTTTATTTCAAGCTCGGCTGGATTTCAATACACATTCCTTTATTATTCAACTTCCCGGAAGGAATAACCATTACTTTGGGATTCTGGATAATTCCTCTGTTTATTGCCGTAATGGTGGCCAGCTGGTCAGGAGGAGTGATAGACGGAATAGACGGACTGTCAGGAGGAGTCTTTTCTTCGATCTTTGCCGCTTTTGCGATTATTGCCTTTTCCCAGGGGAAAGAGGATTTGGCTACTTTTTGCGCTGTAATTTGCGGGACTTTGTTTGCCTTTTTATGGTCTAATATCCCTCCGGCCAAGTTCTATATGGGGGAAACAGGCATTTTAGGGCTTACTTCAACCATGGCGGTAGTTGCTTTCCTGACCGATTCAATAGCCGTTCTGCCGATTATCGCGGGTTTACTGGTGATTGAAGTCGGCTCCATACTGATACAGCTTTTTTCAAAAAAGTTCTATCATAAAAAAATCTGGCTTTCTACCCCCATTCACCATCACTTTGAAGCCAAAGGCTGGCTCCCTCAGCAGGTGACAATGAGGTTTTGGATAATAGGAATGGCTTTGGCGGTTCTGGGAGTGGCCATAAGATTAATGGGCTAACTTTATGAAATACGCTGAACTTAAAAGGAAATATCCGAAGTTTATCTACGAAAATTATTCGTATAAAATCTCTGGCCGAAATTTAGAGATTTTTTTTATTTTCTCCGTTGGAAATATATTTTTCAAACCAAAGATTGTTGTAGAAAACATTGACCTGAAATCTTTGAAACGGATAGGGGATGGAGCGTTGGATAATTTGGCGTTTAATCTGGGCTTGATGGAACTTTTAAGCTATTGGAAGGCAGCTTGTTCCCCTTTGATTGAAGTAAAAGCGGGCTATCTGAATAAAGAACAAATAAAATGGTGGAAGAACTTGATAATAAAAGGGATGGGCCAGTTTTATTACGAGAATAAAATTGATTGGCGTAAAAAAAACTTTCTAAAAATTGTTTCTGTCGGCGATAAAAGGCTCAAACCACATCTGAATATACTGAAAAACAGGTACTTGGTTCCTTTTGCCGGAGGCCGGGATTCCATCGTCACTCTGGAAAGTTTGAAGAGGAAAAAATTAGATATTACTTTGTTTACGGTAAACCCAATAGAAAAGATCCAGAAAACCGTGAAAGTTTCAGGGATAAAGAAACAAATTATCATCAGGAGAACAATAGACAGAAGATTGCTCGACCTTAATAGAAGAGGATACCTCAACGGGCATACTCCGTTTACCGGAATCTTGTCTTTTATCTCTGTTCTGTGCGCCGTAATGTTTAATTATAAAAATATAGCTTTTTCCAATGAAAAAAGTTCGGACGAAGGAAATGTAAAATATCTGGGGAGAATGGTAAACCATCAATGGGCCAAAAGCTCTGAATTTGAAAAAATGTTTAAAAATTACTGTAAGAAACATCTGGCCAGAAATATCAATTATTTCAGCTACATAAGGGATTATGGCGAATTGGAAATTTCAAAGAAACTTTCAGGATATAAAAAATATTTTCCCGTGTTTTCCAGTTGCAACGCGGGAATGAAAATAAATACTAAAGGGATCCTGCAAGCGAAAGAAAGATGGTGCGGGAACTGCCCGAAATGTCTGTTCGTATATATGACTCTTTATCCTTTTTTAACCAAAAAAGAACTTTTAAAAATATTCAACAAAGATATATTCGAGAACAAAAGACTGTTGCCGATTATGAATGGCTTATTGGGCAAAAATACAATAAAGCCTTTTGAATGCGTCGGGACCAAAGAAGAAAGCCAAAAGGCTTTCATCTTATGTTTCAAGAAAGCCAAGAAAGAAGGTAAGATTCCTTACCTGTTGACAAAAGCGAAGTTATCTGATATAATATAGGTGGAAAGGATAAAAAGTATCCCTTCCAATGCAAAAGTTCTTTTCTTCGAAAATGACGGGCGGTAGATAGAGGCAAATTCCTCTCTCTACCCCCCTCAAAATATATTCCCACCAGCGTGGTTCTCTGCAAAATCCATTTTGTAGGAATCCGATCCCCAAACACTCTAGCACATCTTTGCTAGACTGTTTTTATTTAAAAAATGTGAAATTTATGGTATTTTTAAGTTAGAATGAAGTTAGAAGAATTAAGAAACTCCGAAGGAAAACCTTTGGTTTCCTACGGGGCAGGTAAAAAAATACTGATCCTGGGTTTTGGCCGAGAGGGGATAGATACTTTTTTATTCTTGAGGAAGATTTTTCCCGATAAGATTTTCGGGATAGCGGACAAATCGGAAAAGATAAAAAAACCCGACAAGAAAACCGTTTTGTATCTGGGTAAAAATTATCTGGAAGCGGTTAAAAAATACGACCTGGTGATAAAATCTCCCGGGATTCCTATTCATCTGCCTGAAATTGAAAAAGCTTTCAAGCAAGGGAAGATAACCTCGCAGACAGAAATATTTTTTTCCGCCATAGACGGACCCTCCGAAGCCTTGTGCAAAGGAGGGGATAATTGTCCAGGTGAAATTGTGGGAATCACGGGGACTAAGGGTAAAAGCACAACAACTGCCTTAATTTATAATATTCTAAAAGAGGGAGGGAAGAAGGCTTTTTTGGTCGGAAATATAGGTAAGCCTGTTTTGAGCCTTTTGCCTTCGGCCTCCTCAAAAGACATATACGTTTACGAGCTGTCGTCCCACCAATTATATAACTTAAATAAATCTCCCCACATAGCCGTATTTTTGAATGTTTTTCCGGAACATCTGGACTATTACAAAAACATTAAGGAATACAGCCAAGCAAAAGCCAATATAACGCTGTGTCAGGGGAAAAACGACTATTTAGTTTATAACTCGGGGGATAAAACCGTCAGTTCTTTTGCCAATAAATCAAAAGCTATAAAAATTCCTATAAAAGGGAAATACTACGAATTAGACAAAACGGCTGCCAGAAAAGTAGGGGAGATATTCGGAATCTCAAAAACAAAAATTGAAAAGGCTATTAAGAATTTCAAACCGTTGCCGCACCGCTTGGAGCTGGTCGGAAAATTCAAAGGAATTACCTTTTATAACGATGCTTTGTCGACAATCCCTGAAACTGCTATCTTTGCCCTGGATTATTTGGGAAAAAATGTTGAAACCATACTTCTTGGCGGTTTTGACAGAAATATTGATTTTAAAAACCTTGCCAAGAGAATCGTAAAAAGTAATCTTAAGAACCTTATCCTGTTTCCGACTACCGGAGAAAAGATATGGAAGGAAGTGGCTCTTTTGTCGAAAAATAAATTCAGGCCGTTTTTCGTAGGCAATATGGAAGACGCCGTGAAACTGGCCTATAAACATACCAGAACAGGAAAAATCTGCCTTTTGTCTTGCGCCTCTACAAGCTTCAGTATTTTCAAAGATTACGAGGAAAAGGGGAATCTGTTTAAAAAATATGTCAAAAAGCTCGGCAAAAAGTAAAAGATTGGATTATTCATTGCTGGCTATTATTGCGATAATAGTCGTTGCCGGAATCTTAATTCTGTCCAGCGTCTCAGCCGCTTTTGCTTTCAAAAGATACGGGGATACTTACTATTTTCTGAAACACCAGATTGTTTTCGGTTTGCTCCCGGGATTAGTTTTGGGATTCTTGGCCTACAAAATCAAGCTGTCATTCTTTAAAAAGTGGAGCGGCCCATTTATTCTATTAGCCCTGGTTATGATGATAATGGTGTTTTTGCCGGGAATAGGTTCAAACTCCGGGGATGCGGCCAGATGGATAAGAATCGGATCTTTTTCTTTCCAGCCTTCTGAAGCTTTAAAGCTTGCTTTTGTGATTTATCTGGCGGCCTGGCTGAGCAATAGGCTGGAAAAGATAAAACAGAATAAAGAAGCGAACTTTTGGGGCACATTCCTGTCTTTTCTAATGGTCCTGGGCGTGATAATCGTATTGTTATTCTGCCAGTCAAATGCCAGCACTTTAGGAGTTATTGTAGCAGTCGGCATAATAATGTATTTTTCTACAAATACTCCGGTTCTCCATACTATTATAACGATCCTACTCGGAGGAGGAGGATTATTTTTGATAGTAAAAACTGCTCCTTACCGGGTCAGCCGCTGGATGGTCTTTTTAAATCCCGACCTGGATCCCATGGGTAAGGGATACCAATTGCAACAGGCCTTGATTGCGGTAGGTTCTGGAGGAGTGGGAGGGACAGGATTTGGCATGTCAGCCCAGAAATTCGGATTTCTTCCTCAGACCGTCTCCGATTCCATTTTTGCTGTTTTTGCCGAAGAAACAGGGTTTATCGGAGCTGTTATTCTTGTCTTTCTTTTCTTAATATTCTTATGGAGGGCATTAAATGCCGCGAAAGAAAGCCAAGACAACTTTTCCAGGCTTTTGGCTCTGGGAATTACTTCCTGGATTATTATACAGACATTTGTTAATATCGGAGCAATGATAGGGATTTTACCTTTAACCGGCATCCCTCTGCCGTTTGTAAGCTACGGAGGTTCTGCCTTAATAATGGAACTGATAGGAATGGGATTACTTTTAAATATTTCAAAGAATAGCACATGAAAATAGTATTTGCCGGAGGCGGCACGGGAGGGCATATCCTGCCCATTATTGCTGTCTGCCGAGAGATAAGAAGAATATATTCGAATAAAGATTTGGAATTTTTCTATATCGGTCCGAAGGACGAATTCGGAGAGATTTTTCTTTCCCACGAAGGTATAAAAATAAAACACGTTTTGTCGGGAAAGATAAGGAGATACTCCGGATGGAAAACATATTTAAAGAATATCGTTGATGTATTATTTAAAATACCTATAGGGGTTTTACAATCGTTCTTTATCGCCTTATTTTTAAATCCCGACCTGCTTTTCTCAAAAGGAGGTTATGGTTCTATCCCCGGGGTAATTTCCGGTTGGTTGTTGGGAGTCCCTATATTTTTACACGAGTCAGACGTGGCTCCCGGTATGTCAAACCGCTTTCTAAGCAAGTTTGCCATCAGGGTCTTTGTATCTTTTCCCAGAACTGAATATTTTCCCCCGAGAAAAATGATACTGACGGGAAACCCGATAAGAAGAGAGATATTAGAGGGGTCAAAAGACGAAGCGAAAAAACTGTTTAAAATAGAGTCCGACAAGCCCGTTGTTCTGATTTTAGGAGGTTCCCAGGGGGCACAAAGAGTTAATGATGAAATCCTTGAGGATCTGGCAGATATGCTGGAAACATTCGAGGTGATACACCAGTGCGGCGAGAAAAATTACAGGCAGGTTAAATCAGAATCAAAATCAATTATTACCGAAGAATTGGAGAAAAGCTATCATCTCTATCCGATTCTGAAAGAAGAACTTATAAAGCAGGCCTACTCTGTTTGCGACATAATAATAAGCAGAGCGGGGTCGGGCAGTATATTTGAGATTGCAGCCAGCGGCAAACCGAGCATTCTGATTCCTTTGACTGAATCCGCCCAGAATCACCAGGTTAAAAACGCCTATATCTATGCCGAAAACGGAGCTACAATAGTAATGGAAGAAATAAACTTCACTTCCCATTTCTTTGTTCAAAAGCTGAAATTCCTTTTCATGCATCCTAATGAGCTGGGAAAAATGAGAAAGGCCGCCCTTGAATTTGCCAAACCCGAAGCGGCAAAAACCATCGCTCAGTATTTTATTGATTATCTGACCAGTAAATAATTATGGAAATTGACGAATCAAAATTATTCAAAACAGGCGAGGTCAGACTTAGGATAGCGCCTTCTCCGACAGGATTTTTGCATATCGGGTTAGCCAGAGCCGCCCTGTTTAATTTTCTCTTTGCCAAAAAATACAAAGGTGATTTTGTTTTAAGGATAGAAGACACCGATATCGAAAGGTCTTCTCCTGAATTTGATAAAGATATCATTGACAGTTTGAAATGGCTGGGAATTGAATGGACAGAAGGGCCTGATCTCGGGGGAAAATACGGCCCTTACAGACAAAGAGAAAGGCTGGATATTTACAAAAAATACCTGAAAAAACTTCTTGAAGAGGATAAGGCTTATCATTGTTTCTGCTCAGAAGAGGAACTGGAAGCCCAAAGGCAGTATCAGCTGTCTATAGGCGAAAATCCTAAGTATTCGGGGAAATGCGGGAGGCTTCCCAAGGCAGAAATTGAAAAATATCTGAAAGAGGGAAAACCTTCGGTAATCAGGTTCAGATTGCTTTCAAAAAAAGTGATTTTTCATGATCTGGTCCGGGGCAAGATAGAATTTGATACCGGTTTGATGGGGGATACGGTTATTGCCAAAAACCTTGATACTCCTTTATATAACTTTGCCGTGGTAATAGACGACTATGAAATGAAGATAAGCCATGTGATAAGGGGAGAAGACCATATTTCCAATACCCCAAAACAAATTCTCCTTCAGGAAGCCTTGGGCCTGCCCCACCCTGTTTACGGTCATCTTCCTTTGATCGTGGGGCCGGACAGAACCAAACTTTCCAAAAGGCATGCGGCAACATCTGTTTCAGAGTACAAAAAACAGGGATATCTGCCAGAAGCCATTATTAATTTTATTGCTCTATTAGGCTGGAATCCCGGGACAGAAAGGGAAATTTATACCATACCTTCTTTGACGAAAGAGTTTGCTTTGTCGGGAATCCAAAGGGGAGCAGCTGTTTTTAACGTAAAAAGGCTTGATTTCCTGAACGGCTTCTATATCAGGCAAAAATCAGCTGAAAAAATAACTGAATTATGCCTGCCTTATTTGGTTGATGCGGGGTTAATTGAAAAAATAGATTAACATGTCTTCTGAAAAATTAAAACTATTTAAAAACGGGGATAGCCCCAAATACAAAATCAGGGAAACCGGAGAGGAAATTAGTTTTGAGGAATTGCAAAAGATAATTTTAATTTACCAGGAGAGATTAAAGAAGCTTTCAGAGATTCAGGGGCTTACCGACTTTTTCTTTAAGAAAAAACTGGATTACGATAAAAATCTTTTAAAGTGGGACGATATGACTGACAAAGAAATTTCCAATTATTTGAGCGAAGCAGAAAAGATATTGTCAAAAATAAAACCTGATGAATGGAAAAAAGAAAATATTGAAAAGGTTTTATTAGAAGAAACCGAGAAAACAGGGGATAGGGGAAAGATTTTGTGGCCCTTGAGAGTAGCTCTGTCCGGGAAGCAGGCTTCAGCCGGCCCCTTTGACATAGCCTATATTTTAGGCAGAGAAAAAACTTTAAAAAGAGTAAAAGAAGCAAAATTATTATGATTCCCGATAGCGGGACCCTGTAAATTTTTATCAAAATTTATGATCAAAAAAACTATTCTATTTTTAACGGTTATCGGGGTCTTAATGCCTGCCTTTTCTTTTGCCCAGAACGGGACGGCTACTGTGCCGGAAAACTGGGAAGAAATTAAGGATCTGGGACAAAAGGGGTTGGAGACGTCAAAGAGCCTGCCCCAAATTTTAGAAAACATTTTTAAAAATGATGTTCTGCCTGTTTGGGAAAAAATGTATGGCTGGTTTAAGATAAACATTCTTTCTAAATTATCTCCTAATGTGCAAAAAGAGATAGAAGAAAGGAAGCCGGTTATCGAAGAAGAATTCCAAAAAGAGAAAGAGGAGATAAAGGGGGACTGGCCAAGCGCTAAAACGACCATCATGAATCTCTGGCAGAAGATAAAAGAGGCTTTAAAATAGGCGTATTATAAGGCATTTGATTGTAAACCGTTGAGAATTCTCAGCGGTTTTCTTATCAATTTACTGCCCTTGACAATAATATTATAATATGCTACTATATAAGTGCCTTGAGGGAGAACTTATTTGTGGAAGGGTCGATGTACACATTTAGGCTCTGACCTCAACTGCGACCGTTCGGCGAAGGATAGAAGCGTTTTTGAGGGTCTTTCATGCAGTAAGCGATATAGGGCCAAGGCGCGATAATGAGGAGGCCACCCAGACGATTGGGGGCCGGGGCCGTGTCTAACACGGCGGATAGGTACGCGCCCGCCCACAATGATGCCCCGTTTGTAAGCTTCCCTTCGCCGAACATATTAACTGTTCTTTAATACTATCCGCGACTTATAGTCACGGTTGAGATAATTAAAAGGCTCAGGCAGATTGCTTGCGCCTTCGATTTTTTTTATTTAAGCTAATTTCAAAAAAATATCTTCAGAGAGTAAAAGATAAAAGAAGCTTTGAAATAGAGGGTTGACAAGATCCCTTAAGATACTACTATTAAAGTGGGAGGGGAAAGGAATGCTTGTACGACGTTAGCGGTCGGCGCGCCGCTCATAATGCCCGATTCGGCCGAAACGAAGAGAAGGGGCACGAGAACCGATGGGAACTCTACACACCCGATTAGCGTTTATCAGTCGGGCCCAGCGCTCAGGTCGCACAGCGACCAGCAAGATTGGCGGTATCTCACCGCATAGGCTTCCATCAGCCGGTTGATCATCTTAATAAGCATCACCTTCCTCTCCCGGTTTTAGCGCCAAACACGGCACCTTAACAACCTTCTCGCAATTCATCTGTAATTGCGACAAAAAAAACTATAAAGGCCAAGCATCCCGTTCTTTCTCGCTTGGCTCTTTTCTTTGTCCGGGGTTGATTTTTATAAATAAACCAATAGAATGTAATAAAAGGAGGTTTTGATATGGATACGATAGAACCTAAGAATATAAACTCTGCTTTACTCATAACCGATCCAGAGAACGGAGATTGCACGGAAATTACAAGGAGGCTGAAAGAAAAAGGCATTGAATTTAAAATGAAAGGGGTGTTCACTAAAGAGAACGGGGGGTCGGTAGATCTTTCTATAAAGGTCCGAGGGAGACGATCTTTGTCAATATCGGCGGTGAAACTTCCCGTATTATTGATATCAGGTCTTTCAAAAAATGACATCGAGGACATATTTATCCTGGAAGGTAGGGCACACATAACCGAGGCGCTGGCGTTGAGAAATTAACTACAGTCTTACGCGGGCGCAAACAAAAACTGGGCGGCAGTCTGTCCGCCTCTTTTTATTACTCTTGTAAGGTTTTTTGAGAAAAGTTAAAATAGAAATATGACCGCTACAAATAAAAAAATTAAACAACCTGAGGAAAAAATGACTGAGCTTGAAGAAAAACTGCTGAACATATTCAACGGCGTAAAAGACGGAATATGCGTCATGGATAAAACCGGGTAGAACCAAAGAATTGGGAAAGCGAGAACTTGCCTTCTGCAGAACTTTAATTTATCGCCGAGGCTTAAAAATAAGAAAAACCTTGATTCTTAACAGAATTAAAAATATGCCACAGATAATTTTAAAAGACGAATTTGATGAAATGACGAAAGTTAAGGGAGAATTGAGGGGAAACGGCCCGAGAAATATCGGTGAGTTTATCTTTAAACGAGAAGGGGAGAGGGGACTGAAACAAGTGGAAGACCTGATGGAAAAAATAGGATACAAGGTAGAATACAGAAAAATAGATCCGATGGAATTTAAGCCTTTATGGCTGGTATCAGCCACCCTGCTGGCCGCAAAAAGGCTTTTTAACTTCAGTGACGATGATTTTCAAGAAATGGGCGAGGCAGATGTTAAACTTACCCCTATCCAAAGGCTTTTCATGAAATATTTTGTTTCAATAGAACAGGCGGCAAAATCAGCCCCAAAAATGTGGAATAAATATCATACCGAAGGAAAAATTGAGCTAATAGAATATAACGAAAAAGAAAAGAGAGTGATATTGAGGCTTACTAATTTCGGCCTCAACGAATTCCATTGCCAATATCTTGTTGGATATTTCCGTGCCGTAGCCCAAATGGTAACGAAAGGGTTAGTTGATTGCGAAGAAACAAAGTGTATTTTCAGGCACGACCCATATCATGAATTTGTAATAAAGTGGTAATTTAAAAAATATATGGCAATAATCAAAAAGAAACTTTGGCCCCAGTATTTTGATATAGTTTCCTCCGGTAAAAAGAGGTTTGATTTAAGGGTGGCCGACTTTGATATTAAAGAAGGGGATACCTTAATACTGGAAGAGTGGGATCCCGAAACTAAACAATACTCAGGAAGAAAGATTGAGAAAACAGTGGACTTTGTTATGAATTTCGGGCTTGATGACTTCGGACAGAGGGAGATAATCAAAGAAAAAGGGCTATTCGTAATCCAGTTTAAGTAGCTTAATATTGTGCGACGCTTAGTCGGGACCGCCAAAACCCAGCCATACCTCCTGGTGGTAGGGAATTGACGGGTTTTTATTTTCTCTTTATAATTTTTATTTCTAATTTTGATTTCGATATTTTTAAATAAAATAAAATAAATAATTCAATAAATAGATGTACTCTCTTAAATATAGACCATAATCCTTGGGGGGAGTGCTTGACAGGGGTCTTTTAACCTCTTATTATGAATACAGTATACTTCGCATAATGGTTCTTTACCGAAGTATACTATAATAACTAACGGCCACTCCCCCTTAGCATGAAAAAAGACACAACGTCTATAATTGAACATATTAATGGTTTTTTAGAATATTTAGATATAGAAAAAGGTTTAAGCAATAAAAGCCAGGAAACTTATGGCAGGTTCTTGGCTAAATTCTCTTCTTGGCTGTCTGCCAATAATTTGAAAAATCTACTCCCCCATGAGATTACCGAAGAACAAATAAGGAAATATAGGATTTTCCTGTCTCAAAGCTTCAATAAGTACACGAAAGAGCCTCTAAAAAGATCCACCCAAAACTACTATCTTATAGCTCTCAGGAATCTTTTGAACTATTTTACCGACCGAGATATATTATCCTTGCCGTCAGAGAAGGTTAAATTAGGTAAATCAAAAATCAATGAGAGAGCTATTAAGTTTCTCAGTCTTGACCAGATAAAAAAACTGCTGGAGGCGCCTAACACCTCCACATCTACCGGCCTCAGAGACCGGGCCATTTTGGAGACCTTCTTTTCCACAGGATTACGAGTGGCCGAATTAGTGAGTCTGAGCAGGGATCAAGTCAAAATTACTCCCGAATTAAAGGATTCGGAAATTGTAGTTATCGGCAAAGGCAGCAGGCCCCGCCCGGTTTATTTTTCTGAAAGGGCCATAAAGTGGCTGAGAAAGTATCTTGAAACGCGGAAAGATAAAGATAAGGCTTTGTTTATCAGCTATAAAGGGCCGACGAGCCAGGAAAAACGCCTCTCTCCCCGTTCAATGGAAAATATTGTGAAGAGATACGCTATTTTGGCAGGCATCCCTACTTTTACCTCTTGCCATACAATTCGTCATTCTTTTGCCACCGATTTATTAAGCCAGGGAGTTGATTTAAGAACCATTCAGGAATTTTTGGGACATAAGAATATCGGCACCACCCAAATTTATGCCTCCGTTACCTCAAAAAGACTCCGGGAGACTCACAGGCAATTTCATAGCTTAAAAGAATAATAAATTTAGATTATGAACCAAAATAAAGATTTTGAATTGTGGGCCGAGGCGATTGAGATTATTCGCCGGAATAAAAGGAAAACTATGAATGTCAAAGCAGGACTTAAAGGTTTCACAAAAACTAGTTGGAATAAACAGGACTTCTCGCGCTTGATAGAAATTCAAAAATCAATGCAGGAATACAAGTCAAAAAGGCCCCAAGGATTTAAATGGGTTTCAGTAGCCGAATCAATCGCTAAAACCCTTAAATAAGGGGCATAAGAATATCTCAAAACTAGCCTTAGAATAGGCCATTTTTAGCCCTAAATTGCCTTTCTAGGCCGTCTTTGCCCGAAAAAGGCACAATTCCCCTACCCCGCCCTATTATCCTATTAATGTCGCACAATACTATTCTCAGTATATAAAAAATCAAGTCCAATCAAAAAACCGCCTTTTTTGGCGATTTTTTTTATTCATAATGTCTAATCGATGAATGTCAAAGCCATGCCTAGTTTATTCCACCTGCCGGTACGTCCAATACGATGAATATAATCATCGTAAGTTGAGGGTATATCGTAGTTTATAACATGACTGACATCGGCAATATCAAGTCCGCGGGCCGCAACATCGGTTGCCACTAAAATTTGAATCTGGTTTTGTTTAAACAGACCTAACGCTTTTTGTCTTTGAGAATGGTTTTTATTCCCATGGATGGAATCCGCCTTAAAGCCGTTATTAGAAAGAATTCTTGATAATTTTTCCACCCCATGTTTGGTTCTTCCGAAGATAAGAACTTTGTTGAACTCTTCCTTGCTTAAAAGGTTATTAAGAATGCTTAGCTTGGTATTACCATTTTGTATTCTGATAACATCCTGTTCAATGTTTTCTGCGGTATCCCTGGTCTTCACTGAAATTCTGACCGGATCTCTAAGAAACTCTCTGATAAGTTTTTCTATCTCATGAGAAATAGTCGCTGAGAAAAAAAGTACCTGGCGCTCTCTGGGCATGCCGTTCATTATAAAACGCGTATCGGCGATAAATCCCATATCAAGCATTCTGTCTGCTTCGTCCAATACTATGGTATTAAATCTGGACAGATTAATCATTTTTCTTGCAATCAGATCTCTTAACCTTCCCGGAGTTCCGATAATTATGTTGTGACTATAGCGAAGATCTGAGATTTGTTTCCCGATGCCCATTCCTCCGACGCAGCAAACAGAAAACATTCTTATTCCCTTGGTTAAGAATTTAAATTCCTGGTCTATTTGTATAGCGAGCTCTCTGGTTGGAGCAACAATCAAAACCTGCTCTCTCGGGTTAACTATGACTTTATTGATTAAAGGTATGAGAAAAGCTGCTGTTTTCCCTGTGCCGGTATTAGCTATCCCAACCAGATCAGAACCATTGATAACATGAGGGATAACCTTGTCCTGAATAGGCGTAGGCATCTTATACCCTTTATTCATAACGGCCTGTATTAATCTCTGATCAACTTTAAAATCCTGAAACTTATGTTCGGGTATAAAATTCTCAACTCCTCTAACCTTAGTTGCTTTATTGATAAACTTAGCAGGATCTATATTTTCTCCTCTCTGTCCCCTACTTGAAGAACCCCCTCTCTTTTTAAATTGAGAAGATTTGAATAAAAACTTTCTTGGCCTTGCGCTGTTAACTCTGTTGAAACTTCTTGTGTACATATTCTTTTAGTTAGAATTACTTTTATAGCATCTAGTCATTACAAATAAAAAAGGGACTAGTTAGTCTCTGGGTTTTTATATAAGAGTATTCTCTAAAGATTAAAAACTGCGAGATTCAGCTATACCGCCATTATATGCTGAAATTAACGCTTTGTCAAGCAATTCACTCATAGATTGGGTGGCATAAAATAAAAACCGCTAGGCCACCTAGCGGTAACGACTTGTTGAGGATTTATTGTTGAGGATTGACCTCAACAGGCTTATTGACCTCAACAGGCTTATAATCCGGATAATCTGCTTTCGCCTGAACTCGGCGATGATTATGTTATAGCAATCATCCGCCACTTTTTCTGGAGATTGGGTGGCATCTATGCGTATCCAATTTTGCTCGCGTGCAACCCGACAATAGCTCTGCTCCAGTTTTTGAGCAAAATCAGCGTCTCTCATTGTTTTTGACTCTTTTCTAGAACGAGCTACAGAGAAAGGAACGTCAAAAAACAAAATAAGATCTACTTTCGCCTTAATAGCCTGTTTTCCCCATTCCAAATATTTTGGAGGAATCTGATTACCGTTAATATCGTAAGCAAATGACGACCCCAAAAACCTATCCATTACTTCGATATCATAAGATTTGCTTTCTATCTCCGCCGCAGCAAGCTGATTCATGCGCATATTAAAAAGAAAGCAAGCGCGTTTTGGATGGCCAAATTTATATTTTTTGGCCTCGGGTATTACAAATTCCGCCGAATGAGCACTTCCTATACTATTCCTTTTAAATGACATCCCTAATGACCTAAACCGCCCAGACAACAGCTTAATAGCTGTTGTTTTACCCGACCCTGGTAATCCGTCTACTGCTGCTACAAACAAAACAATCCTCCTAATTGGTAAGTTTCCATATGGGATAATAAGCCTTATTTAATAAAAAATCAAGTCCCTGTGGCTTTGGCTCCTCGCTCATAGATTATACGACACAAAAATAAAAACTCCCGGGTCGAGGTCGAAATACCCGGGAGCTTGGAGAAAAATATGAAAAAAAGGTAATGTCAAAGAACAAGTACGTTTTAATTATAGGAAAAATTATCAAATAAGAAAACCGCTAGTTTTCCACAGCGGCTAAAAGCAATAAAAAAAACCGCTAATTCTCAAAAAGAATCAACGGCAGTGTTATTCTAAATTTCTTTCCAAACAATTCTTCAAGAATATCGAAAGTATGCACTTTATCCTTTTTAGGATTGAAGGGAGCTGAAAGCTTTATCTCTTTCAATAAATTCATAACCTTGATTACGTACTTTGAATCAGGATTACCGCGCTCAAGCTGGATAGCGTAGATTTCGGCTACGGGAACTTTATTGTCGAGGAAATTTATATACGAAATAAACTTCCTCGGCACAAAAAAGACAACCGGAAAATTTTCTGTTTCCACTAAAATTTCTACCGGGTAGTCGCTCGTTCTCGGATAACCTTTAATCTCGCACTCTATCTTTACAATCGATAGCGCCTGCTCCTTTGCCAGTTCAAATAAACCTGACTTGCTCAAATTCATTTATCATCCTCCGAAATATAATGTATAGAAAGAACTGTTCCGTCCTTAAAATAAGATAAAAACGATTATTTGTCAATTTAGGACTCAAACTTAGCCACGAAAGAAAAATTACAGACACAGGGAGCTTTATGGCAGACATGACAGTTGTTGCCATACATTTTTGCCAACCCTGCAGCTATATCAATTTTGGCCGAGTTGGCAACGCTGAAAAAACACGACACAACATCTGCAATCTCTTTCTTGATCTCCTCAAAATATTTGGCCTTATGCTCCCCTGAAAAGAAATGGATAACCTCGTTTAATTCCCCTATCTCTTCTGCTAAATGAACCCCTGCTTCAAAGAGAGTCCTGGAATCTGCAGGATAAACAAGAGAAAACATCTTTTGAAAACCGGCTAAACTCTTCGGTTTAAGGGAACTTTTAACCGCTAACTTTCTTCTGCTTGCTAACTTTATCTTCTTGCAGGAACAGGGCTGTTTCCCACAATAAGAACAAACAAAAGGAAATCTTTTCCATATCACCTCCTCCATATCAATATGTAATCTGCCGGCTATTGCCGTCAGCCAGGAGAAAGAAATCAAAAGATTGCTTTTAAGTTTTTCCGTATCTCCCTTCCTGATTCCTTTTAAAGCCCTCATTGCAAAACGCTCCTGATTGGATAACAAGTCAGAAAGAGAAAAAAGCCTGTCATCTGGCAAACCATATACTTCTCTATTAAAATTTTGAAACTGAGACAGAGAACCGCCGGAAACAAATCTTGCCATATTTTTAACTCTGTTATGTAATAAAACCTTTCTAAAACCGTCTTAATATAAGGAACAAACTAAAAGACGATTTCTTTTGTCCCCAGGGTCAACCTGGGGTTTTTCTTTTATTTCGAAAGAATCAAGGTTCTGCCGAAGGCAAGGTTCTTATTTACGAAGTAATCAAGGTTCTGCCGAAGGCAGGGTTCTTATTTACG
>CAZPAG010000003.1:33815-58329 GCA_964584545.1 uncultured Candidatus Saccharibacteria bacterium
GGTTCTTATTTACGAAGTAATCAAGGTTCTGCCGAAGGCAGGGTTCTTACTCGCCAAACCTTCTCCGGCGTATGGAATACTCCTTCAGAGCCTCTCCCAAATCTTTTTCGGTAAATTCGGGCCAATACTTATCAGAAAAATAAAGTTCGGAATAAGCGGCTTGCCAGATCAAAAAATTGGATATTCTCTGCTCTTTGCCCGTCCTTATAATCAAATCCACGTCAGAAGTCCAAAGATTTTCCTTCATCACTTCCTCATTGATTTTATCAGGAGAAATCTCCTTCTTGATTATATTTTTGACAGCATCAATAATTTCGGCTCTGCCCCCGTAGCTTAAAGCAAAATTCAATAACATCCTCTTGTTGTTCTTGGTCATCTCCTCAATCTCTTTTATCTTTTTTTGCAAAGAAGAAGGCAGCTTTTCCTTCTGGCCGATTATTTTAATTCTTATCCCCTCTTTGTTTAAGTCCCCGATTCCTTTCTCGTTGAAAGTCTGTTCAAGCAGATTCATTAAAAAATCAACTTCTTTTTTAGTACGTTTCCAATTCTCGGTGGAAAAAACAAAAAGGGTCAGTATTCTAATTCCTTTATCTTTGACCCATTTGACCACCTTTTTCGTAACCTCCCTGCCTCTCCTATGGCCTTCGAAAGCGGGCAAACCCTTTTCTTTCGCCCATCTGCGGTTCCCGTCCAAAATTATACCTAAATGGTTTGGAGTATTAGACATGTTTAAAACTTAAATAAAATAAAAGTTTATAGGGCCTCCATCGAAAATGGGAATTAAAATAGAAAATCTCCTTCAATTTTGTAGTTTTCAGGCAAAATCCAAGGGAAATTAAACCCAAAGAGGTATACAAACTTGGTAGCCATTTTAGAAAAAAATATCTTTGGCAGAAAAAACATTTTCATGTCCTTTCTGTATTTTAGAAAATCTGGGAAATTTTTCAATAGAAACTCAGCGGCTGTAAGCCCCCAGATAACTCCCCCTCCAGACCATGATTTGGTGAGTCCTGCCGCATCTCCGCAAAGAGTAATTAACTCATTCTGGGGCAGTAAAAATCCTTCAGGCACCACGGCCGACTCCATCCTTTCCAACTTAATGCCTCTTTTGTTTAAAAAATCAGCGAAAACGTCGTTTATCTCTTTAGGATCTCCCATCACCCCATATTCTGTTTCCTTGCCCCGAGGTATTTTCCAGATAAAGCCTTTTTTAATAGGCCAGGTTTCAACAAAAGAAGAATAATCCTCCCTATTAACAAATCCCTGGAGAGCCAGCCTGAAAGCAGGTCTTGGCAACTTTAAATTCCTCCTCACAAATGAATTAGACCCGTCACAGCCCAAAATCCTGTCAAAACCTACAGGTAAAATATTTACGGAATTATTTAAAACTATTTTAGCCCCTGATTTCTCAGACAGACCCAAAACCAAATTATCCAACTCAAAGTGGCTCATCACGAGAAACTTTTTTGAAAAACGGACCTTTAACGTTTTTTTCGGGAAGCGGATCAAAACAGAATCTATTCTGTTTTCAATCAATTTCTCGCTTTCTGGCATAAATTCCAAAATCCTGTGACTGAATAAGCCAGAACAAGCCTTTTTCCCTACCATTCCTCTCTTCTCAAAAACAGTGACACTATGACCTTCTTTGGCCAGTTTCCAGGCCAGATAAAGCCCGCAGATCCCGGCTCCAATAATAGCTATTTTCAAGTGTTTCATATTTATCAATTTTTATAGGCTCTTTTTGCTGTTGCTTGGCCGTAATATATCCTGCCAGAAAAGAGAGCAAAGAGACCAAAACAACGCCTGTTACCAGGATAATATCATCCAGATGACCTTTGACAAATTGAACTAATTTTGTTAGCATGCTTTTATATGGCCAAAACTAAAGCTACAGGAGCTACAAGACTGGGAAGGGATTCTGAACCGAAATACCTTGGGGTCAAAATCTACGACGGACAGAAGGCTAAAGTCGGACAAATTATAGTGCGTCAGCGAGGCACCAAATTCCTTCCTGGAAAGAACGTGAAAAGAGGAGAAGACGATACTTTATATTCCCTGAAGGAGGGCTTGGTTCATTTTAGCACGAAGAAAAAAACAAGATTCGACGGATCAAAAAAGGTTACTAAATTCGTCGAAATAAAATAATACCGGAAATTAACAAATAAACATATCGGGAGGAGGGATATGATAATCTCGAGTTTAATTTCATTTTTCCAATTATTGCCTTGCAAAGAAATTGCAGTGGTAATAACGGCGATAATGGCAGCAGGATGGCTGATAGGCCCCATTGAGGCAATCAGACATCCATTTTGAGGGGCAGCTAAGGCTGGCAGGAATCTCTTTCTGCCAGTTTTTTATTTATAAGCGCAGCAAAACAAAATTCCCGCCCGAGGCGGGGTTCCTATTTCTTCAGGCAGGCTTTTATGAATCCCCTGAATAAAGGATGAGGATTTAAAGGCCTTGATTTAAATTCAGGATGAAACTGAGTGCCTACGAAAAACGGATGATTTTTAATTTCAACGATCTCCACTAAATCTCTTTCCGGGTTAACTCCTGAAGTAACCAATCCTTTATTCTTTAAATCTTTCAAAAACTCGTTATTAAACTCGTATCTGTGGCGATGCCTCTCCTGGACCAGAATATCTCCCTTTTTATTAGCCTTTCCCCAACCAGCTGATTTATAGCAAGCGTGAGCCAAAGTTCCTTCTTCAACCAAACAGGGATATTCGCCCAGCCTCATTGTGGCCCCATATTTTTTACCTTCAAGCAAAACCTTCTGGTCCGGCATAACGTCAATCACCGGATATTTGCAATGCTTTACGATTTCGGTGGTATGGGCATCCCGCATTCCGCAGATATTTCTGGCGAATTCAACGACAGCCAGCTGCATACCAAAACAAAGTCCGAAGTAAGGAATTTTGTTTTTTCGGCAGAATTCAATGGTTTTTATCTTTCCTTCCACTCCCCTGCTTCCGAATCCGCCGGGAACTATCACACCGTGAAAATTTTTCAATTCTTTTAACTTTGCCGGATTTTTTTCATAAACTTCAGACGATATCCAGGTTAACTCCGGCCTCGCTTTATAAAACCAGGAGGCGTGCTTTATGGACTCGATTATTGAAATATACGAATCGGCCAGGGTAAAATCCCCTGTTTCAAAATATTTCCCTACAATGCCTATTCTGACTTTCCTTTTGGTATTTTTTATTACATTCACCAAATCCTTCCAATCTTTTAGGTTTTCCTTCTTGGATTTCATCCCAAACTTTTTCAAAATTATCCTGCCGAGATTATCTTTTTCAAAATTAATCGGAATCTCGTAAATAGACTCTATGTCCGGAGCCGAAATGACGTCTTCTTCTTTAACGTTGCAGAAAATGGATATTTTTCTTTTTCTGGGCTGGTCCAAAGGAACTTCCGATCTGGCGATGATGATATCGGGCTGAATGCCCCCTGAATTCAAGGCCCTTACGGCATGCTGGGTGGGTTTGGTCTTCATTTCTCCTATCATTCTGGGAACCGGCAGATAGCTGACCAAAACGAAAACTAAGTCTTTTGGAGACTGGAGTTTCATCATCCTGGCCGCTTCCAGAAACAGAAGATTCTGGTATTCTCCGACCGTTCCCCCTATTTCAATCAAAACAAAATCGGCTTTTGTCAGTTTAGCCGCTTTTTGAATACGAAATATTACTTCGTTTGGTATATGAGGAACGACTTCAACGCATTTTCCGCCATATTCCAGATTCCTTTCTTTGCGGATAACGGTTTCATAAACCCGGCCTGTGGTGATGTAATTTTCTGTAGTCAGGTTCTCATCTAAAAATCTTTCATAATTCCCCACATCCTGGTCGCATTCTACCCCGTCTTTGGTTACGAAAACCTCTCCGTGCTCAACAGGATTCATTGTGCCGGCGTCAACGTTAACGTAAGGATCAATCTTTATCGCAGACACTTTAAAACCCTTGCTTTGAAGGATTCTTCCGATTGATGCCGTAGTTACACCTTTTCCTACGCCGGACATAACCCCTCCGGCGACAAAAATAAATTTTGGCATGGCCAAAAGTGTCTATATCCCTTTATTTAAATTATACTACTTACTCTTTTTCTTCGACGATAATAACCCTGATCTCAGCTTCCAAATTATGTTCAAATTTTACTTTCACTGGGAACTCGCCCACTTCCTTTATCGAATTTTCCAGCTCTAACTGGCTCTTTTTAATATCAAAACCCATTTCTTTTAATCTTTCAGAAATCTTTTGAGCTGTGACAGATTCAAATAACTGGCCCTCATCCCCTACTTTAACGGAAACAAGAACCTCCTGACCGTCAATTGCCGAAACTGTCTGCTGGAATCCCTTAAGAGACTCTTCTGCTTTTTTCTCCATAATCTCCCTCTGAACTTTCAACCACTCCAAAGCCTCTTTTGTGGCAGGCTTAGCTAAACCCTTGGGAATCAAAAAATTCCTGGCATAACCATTCTTAATTTCCTTTACGTCAAATTTCTTCCCTATTTTTTCCACGTCGTTAAGCAATACGACTTTCATATCCTTAAAATATTTTATCTTATTCCTTTTATAACTTCAATAGCCTTATCAAGCTGGGGGTCTTTATCGTTTGTGTAATCTTCTTCCGTCATCTCAACTTTAATATCTGGCTCCAATCCTTTATCAGAAATTGATTCTCCTTTTGGAGTAAACCATTTGGCTACGGTAATCTTCAAAGACGAACCGTCGGGGAGGCTTTCAACTTCTTGGACAGAGCCCTTGCCGAAAGATTTCTCTCCTATTAATAATATGCCACGGTTATCCCTTAAAGCTCCTGCTAATATCTCTGAAGCTGAGGCCGAACCGCCATTAATCAGAACTACTACCGGATATTCAGAAAATACCGATGGGCCGACTGATTTGTATTCTTTATCGTCTTTTTCCTCGCCGAAATGCTCGACAGCCACCAATTCGTTTCTTTTTAAGAACCAGCCGGCAATATCCTGAGATATTTCCAGATATCCTCCCGGGTTATCCCTTAAATCCAGAATTATCCTTTGGCACTGGCTGTTTAATATGTCGTTAGCCGCTCCGCTGAAATCAAAGCTGGCTTCGGCAGAAAACTGGTAAAGCCTCAGATAGCATATATTATCATCTTTAAACTCTAATTTCAAAGAAGGGACTTTAATGGTAGCCCTTATAATCTTTATGTCTTTGGAGCCGTCCCATCCTTCCCTGTTTATTGCCAAGGTTACCTCTGTTCCTTTTCTACCCCTTATTGTTTTTACGGCTTCGTCAATCGTCATACCAAAGGTTGAAGTGCCGTTTATGGCTGAAATTTTATCTCCAGACTTAATTCCGGCTTGCTGAGCAGGAGTGCCTTCCAAAGGAGAAACCACCATCAACTGATTATTCTTTATATCTATCTCTATTCCTACCCCTTCAAAGCTTCCCCTGACATCTTCGTTAAACTTTTTTGAATCCTGAGGAGTCATAAAAACGGTATAAGGGTCTTCCAGGGATTCCACCATACCAGAGATAGCGCCATAAATCATTTTCTGGACGTCAAACTTGGTTTTATCAACAAACTTTTCTTGAAGAACTTTCCAGGATTCCCAGAAAAGAGAAAAATTAATATCGCTCGGAGGGCAGACTTCGCAGACCTTTTTGTATCCTCCGAAATAAAAACCTGCGGAAAAAACCATTCCGAGCAAAACCAACAAGGAAACGCTGAAAATTATTTTTCTCTTCTGAGACATATAGATTATGTTAACAAATTTTATCCAACATATCAATTCTACGTTAAAACTCGCTTAAAAGCGAGTTTAAAATGTAAAAGGGTTTACCCGCACACCAACCAAGTCTCAATTGTTGATTTTGGAATTGCCTAACCGTAGTTTACATTTTCCGAACATATGTTATTTTGGAGACAGCGCAAAAGGAGGGCAAACTGTTAAGTTTGCCTTTTTAATAAGAACCTTAAAAAAATATAAAAAACAGGAGGATTATCATGATTAGCAGATACACTTTATCGAAAATGGGAAAACTGTGGACAGATTTACACAAAAAGAAAATGTGGTTTAGAGCCGAATTGGCCGCACTATGGGCCAAGGAGCAAAACGGCGATGTACCAAAAGGCGTCTTTGAGTCAACCCAGGCGATAAGAATAACCAGAGAAGTCCTAAAGAGGGCTGACGAAATCGAGAAGGAAACCGACCACGATCTTATTGCCTTTGTCCTGGCCGTTACTGAATTGCTGGATGAACTGGCAAAAAGGTATTTTCACGCCGGACTTACATCATTTGACATCGAAGATACCGCCATGGCTCTGGTTTTGAGAGATAGCCTGGAAATAATCACTCAAAAACTGGAACGCCTTAGATCTGTTCTTCTTAAGAAAGCCGACGAATACCGCTATACTTTGCAGATCGGACGAACGCACTTTGTTCACGCCGAACCGATTACTTTCGGTTTTAAATTGCTGGGATGGGTCGACGTGATTGAAAGACATCTAAGCCGGATAAAAATTGTCCGCGAGGAAATCAGCATCGGCAAATTCTCCGGAGCAGTTGGCATCTACGCTCTTGATCCGAAAATCGAAGAGCTGGCCTGCCAATATCTAGGTTTGCATCCGGCGAAAATCTCTACCCAAATATTGAGTCGCGATCTACTTGGTCATTATTCTGCCACATTGGTAGGCGTGGCTAATTCCCTTGACCGTTTTGCAACCGAGGTTAGACATTTAGCTGGCACCGACATTGGAGAGGTGGCTGAATTTAAAAGACCCGGAGCAAAAGGATCGTCGGCAATGCCTGGAAAAAGCTTGCTGAGAAACTCCATCAAAAGCGAAAACGTCTGTGGTTTGGCTAGAGTGGCCCGAGGATATCTTACCCCGGCGTTTGAATGCGAAATCACCTGGAACGAACGCACTCTCGAAAATTCATCTGCCGAGCGGATTTACCTCCCGGATCTCACTATCGCCGTAGATTTTATGCTCCAACGTTTCGCCGACACAATGGAAAAACTCGAGGTCTTTCCAAAGCAAATGGAACAAAATGTTTGGCGTACCGGCGGCATCGTTTTTGCCCAGAAAGTCATGTTAAAGCTCACCGAAAAAAACATGGCCAGAGATGAGGCTTACAATCTCCTTGAAAAGATCGCTTTGTCAGTCAATCGGGAGACTTTCAAAAACGACGCCGGGCAATCTTTCCGCGACCTTGTGTTACAAAATAACACTATTCATAAATTACTGACGATCGAGGAAATAGACGAGTGTTTCAACCCCAAATCAACACTAAGACATATCGACTACATATTCAAAAAATTCGGATTTAAAGGAGGATAGAAATGACAACCTGCACTAAAGGAAAATTATTGGCGGAAGGAAAGACGAAAAAAATATGGGAAGTCCCGACGGATGAAAGTCTCGTGGTTATTGAGAACAAACCTGACATTACGGCTTTCGACGACCCCAGGTTTACCAAACAGTTTCAGGCTAAGGCGACATATGCAACCGAGACTACTTGTAGGGTATTTGAACTTCTCAAGCAAGCTGGTATACCTGTTGCCTATGTCGAGCAGACTTCGCCGACAGAATTCATCGCCAGGAAATGTTCAATGATCCCATTGGAAGCCGTAGCCAGAAGGTACGCAGTCGGCAGCTATCTTAAAAGAAACCCGAACTTTGAAAGACCCAAGGGAGAAACGCCTGTTCGTTTCCATAAGCTCGTGACCGAATTCTTTCTAAAGACGACAAAGGGATCGCTGTATATAAACGGCGACCTGGTCGTCGCTGGGCTCAATCCGGAGAAGGGTGAAGAAGATCCTTTTATTCCAAACCCTTACGACACCATGTGGGATATTATTCACTCCAAAAAGCCGGCATGGGATTTAACTGCAAAACTGCATGATGGAATTCCCGCTGCCCAGATCCTTCAATCAAAGGAAGTGCAGAAAATCATGAAAGATCTCGAAAGCTATCTTAGAGATACTTTTCTAACTCTTGAAGGAGTATGGGCAACCTTCGGACACCGCCTTATCGACCTAAAAATCGAATTCGGCGCAAGTGACGGAGAAATGCTCGTCGCCGATGTGATAGACAACGACAGCTGGAGGCTAAGGGACCACAACTGGAAAGAACTCAGTAAAGAGGCCTTCAGACAAGGGGAAGAACTCAGCGAGGTCGAACAGAAATACGGAATTGTTTCTGACCTCATTAGTAAATTCCGTATTCCCCGGCAATGCCTCGTACTATGGAGAGGATCCGATAAGGACAAATTCCCCGAATTCTCAAAAAGCGTCGATCTCAGAAGTATTGACGTTGAAGAGATAACCGCATCCGGCCATAAGTCTCCCAACAAGTGTCTGAATATTCTGGAAAACTTAATCTGTAGATACCCTGACGGCGGCGTCATCGTAGCCAAGGTTGGAATGAGTAACGGCCTGGGACCGATGATAGCTGCAAGAACATCGTGGCCGGTGATTTCCATACCCGCCACCATTGACGAAAATCCTAACGACGCTTGGAGTAGTCTGAGAATGCCCTCTGAAGTTCCAACGGCTGTCATTTGTTCAGAAGGTAACGCAACCAGCTTTGCTCTAAGGATTCTTGCACAAAGAAATCCTCTTCTTTGCAGGCAACTACAAAAAAGGATAGAGGAATTAGACGAATAGCAGAACATTGTTTTACAAAACGCCGCAATCCGAACGGATTACGGCGTCTTTTTTTATTACGTTTTTAGGCTATGCCAGTCAGTCACCTGGCTTAGCATGTGTTTGTGCCCCACGGAGGACTCGAACCTCCAACTTTTTCCTTAAAAGGGAACTACTCTACCAATTGAGTTAGTGGGGCGTCAAATCCCTTCTTCCTTTAATATCTCTAATAACTCTTTTTGCTTTTTTGTCAACTTTTTGGGAGTTTTAACTACCAACCTAACATACATATCTCCCCTGCCATATCCTGCAAAACGAGGTATTCCTTTGCCGGAAACCTTAAACGTTTTTCCAGACTCCACGCCTTCCGGTACTTTTAATAATAAACCTTTTCCGTCCAAAGTTGAAACTTCAACTTCGCCTCCCAAAGCCGCCTGGGAAAAAGAAATCGGAAACAAAGTATATAAGTCATCCCCCTTCCTTTCAAAAACAGGATGCTGTTTGATAAAAATCCTGACGTACAAATCCCCTGTCTTCCCTCCCCGCTTTCCGGCGTTACCTTTTCCTTCGACTTTTATCACCTGATTGCTGTCAATTCCGGCTGGAATGAAAATTTTAATATCCTCCTCTCTCTTTATTCTTCCCTCGCCCCTGCAGACATTGCAGGGCTTTTCCGGCCTGTATCCTTCTCCGCCGCATTCGGGACAGGTCGCGTATTTGGTATAAGATCCTAAAAACGTTTTTTTGATCTGCTGGACTTCACCTGTGCCTCTACAAGAGAAACATTCGGTTACTTTAGTGCCGGGTTCTGCTCCCTTGCCCTGGCATCTCGAACAAACGGTATACTTGTTAAAACTTATCGTTTTTTCTTTGCCTCTTAAGGTGTCCTCCAAAGGAAGCTCTATATTCACCTCCATGTCTCTCCCTTTCTTCACATCTTTCTTTCTTCTTTGTGTTCCTCCAAAACCAAACATCTCTTCAAAGATATCTCCCAAATCCCCGAAATCAGTGTTAAAATCCGTATTCTGTCTGCCCCAGCTCCACTGAAAATCACCCCAGCTAGGCTGACCGCCGCCTTGAGCTCCTTCAAAGACATTGCCAAACCTGTCATACTGAGATTTCTTTTCTTTATTAGAAAGAATCTGGTAAGCTTCGTTTACCTCTTTAAACTTTTCCTCGTCCCCTCCTTTGTCAGGATGATGTTTGTGAGCCAACTTGTAATAGGCTTTTTTAATATCATCTGAAGACGCCTCGCGGGAGACGCCTAAAATTTGATAGTAGTCTTTTGCCATAATTATAATTTCGAACGCAGTGAAAAATTACAAGGTTCTGATGAAATCAGGTTCTTATTTTTCTTTGACTTCACCTTCTTCAGATTTTTGTTCCTCTTGCTGAGGAGGCTGTTGTCCGCCTGTCTGTTTATACATCTCTGCTCCTATTTTCTGAATCGCCTGGGACAAATCCTGCGTCTTGTTTTTGATATCATCCATATTATCACTATCTTTGACTTTTTTCAAAGCTTCCAGCTTCTCTTCGATCTCTTTCCTGGAATCGGCCGAGACCTTGTCTCCGGCCTCCTTCAAAGCTTTTTCTGAAGTATAGACCAGGGTGTCTGCCATATTCTTAGCTTCGATCAAATCTCTCTTTTTTTTGTCTTCTTCTGCGTGAAGCTCTGCTTCCTTCCTCATTTTTTCCACCTCTTCCTTAGACAAGCCTATTGAGCCCTCAATCTTAACAGACTGGGTTTTATTGGTAGCTTTATCTTTGGCAGTAACCGTAAGAATACCGTTAGCATCAATATCAAAGGTAACTTCAATCTGGGGAAGACCACGAGGAGCAGGCGGAATACCGTCTAAAATGAACCTGCTTATGGAACGGTTATCCTGAGCCATTGGCCTTTCTCCCTGCAAGACATTAACCTCAACCGAAGGCTGGCTGTCTGCCGCTGTTGAAAAAATCTGGGTCTTAGCCGTGGGAATGGTAGTGTTTTTTTGAATCATTACCGTATCCACTCCTCCCAAGGTTTCAATCCCTAAAGACAAAGGTAGAACGTCCAAGAGCAATACGCTTTTAATGTCTCCTTCCGGAGCTCTTCCTTCTTTCTGAGCCCTTAAAATTTCTCCTTCAATTGAAGCTCCCAGCGCCACCACTTCTTCGGGATTAATGGACATATTAGGCTCTTTGCCGAAATAGTTCTTAACCGCTTCCCTTATAGCCGGGATCAAAGTGGTACCTCCGACAAGCACAATTTCCTCAATATCTCCTTTTGACAATTTAACCTCTTCCAAGGTCTTTTTTATCCTTTCAATAGATCTCTCTATCAAATCCCGGCACATATTCTCGAAACTGGAACGGGATAATTTATATAAAAGGTGTTTGGGACCGGCACTGTCAGAAGTAATAAAAGGAAGATTAATTTCAGTTTCCATGGCCGAAGACAATTCTATTTTGGCTTTTTCGGCCGATTCTTTTAATCTCTGGAGAGCCAAAGGATCCTGAGATAAATCAATGCCGTTATCCTTTTTAAACTGCTCAATAACCCAATTAATTACCCTCTGGTCAAAGTCCCTGCCCCCAAGATGGGCCTCTCCGCCTGTAGCCATTACTTCAACCGTTTCGGGAGTGGTATTCAAAACTGAAATATCAAAAGTTCCGCCTCCGAAATCATAAACCACGATCTGCTGGTTGGCTTTTTTGGTTAAACCGTAAGCTAAAGCAGCAGATGTCGGCTCGTTAATCATTCTCAAAACGTTAAAACCGGCAATCTCCCCGGCTGCTTTTGTCGCTTTTCTCTGAGAATCGTCAAAGTTGGCTGGACAGGTTATTACGGCGTCTGTTATCTTTTCTCCCAATTTTTCTTCAGCATCAATCTTTAATTTCTGCAAAATCATCGCCGAAATCTCAATTGGCGTATACCACTTATCTCCCAATTTCACCTCCACTTCCCCGTCCTTTCTTTCTCTGGTCTCATAGGACAAGAGCTTTAACTCTTTCTGAACTTCAGGGTCAGAATATCTCCTGCCGATAAATCTTTTTACAGAATGAATTGTATTCTTGGGATTGGTTACTGACTGCCTTTCAGCCAAAATACCGACCAACCTTTCCCCGTTTTTAGCTAAAGCGACAATAGAAGGGGTCAACACCGAGCCCTCCCTGTTTTCCAAGCACTTTGGCTCGCCAGTCTTTATGGCAGCCATTTTTGAGATTGATGTTCCTAAATCTATACCTAATGCTTTTGACATATGTTTGTTTTATTTTCGAGCCTCGGCGAGAAAACAAGGTTCTCGCGTAGCGAGGTTCTTATTATTTTAATTATTATTTAATTACTTCTTAATCCTCACTTTTGCAGGCCTTAATAACCTGCCCGCTATTTTATAACCCTTTTGAATTTCTTCGACTATTGTGCCGCTCTCAAGTTTTTCGCCCTCCTTCGCCGAGGCTTCGGAAGGACTAACTTCCCCTATGATTTCGTGGAAGTTAGGATCAAACTTCTCCCCCAGAGACTTTATTTCCTCCAAACCCTGGCCTTTCAAGAAATCCTGAAGCTGATTTTTTATCTGTAGCAGGCCTTTCACGTTTTCGTCTTTCTTTAAATTGTCAGGAAGCTTTCCCTCTGTCACCTCGAAATTGTCCAAAATCGGTAAAAACCTCAAAACTATTTCTTCCATCGCGTAGTTTATCAGCCCCCCTATTCTTTCCATCTCTTCTTTTTTGTAGTTCAGCAGGTCGGCTCTTGAACGCTGCCAGCCTGATAGATACTCCTCTTTTAACTTCTGGCATTCCTCAAGCTGTTTTTTAAATTCCTCGACACTTACTTCTTTTTGTTTATCTTTATCCATAGTCTTCCATTAATTTTATTAAAGAATTAATAAGATTAATATTTCTGTCATAATCCATTCTTTTAGGACCGACTATGGCCAGAAATCCCTCTTCTTTTTCCGGGAAACGGCATCTGGCGATTATCGTGCTGAATTCCTTAGATTTTGAGAAAGGGTTCTCTTTTCCGATATAAACCTTAATCCCGAAATTAATATCAACGTCTTTAATCTCGTCTTCAAAATTATCAATAATCCTGGCTAAATTATAGATTAATTTCGTTTCTTTAAACTCAGGTTCCCGGATAATATCCCCCCATCCCTCTTTCCATAAAATCTTATCATTAAACAAATAGCTGAGGGCCAGATTAGAAGTAGTTTCAGCCAACCCCTTGGTGAGATGCTGGATAAATTTCATTGTATCCCCCATCTCCTTCTCAATTAAGTCCCCCGTGTCATATTCTTCTTCTGACAATCCCTTCTCCAATAAATTATTTACAAAAAAACGGTAACCTTTGTCGGTAGGTACTCTGCCGGCTGAAGTGTGGGGCTGGGAAATTAAACCGTCATCTGTCAGCTTCTGCATTTCAATTCTTATCGTGGCTGGACAAATTTCAAAATCATACTTTTTTTCAAGCAACTTAGAACTAACCGGCTGAGCCGAACTGATGTACTCTCCAATTATTTTATTAAGTATGTCTTTTTGTCTGTCAGTTATGGTCATATATCCATCCTCCATTATAAAAAATCATCACTCCCCTGTCAAGAGTGATAACCAGACAAAATAAAAAAGGGCCGAAGCCCCCGTACTCGTACCCTTAATCTAACGCTGGCGTTAATACTTTGAGGAAAGACCTAAAATTGCTAATGTGCAGGCGTATTTTTCTCCTGAATTCCGAAATGGTGCATCCTGACGAGATGCCCGCTATAGCCCTCTCGCCGGACTTGTGGTGCAGCATACACCATTCCCTCCCTTCCTTTACGAAGAACCCTCTGGGCAGAACCATTTCCTTTTCTTTAAACTTACAATTCATCAATTACCTCCATTTTTTAAATACTACTATTTTAGCAAAATGTCAAATTATTTCACTTTATTTAAATTTTTGTTAAAATAGCTTAATAACTATAAGAACCTTGCCTTCGGCAAGAACCTTGATTCTCGCTACGCTCGAAATAAAAATCCAGCCAAGCAAGAACCTTGATTCTCGCCGAGGCTCAAAAATAATAAAAATATGTCAAACCGCTTAACAAATATATTAGCCGTAGTATTTCTGTCTTTCGTATTCATCGCAGCGATTTTCAGCATAAAAGAAGATTCCCTGACAATGGACGAAGTCGCCCATCTGCCAGCCGGCTACAGCTATCTCACCCAGCAAGATATGAGATTAAATCCGGAACATCCTCCTTTAATAAAAGATCTGGCTGCCTTGCCCCTATTATTTATAAAAAATATAAACTTCCCTTCTGATATAAAGGCCTGGCAGGAAGATGTTAACGGCCAATGGAACTTTGGCTTTAATTTTCTTTATCAGGCTAATAATCAGGCCGATAAAATGATTTTTGCAGGAAGGATACCCATGATTTTACTTCTCATTCTTTTCGGTTTTTTCCTGTTCAAATGGTCAAAGGAATTATTCGGGAATAAAGCTGCGATATTAACCCTGTTTTTATTCTCTTTCTCCCCGACCCTGCTGGCTCACGGCAGACTGGTGACTACTGACGTAGGAGCGGCTTTGGGAGCCTTGGTCGCTACCTACTATTTCCTCAAAGCTCTAAAAAATCCGATTGCCAAGAACATAATCATTTCAGGAATTGCCTTTGGCTTAGCAGAATTATGTAAATTTTCTGTAATTCTTTTGCTCCCATTTTTCTTCATATTAGCTCTTGTCTTCTGGATGATTAAATCTGCCTCCTGGCAAAAGGCGGCAAAGGTATTTATTCTGGTTGTCTTAATCGGCTACATATTAGTCTGGCCTGTTTATCAGTATCACGTCTGGAATTATCCTGCAGAAAAACAGAGGTCTGATACAGAAGCAGTATTAAATGAACTTGGGGTGTTCAACAAGCCCATAATGGGGATCCCAGCCAAAATAACCCTCTGGGCTTCAGATAAGCCCGTTCTAAGACCTTATTCATATTATGCCTTCGGGCTTTTAATGGCCACTAACAGAGCCACTTCAGGCAACACCACCTATTTCTTAGGCCAAGTCTACAATTTAGGCTGGCATTACTATTTCCCGGTTGTATATATATTAAAAGAGCCTCTATCTTTCCATATCCTAACTCTTTTATCCCTTCTCTATGTTGTCTGGCTGGCCTGGAAGAGCAAATCTCCCAAAGTTTCTGACTGGCTGAAATCCCACTTTTCAGAATTTGCCATGATTTTGTTCTTGGGGATATATTGGCTGACTTCCATAGTAAGCACTCTTAATATCGGAGTCAGGCACCTGCTCCCTGTTTTTCCTTTTACGATTTTACTGGTAAGCGGCGTAGTTTCCAATTTATTGAAAAATCCCCACCTGAAATTAAAATACGGCCTTTTAGCAATCCTGCTTTTGTGGCAGGCAGTTTCGGTAATTTCCGTATATCCTAATCTCCTGACTTACTTTAATGAAATTATCGGGGGATCCAAAAACGGCTACCTTTACGTGGTGGATTCCAATCTTGACTGGGGGCAGGATTTGAAAAGACTGGCCAAATGGGTGGAAGATAATAAGATTGATAAAATATACATTAACTATTTTGGCGGAGGAGATCCGTCCTACTACCTGAAAGAAAAATACGTGCCTTGGTCGGGCACGAGTCCTGCATCTGAATTCCAAAAAGGAAATTATCTTGCGGTTTCAGCAACTTTGTTACAGGGAGGGCGGGGAGTTCCCATTAAAGGATTCAGCCAGCCAGTCGGTCATTATCTCTGGCTGAATAATTATCAGCCAATAGCCATAATAGGCAATTCAATCTTCATCTATTACATACAATAGCCTATTTGTATTTATAGGAAGCCAGATTCCCGAACCTAAGCTCAATATACTCCAAGTCATCTCTTTTTTCAGAAGAAATCTCTTTGTCTAAAACAGCGTAAAGTTTATCCAGCTGCCAATTCAAATCCTCTTCAGGGTTAAAATAGATTTCCCAGCCTGCTAAGGTTTTGGCATTCAATCTCTCATCGGAAACCATATTGATATCAACAATAGAAATCTTTCTTTTGTCTCTTAATTTGGATTCCAGGTAAAGCACCTGGCTTAATTTATCTTTGTCGGTTATCTTGTCCCCCAACTTCAAATCGGGTTTGTCCCCTGCCCCGCCCCTTACTCTAAAAGTATCTGTAGCTACATCAAAAATATCTTCAAAAATAATCCCTTCATTATCCAAGGCAAAACATCTTTCTTCCTGGCACCAGACAGCTTGGCCCACCCTCTCTGATATCTTAATGTCTATGATGTCTGGCAACTCCCGCCTGACTTCGGCTTTAGCTATCTGAGGAAAATCGTCTAAAATCTGCTCTTTTATTTCACCTGATTTAACCAAGAATATGCTTTCGGTATTGAAAAATAATATTTCATTTTCCAATTTGCTTTCAGCCAAAAGCTTAATACTGTCTGCAGAAACCTTATTCTGACCCTCAACGTTAATATTCTTTACCTGGAAAAACTCGAAAAAGAATAACAAATAAAAAATTGAAGAAAAAAGGATTAAAAATAAAATCCCAAGCCAAAAAAATTGATTCTTGTAAATCGGCTTTTTCTTTTTAATTTTGTATGGCCTGTGCCATTGACTTTTTGCCATAATATGGTACAATCAAAATAGTGTAAAATAATTGTTTCTTAAAAGGAGGAGATATGGATACAGAAACAATCCTATTAATAGCTATCCCCGCTTATCTTATTTACGTCTTGGTGGGTTATTTCTTAGCGAAACTAATCTTCAAAATAGACCCGCCTGCCTACGAAAAAGAGATGAAATCGGGGTGGGGATTCTGGCTTTTAGTGCTAACTATCTGGCCGATACCTCACACAATGGCGCTGTTTAATTATTTTACTCTTTACCGTGAATAAACGGCTACCACGGATAGCTAACCGGGGGCTCTATTTTTAGAGCCCCCTTCTTATTTTGCGTATCTTTTCAAAAATATAGGTTAACCAGTATTTTTTGGAAAGAGGCAGATCCTGAGTCTTAATATATTCATATGCTTTACCGCCATATCCCATCTTAAACAGGGTCGGACCGGCCCAGGGATGCTTATGATTCTTCTGAGGGTCAACAAACCCCCAGAAATCATATAAAGAGAAACCTCTGTTTTTTGCTTCTCTTACCGCTTCCCATTGAATCAAATAGGGAATGGAAAACTTTGCATATCTGTAATCAGAAGCTGCCTGATGGTAAAACCCAACTCCTGACCAAAAAACAACCAGAGCAGCTGCCGCTATTTCTCCCTCGTATCTGCCAAAAAACCATAAACACTGGTTATCCTTTGAAAAAACCTCAAACTCATTCTTAATGTATTCGTACGAAAAAGGTACAAAATCCTGCCTTTTGGCAACTTTCTCGTTAAGCTCCTGATAAATTTTTAAATTATCCAGGTTATTACTCTTCTCTATAACAACATTGGTATTCTTCTGGGCTTGGCGGATCAAATAACGGGTAGTTTTCCGCATATTAGCGAGCAACTCTTCTTCTGAAAGAGTAATGTCTAATTTCCAGCTCGCTTCATAGGCGTTAGCGTGCATTGGGGATTCCCTGAAGCCGAAGTTTTTAAAAATACCTATATTTTCTTCGTTTCTCTCCCATAAAGGGCTAATTCTGATAAAACTCGCTCTTTCTCTTTTTCCAATTTTTTTAAGCTCACGAACAAAAAACCCAAGAATATCTTTATTATTAGAAACCAGGACAGGCCCGTGCTGAATCAAAAGGAATGTTCCCCTTCTCGCTTTTATTTTTGATATTAAAACTACTCCCAATAAGTTCTCTCCCTCATAGACGCCAAACCTCCAGATTTTGTTTCCCATCTTTTCCTGAAATTCCCCCCAATTCCAAGACTGCAAAAACGTCTTCTCCTTACATTTTAAAAGAAAATCTTCCCATATTTCTTTTTGCACTATCTCTCTTATTTCCATAATTTATAACGAAGTTAAAAATTGACAGGGCTCCCGCGCACATATTACCTTAATTGTGCGGGATGCATAATTTATTATGGAAACAAGGTTTTTTAACGAAGTGAAAAATTCTCATTTCCATTGTTTTATAAAATATACTATTTTTTCAGCTTCTTGTTTTGAAATATTAATATGGGTGGGCAAATTGAGAGTTTTACCGGATAATACTTCAGCTTTCGGGCAACTACCAATTATATACTTTAACTTATCTATCTTCGTATCATAAGGAGCTACCGGATTTGTATACCAGTCCCCTATTAAAAGATTATTCTGCCAAGCCTTATCAATAATTTCATGGGCTTTCGGGTGTTTTACGGAAAACCTAAGATAAATCTGATCTGCTTCTGGAGGCAATTCAAAAGAAGTATTTGACAATTTTTTCCTGTAAAAATCCGCTATCTCTTTTCTATGGCTATTAAACCTTCCCAACTTTTTGAACTGGTTTAAAGCTAAAATAGCTAAAACGTTAGGAAGCCGTTTCGGGAAATAGTCGGGCCTCATTCCTCTCTTTTCTCTCCAATGAACGGCTTTTGATAGAACGCGCAGCCATTGAGCCAAAATCAAAAAATACTTCCCAAATATCTTGTAAGTCGGCAGAATCGGCCAATCCATCAAAGCTGGATGCAATAGCTGCTGTTTTATCCAAAAATAAGAAGGATAGCCTGCTTTCTCCCAATATTCTCTTATCTTTTTAGCCAATTCGTCGTCATTAGTCGCAGCCATTCCGCCGTAAACCGAAGAGATTACTTTGTCTCGGGAGAAACTGAAAAAAGAAGCTTTGCCGAACGTTCCTACTCTTTTACCTTTGTATTCTGCCCCTAAAGAATGAGCGCAATCCTCAATTAATATTAGATTATTCTGGTTGCAAATCTCTAAAACAGCGTCCATATCAGCCGGCAGACCGAAAGTATGCTGAACTATCAACGCCCTGCTTTTTGAAGTTATTTTCCTTCTCAAGTCCTCGATATCTATATTAAAAGTTTCTTCATCACAATCCACGTAAACAGGACTTAAGTTGTTCCAGATAACCGGGTTAGCCGCTGCATTGCAAGTAAACGCCTGCAGTAAAATCTCGCTCCCTTTCCCCAGTTCCAAAGAACCGAGAATAGCCATTAGAGAAGAGCGACCGCTATTAAAAGAAACCGCATAATTTAGGCCCAGATATTTTTTAAACTCTTCCTCTATCTCTCCAATTGCATTCCCACTCTTCCAAAGAGAGGGTTTAAATTTCAATCTCGAAGCCAAAAGAATATCGTCTTTCTCGGTATTTGGCGACAAAGATATTGATATTGGTCTTAGTGATTGACAAAAATTCATATTATTATATAATATCAGATTAAGGAGAAACTGATGAAAGGCAAGGCCGGAAAAAAATAGATATGGAGGTTTGAATTGCGAGTATTAATCTTAGAGGAAAAAGGACAGATCGTCTTGTTGCCCGACGACGAAGAGGAAGGAGAACAGCTTTTACGCTTAGGATTGGATATAATCCGGGCTCAGCATTCTGACGGAAATGCTCTGCTTCCCGCGACTCCAGTTCAAGCGCTGAAACGCGATTGCCATATGACAAGCCTAAGACATTTGGTCCTAGAGCCCCGCCCTTTTGACAAATTGGTTAATTCCTAACGGCTATGCCATCCATGATCCACCTCCTCGGTGGATCTCTTTTATTTCTCCAACATCTTAATTAATTTTTGTGTGCTTTCCAAACTATTACGCACTCTGCTCTCTAAAAGCACTGCATCGCTGTCCTTACAAAACGATTCAATTTTCTTAAATATTTCTCTCGGATTTTCCATAAATAAAACTTTTGAACCGGCTCCTTCTTTCAACTCATTTAATCTGTCTTTTGTAGTGACTATCGCCAAATCACAAACTTCTCCAATCTTTACCCCTATTCTCCTATGTACTTCTTTTGACGCCTTACCCAATTCAATCAGGCAAGGCATAACAATTACCTTACGGCCTGGAAAACTTTTCAGATAATCTAAATTGGAAATAACTCCGTCAGGGTTGGCAGAATAAGTAGCGTCAATTACATTCAACCCATTAATCCCCTTTTTCACCTGTATCCCGGGCATTTTAATTCGAGCCCACGGACGAGAATCAAGATTCTC
Source organism: uncultured Candidatus Saccharibacteria bacterium (assembly GCA_964584545.1). Taxonomy (GTDB): domain Bacteria; phylum Patescibacteriota; class Minisyncoccia; order Minisyncoccales; family CAZPAG01; genus CAZPAG01. Next base: position 53,537 of record CAZPAG010000003.1, read on the forward strand.
GCCGGAGGCGAGGTTCTTATTTTCGATCTTGTCGCAAGCACGTAAAATCTCTTCCTCTGACATTCCCAATTCTTTGGCTACAGCTGCAGCCCCTAAGATATCTTCTTCTCCCATAAATTTAGCAGTCTCTCCGTATAAAAACTTCCTAATCTGGGTTTTGTTATATAACTCCACGCAATATTTATTCTTGGCGTTAAAGAAAGCCACTCCATCTTTGGGCAAACTCTCAATTAATTCATACTTCCCTTTAATGATATTCTCCTGCGAACCGAAGGTAGCCATATGCTGTTCGTTAATCCCGGTCAAAACGCCTATTTTTGGCTTAGCAATAGAACAAAGCAGCTTTACCCCTCCCCGGTTATAAGCTCCCATTTCAACGATGAAAATCTCGTGTTCTGGCTTTAAATTATCCAGAATACACTGGGAAATACCCACCTCTGAATTCTGGTGGGCTTCGGTTTTTAAAACCTTGAATCTCGAAGACAAAATGCTGTATAAAAACTCTTTGGTCGAAGTTTTGCCATAGCTTCCCGTGATTCCTATTACAAGCAAATTTTTGAATCCCTCTCTCTTTAACCTGGCTTTTTTAATAATCCTGTTCCTGCCAAAAACCGCCAAAGGCTGAAGCAGAAGAACGACAAGGGAAACTATAAAAGGACACAAAACATCAAAAACCAGAAGCCAGAAAGCAAACCAATAAACATCTTTTGAATTCAAATATATAAGCAAAAGAGAGAAAAGCTCGACAAATAACCCGGAAAAAATCAGAAAAACCGTCTTCTTGGTCAAAATCGGCTTCTTTATCTTTTTCTTGAATAAGTCCCAAACAGTCTTTACTGATTCGGCAATATATATCAAAAAAACAACAAAAAAGAACAAAAGCGGCAAGGTGAAGAAATAGATAAATAAAATGATTTTAAATATGTTAGAAAAATTTAAAAACAGGCTTTTCCCCTTTTCGGTCCGGAAATGGTCTATGAATCTGCCTGTATGATACTCCTTCAGCTGCCAGAGATAGATCCAAAACAAAACAGCCTTAGTAGTCCTTATAAACCAAAAAAAAGCTAAAGTTGGAATCATAGATTAAGATTTAAAAAATTTAACCAAGACTTGGGCTAATTTATCGGGGATTTCCAAATGAGGACTGTGCCCTATCTTCGGGAAAACCTCTATCTTGGAATTTTCAATCTTCTCCTTGTAAATATGGGCGTGCTTTAAAGGCACCAGCTTATCAGCCTCTCCCCAGACTATTAAAGTATCCTTCTTGATTTTCGGGAGGTCCAGCAGCAAATCCTCCTCCAAGACCTTTTTAATAGTCTCTTTCATCGTGCCGTTCGCTTTTGTATAATCTCTGTTCCTTAAGAGAATATAGAAGAAATTTCTAGCCGCGTCCTTCATTCTGGATAAGTACTTTGGAGAAAAAATAGCGTTACCGAATTTTGCTACAGAATAAATCATTCTGGTTTTCAGCCCGGGCTTCGGCCTTATGGCAGCTGAGGCGCAGAAAACTATTTTTTTAACTTTTTCCGGATGTAAAATCGTAAATTTTACTGCCACCTGGCCGCCGAAAGAATGGGCTATCAGATAGAAATCCTTAAGACCCAAATAATTGGTGAAGAAATTGACCCAGTCCACATAGTCAGAAACGCGCCAGGGTTCTCTAGGAGTAACACTCTTCCCGAACCCAGGTAAGTCAGGGACCACTACTTTGAAGCCCTCCTTGGCCAATATTTCCTGCACTTTTTCCCAGGAGTCCGAAGAACCTCCCCAGCCGTGCAGTACCAAAACGGCAGGACCCTCTCCTGCAATTTTGTAGTTAGCCTCCAGATCATTAATGAAAACCCTTTCTTCCTTCATTATCTTTCAATAATACCCACGAGTATTTCAAGGTTCTCGCTTAGCGCGAGGTTCTTATCTCTTTAAATCCGGTATATTTTTGTAAAACTTCGGGAACCTTCACGGAACCGTCTTTTTGCTGGTAGTTTTCGATGATGGCTATTAAAATTCTGCCTATGGCAAAAACAGTGCCGTTCAAAGTATGTACGAAACTCAATTTACCCGATTCGCGATAGCGGATATTCAAACGCCTAGCCTGAAAATCAGTGCAGTTTGAAGTAGAATGAGTCTCGCGATAACGGTTTTCGCTCGGTATCCAGGCTTCAATATCGTATTTGGCCGCTGCCGGCCTGCCCAAGTCTCCAGTACATATCCGTACTACCCTGTAAGGAATTTTCAAAGCCTTCATCAATTTCTCTTCCTGCTTGAGCAAGAGCTCGTGCTCTTTTTTAGAATCTTCCGGCTTGGAAAATGTTACCATCTCAACCTTGTCAAACTGGTGGACCCTTAAAATGCCTTTGGTGTCTTTTCCGTAAGCACCGGCTTCTCTCCTGAAGCAGGTGGAAAACCCGACATATCTTTTAGATAATTCTTTTCCTTCCAAAATCTCGTCTGAATGCATGGCCAGTAAAGATTGCTCAGAAGTCCCGACCAGATACAGGTCGTCATCCGGCAAAAAATATGCTTCTTCTTTGTCGGCTGCTTCAAAATATCCTGTCCCGCGGGCCATCTCTTCCTTGAGCATCACCGGCGGCAAAACAGGAGAAAAACCGCTTTCTGTCAAATTCTCAAAAGCAAAATTAACCAAAGCGAACTCAAGCAAGGCCGCCTCTTTTTTTATAAACCCGAACCTTGTGCCAGAGGTTTTGGCTGCGCGTTCAGTATCAATAAGATCAAGATCTTTAGCTATCTCAAGATAATCCCTGCTTTTAAAATCGAATTTAACCTTTTCTCCAACTTCTCTTAAAACAACGTTCTCCTTGTCGTCCTTTCCGACAGGGACATCGTCAAAAGGAATATTAGGTACCTGCAGCATTAGGTCGCGAAATTCGTCTTCTAAAGCGCTCAAATCGCCGTTTAATCTGTCACTGTTTTTATCCAATTCCTGCATTTCCAGTATTATCTTTCTTTTGTCTTTTTCATCTTTTGCAGCAGCGATTTCTTTTGAAGCCTTGTTCTTTTTTGCTCTCATATCCTCCAAAGCCTGCAAAGATTCCCTCCTTTTTTTATCAATATCCAGGAGACGAGATATATCAATTTTGACCTGCTTCTTTTTGCAGCCCTCTTTAACCTTTTCCGGATTTTCACGAATGAATTTTATATCGAGCATATATCCAACATATATTTATTTAGGTTTCATCGTCGGAAATAAAATTACTTCCCTTAAGCTGTGCGAATTAGTGAGTAAAGAGACCAGTCTGTCTATGCCCATGCCAAACCCGGCTGCAGGCGGCATACCGTATTCCAAAGCCTCAATAAAATCCTTATCCATTCTCTGGGCCTCTTCCAACCCCTGCTTGAAAGACTTTTCCTGCTCTTCAAACCTCTTTTTCTGCTCTAGAGGATCGTTTAATTCGGAAAAAGCGTTGACTATTTCCCAGCCGCTGATTATTAGCTGGAACCTTGCCAGTTTATTGGGGCTGTCTTCCAATTGCTTGGCTAAAGCCGCAGCCCCTAAAGCGTGATTAACGACAAAAGTAGGCTGTAAAATCTTAGGCAAGCAATATTTTTTGTAAATCTCATCTGCTATTCCCGCTTTATCTTCCCCTTTTTTGATTTCAATTCCCAGTTCTTTGGCCTTTTTCTCTAAAGCCTCCTTATTTATCTCCACTAAATTAATACCGGTTTCCTTTTTAAGAACCTGCTCAAATTCCAATCTTGGCCAGGGAGTTTTGAAATTAATCTTCTTTCCCTCGTGCTCGATCTCCAGCTTGCCGAAAATACCCCTTACCAGCCCTTCAATCATCTTTTCGGTCAGTTTCATCAAGTCCTTGTAATCAGCATAAGCCCAGTAAAATTCCAGCATTGTGAAATCGGGATTATGGGCTTTATCCATACCCTCGTTCCTGAAGCACCTGCCTATCTCGTAAACCTTTTCAAACCCTCCCACCAAAAGCCGCTTCAGATAAAGTTCAGGGGAAATGCGCAGATATATATCAATGTCCAATGCGTTCAAATGAGTTTTAAAAGGTTTGGCTTTAGCTCCGCCGTAAATAGGTTGTAGAACGGGAGTTTCAACTTCCAAAAATCCTTCATTCTCCAAAAAATTCCTAGTTTCACTGATAATCCTGGAACGAAGCTTAAAATTCTTTTTCACTTCAGGATTAAAAATCAAATCCAGATACCTTTTTCTGAATCTTTCTTCAATATCGGTCAAACCATGCCACTTTTCAGGCAAAGGCAGCAGAGATTTAGCCAGCATTTTAAAATCAGCAGCTTCAATCGTCTTTTCCTTTGTTTTAGTCTCAAGCAGAATGCCTCTTACCTCAATAAAATCCCCTATATCAAAATTATCAATAAAAAACTTATACCATTTTTCTCCCAGCCTGTCTTTCCTGAAAAAAACCTGGATTCTGCCGGTTCCGTCTTCAATATTACAAAAAGTAACTCCGCCGTGTCCTCTCTGAGATTTGATTCTACCGACTAAAATTACCTCTTTTTCGGATTTTGACAGTCTATAGAAATCATCCAAGGCTTCAGCTATTTTATGGGTCCTTTTAGTTTTTGAAGGATAAACCTGAAAACCGGCTTTTTGAATAGCCTCCAGCTTCTGTAGCCTGACTTTTTTTATTTCATCAATTGTTTTCATACATAAACATTTGAATCAAGGTTCTGGCGAAGCCAGGTTCTTAATTCAAAAATGAATCAAGGTTCTGGCGAAGCCAGGTTCTTAATTCAAAAATGAATCAAGGTTCTGGCGAAGCCAGGTTCTTAATTCAAAAATGAATCAAGGTTCT
>CAZPAG010000004.1:0-20530 GCA_964584545.1 uncultured Candidatus Saccharibacteria bacterium
GAGGTTCTTAATTCCGAAAGGAATCAAGGTTCTCGCGAAGCGAGGTTCTTATTTTTCTTACTAACATACTTCTCTATCTTAACTTTTTTTGGAGTATTTGGCAAACCCACTTATTCCTGTTATAAAGCCGAATACTAATTTAATTATTTTATCAATAAAAAATCTCCGGGGGAGGACGCTTTCGCATCCCCACACCCGGAGCATAAAGAACTATTTTTTTCGTGCTTGGGCAGTTACGATTATAATGATTAACGCCAGAGCACCAGCCCCAAACGTAGTTGCTACTTCAACGTTTGTTGGAGCTGTATTTTTCTCGGGACTAGGCGCAACCTTTGAATTCTTTTTCGTTACGTCTTTTCCCGTTTGAGTTTCAACCGCTGTATCAGAGGTGACAGTCGGCTTGACCTGGGACTCCGCCTGGGCATAATAGCGTAAGATATGAATCTCAGGGCCATCCCAGACGATCAGAAGATCCTCGCCGGTCTTCAGTCCTACCACCTGACACCCCTGCCAGTGACCCTTAAGCTCCGGTATTTTCAGCCACACTGATTCCTCGGTTATGGGAAAAGGAGCAAAAAGGACTTCCGAGCCCGAGAAATTATATAATCCTCGGGCCGAAGGAAATATCCCTTCAGACCTGGAGAGGTGACCTATCTTCTCCCACTTAGAACCTCCGATAACAAACTTATATAGGTCGTTACCTTCGGCAACGCAGTAAACTGCGTTATCAGTAGGAGAATGGCATACCATGAAACCATCGCTGTCATCTTCCATTACAGCTTCTTCCGGTAGGAACGGCAGTAATTCGCAAGAGTTTTCGCAGGAGTTTCCGTTGATTACAGAAATTACTTCCCAACAATACTCGTCCGAACCTCCCGCAGCCAGAACAGTTCCTGGCAGCCCAGGTTCCAACTTCCCAACCCAGCTCATACCCGAGCTGATTGTTTTTGAAGCGACACCTGAACGGCCGACATATATCATACCGTCCTCGCCTGCTATCCAGGCTTTATCGCCGATCGTTTCGACGTCCTGGATTCTTACTTCCATTGTCTTTTCGGTCCAATGAAGGCCATACTGCCCCCACCAAACCTTGTCGGAGTTCGCATCTGCCTGGTATACAAGCAGATCCTCTTCTCCATTGGCAAGACTATAGCCTTTCACTCCCATTTCGTTAAGATATTCGGGAGTATAGAAAAGCCTTTCGATTCTTACCAACTGATAATCTTTATCAAGCACCAGCCGGAACAGGCTCCTGCCCGCAAAAGTCACATATAGAGTTCTACTCTCTGAAAACTTCTGCGACAGGTATATCCCCTCTATGTAGTCTCCACCTGAGTCAATCAAGGAAATCGGTACTAATAGATTTCCCTTTTCGCTCCTTGAGAAGTAGCTTCCTTCACCGCTTGTCCCGACGAAAATCGTATCATCAGGAGCAATGACTACCCGAGGAGACTGAGCCCGGTCGTTGTCGGGAAACATCTGCTTCCAGACAACGGTGACAGAATTCCGGCAATAAACCAGAATCCTATCCGCCTCGTCTATACCAGCCACCACTATGGTGTTTTCGTTGCTGGCAAGACCGGTTATGGTCAAACTTTTGGGTAGGCTCAGCCTGCTTACCTTTGAAGGCGTCAGGTCAAACGACAGCCCAACCTGATATACATCAGACTGAGCTTCCTGGCTGCTGTTATAAGCGATAAGCAGCTTATAGGAATTAAACTGAGCCTTAGGTCCCACGTCTGACCAGCTGCCGTCTTTCATCCAGGATATCATCGAGCTTATCATCTCACCCTCCTTGGGTGATTGACCGGAGCTCTGAGCAACCTCGATTGCATCACTCCATTTAGCTCCTGCCCAAAAGTTGCCTGTCTGCTGAGTGCAGCCTGCGACCATGTAAGTTCCATCTTCTCCGGTAGCGACAGCAATTACGCTTTCCCCTGAAGGGGCAAACGTAATGGAAGTCACGTCTGCATCAAATCCGCCTAGCGGGGACTGACGCATACCTTGTGCTTCCCATTCGCTGCCACATCTGCCGTAGATGTAGATTCCGTCCAAGGGGAATTCCCCATCAGACGGATTCCGGATCCCGACGGCAACCTGAGATAAGTTGACTGCGATACAGGAGATTTCCTCTCCCCTGTGGCGCAGGCCAGTTGGTCCTCCGAGACTCCCGAAGGTCTGACCGCCGTCCTGAGACCGATAAACTTTTTCCTCCGTGGCAAGCGCCACGACAGAATTTTCGACCTCCAGACAAATAAACTCATTTTCCTTGGGTAAGCCCTGGCCCGCTTTGGTCCAGGTTGCTCCGCCCGAGTCCGAGAAAAGGAAACAATAATTGTCATCGTCATCCAAGACGACGGCATATATTCTTCCCCCTCCCAGGGCGACGAGTTCAACGTCCGAGTCAGGCAGGATCACATAATCACCTTCCAGGGATATAACCTGGGAAATGGGCGCCGCCTGAGCTGAAGCCGGGAATACCGCCATAGACATGATCGAAAAAAGCCAAAAAGCCAAACAGAAAATCCGTATTTTATTCACTTTCTTTTGCACCTCCTTTAATTTTTTATTTCCAGTATTCGATACTTAAGGTTCTGTTTGTGCCTATATTTTACCTAATTTTTATAGTTTTGTCAACCCCTCACCACTTTCAACGATGCATGTGGTCATATCTCTTATTAAAGGTAAAACCGACCTACGTCTCTGGAAAAGGCGTTACAACTTTCATTATAAAAAATAAAAAGTGGTGAAGAGTCAAGAGCCCTTTAATATCTTCCTTTTTTAAGATATAATCTCATTAATGACTAAAAGAACCCGAACGACCCTATTTTTTATCTGCCTTTCCTTATTTTTAATAACCGCTCCAACGGTGATTTTTTATTCTTCGGGGTACAGAATAGATTGGAATCCTCCCCAAAACGGGAAAAGAATAGTCCAAACAGGAGGTCTTTTTTTAAAGATAGAACCCAAACAAGCCAGTATTTTTTTGAACGGAAAGCTATCCAAAAAAACCGACTTTTTCTTCGGATCAGCCCTGATAGAAAATTTGCTGCCAAAAGAATATAGTATAAAGGTTTCAAAAGACGGATACTTCAGCTGGGAGAAGAAATTAACAGTAAAAGAAAAAGAGGTTGCTGAAGGGAAAAGGATCGTTTTGATCCCTGAGAATCTTAATTCCGACGATATAAGCAAAAATGTTGAAAACTTCTGGATGTCTCCTGACGACAAAAAAATAGTACTGAAAGAAACCTCAAACGATACCAACTCAAGATGGTCTTTGAAGCTTTATGATTTGGAAAGAAACGTAAAAAGCCAACTAATTTCAGAAAACGAAGTTTATTCAAAAGGAGCTGATTTCATAAGCTTAGAATGGTCCGAAGACTCAAAAGAAATCTATCTCAATGTTGCCATAAAAGAGCAGGAAAAAAGCTTTATTATAAAGCCGGACAAATCCCCTATCACATTGACTCCAAAAACAATAATTGAGCCTCCAAAAAATACTATTGCTTCAAAAAAGATAAATAACGAAACATATTATCTCGACATAAATGGTAACTTATTCAGAAATAACGATAAACTAAATAGAGATCCTTTCCCCGTTAAACAGGAAACCGAATACGTATTATATGTTTTTCAGGATGCTCCGGCCTTCATATTTTTAGAAGAAAACGGAATCCTCTATTTATTCAATAACGATTCCAAATCTTTTGAAAAATTCTTTGACGGAATAAAAGGATTAAGCCTTTCCCCAGACCAAAGAAAACTGGCCTATTTTTCAGACTCAGAAATATTAATTCTCTTCCTGAAGGAGAAAAATGAACAGCCAACAAAAAAAGCCGGAGAGAAAATGTCCTTAATCCGCCTGTCAGAAAAAATAAGAGACTGCGTTTGGCTTAACTCTGATTATGTAATTTTCTCTGTCGGCGATAAGATAAAAATATCTGAAATCGATGAGAGAGACAGAATAAATGTTGTCGACCTTAACGGATATAAAGAACCCGAAATATTCTTCAATAAAACCAATAAAAAGCTGTATATCCTGAGTGAAGGGACTCTCTACCAGCCAGAAAATCCCATTCCCTAAAATAAAACTCCGCGGTCAAACCTACGGAGTTTCATTTCTAATTGACCCTTATGATTCTTGGGTTTTTATTTTTACTTTAAATTGCTCCCAATTCATTTCCTTGGAAGAGGCCGAAGAACAGATCTCCCTGAAAGCACAATATCTGCACTGCATATTATTGGGATAATCGGGCAATCTCACCGGAATTATATCCGTGTCTATTTTCTCCTTGAGATCCTCTAAAGACTTTAAAAGAGAGTTAACCATTTTTGGGTTGTAATTCACCAGGAATTCTTTCAAGGCTAAGGTATTTTTATCCACATACAAAAGGATACCTTTGGGAATCTTGAAAAAATGCAGGTAAAGCTGAATCTGGTTCACATTTTCAGGAAGGGGCGCCTTTAAATCCTTGAATTTGTAGCTGTTCATACTCTTAAAATCAACCACGTAAAGCTCGTTATCAAGAGTAATGATGGCGTCAGCCCTGCCTGAAATTATCTCCTGAGGAGGAATCTTAATCTCAGAGGCCCTGACAACGCCTAAACCGAAAAGGCAGTTTAAAATGTGCATCTGGACGTAATCTCCGTGGTCAAGCATCCTCAGGACTTCTGCCGTCATCTTCTCCCTGGGGACATTTTTGAACTTAAAAAAAATGGCCCGAGCGCATTTGCCTGCGTCGGTAATATAAAAATGATGCTGCTCCCTATTCGATTCCCTGTCCAAAAAAAATTGGTCAATAATCTCTTTCAGCATATCGTTAATAATTTAAAAGTAAGCTCTGACAAAACGATTTTTATCGTTTCTGCCACTGAGGAGCGCGTCTCGCTCTCTTCAGCCCAAATTTTTTCCTTTCTCTCATCCTCGGATCCCTTGTCAAGAATCCGGCTTTCTTCAATCTTCTCCTGAAATCCTGATTGAATACGACCAAAGCTCTGGATATTCCATGACGGACAGCTTCTGCCTGGGCATGGAATCCCCCTCCTTTTACTTTGACTGAAACTGAAAACTTGCCCAAACAATTCATTTTCTCAAGAGCGACTCCTACTATCTGCTGAAGCTCAAAAGAAGGAAAATAATTATTAATCGGTTTTCCGTTTATTGTAAAATCGCTGAAGTCCATCTTTAAATTCCCCGACTCATCAGAAAAACTGGCTCCTTTCTTAGCAAAAATACGGACTCTGGCTATGGCAGTTTTCCTTCTGCCGACTGCTTCAAAATATTTGTCTGGCTTTACTGCTACAGCTGCCTTCTCAACCTTCTTTGAATCCTCCTTTGCCAGTTTTTTACTGGCCTGAGGCTTTTTAGTTTTTACCTTGGCTTTTGGCATATATTATTTCGTAAATTTTAATCTTTTTATCGCCTCGCTTCTTAATCTGTTTTTCGGCAACATTCCGTAAACCGCCCTTCTTAAAACCTCCTCGGGGTCTTTTTCAAACAGGAACTTTAGCTGGGTTTCCTTTACTCCACCCATAAATTCTGAGTGACGGAAATACTTCTTCTGCTCCATTTTCTTCCCGGTGACCCTCATTTTGCCGACATTTTGTACTACGACAAAATCTCCCATATTCTTGTAAGGGTAAAAATCTACCTTCCCTTTGCCGCGAATTAAACCTGCAATTTCTGCAGCTAATCTTCCCAAAACCTTGTCTGTCGCATCAATTGTATGTTTTTCTCTTTGAATCTTTTCCATAAATTTTTAGTGAAAAATTTCCAGGGCCCCGCTGGCGGGAATCATATAAATTATTTGACAAGCTCGATTATGGCCATTCTGGCTCCATCCTGTTTTCTCGGCCCCAACTTAATAATCCTGGTATATCCTCCTTTTCTTGCTGAATATTTCGGAGCAATATCAGCAATTAACTTTTTAACCACTTTTTGGGTGAAATCTCCGCCTAGTAATCTTTTCGCCTTTGAATCACCTACTTTAGCTATAGTGATCTTTTTGTCAACAAAGGAAACTATCTCTTTGGCCTTAGCTTCGGTGGTATTTATCTTCCCAACCAGAAAAAGAGCGCCGGCTATTGAGCGCAGAAGTGCTCTTCTTTGACCACTTTCCCTACTTAGTTTTCTTCCCTTTTTTCTTTTTCTCATGTTTTTTATGGGAAACTTTCTTCTCTTTTGATTTCTTCTTTTCTTTTTTGACAACAGGTACGGCTGCTTCAGCTTTTTTTTCTTCCTTCCTGAAAGCTTCCGAAAGAAGTGAAAAATGCTTTACCAAAATGTCAGAAGCCTGGAAAAAAGCAACTTCAGGCTGTACGGTACCGTCTGTCTCAACTTCCAAGAATAATCTGTCAAAATCAGTTCTCTCGCCAACACGCATATTCTCAACCTTAAAAGAAACTCTTTTTATGGGGGTGAATATGGCATCAACGGGAATAACCCCTATTTCCAGCTTTTCCTGATTAGCTCCCACAACCTTTTTTCTGGCATCTCTTGGCTGGTACCCTACTCCTCTTTCAATTAAAACCTCTATTTCCAACTCAGAAGATCTGCCGGTCAAAGTAGCTATATGGCAGTCAGGATTAATAAGTTCAACCTGGCTTGGCAGCTGAAAATCTTTGCCTTTGGCCTCTTTTTCCCCTTTAGCAGACAGCTTCGCCTTTTGAGGTTCATCCCCGAAAAGACGGAATCTTAACTGTTTCAGATTAAGCATTATTATGACCGTATCTTCCAAAATGCCCGAAATAGCTGAAAACTCGTGGGGAACATTTTTAATTTTCACTTGAGTTATGGCAGCTCCCTCCAAAGAAGAAAGCAAAACGCGCCTCATGGTGTTTCCAATTGTGACGCCATAGCCCGGATACAAGGCTTCTATTTCAAAAACCGCCTTATTCTTTTCTTTTTTAGCGACTTTTGGCTGAAGTGGTAATGGTATCATATTTTTTGTTTATTATTTCGAGCGTAGCGAGAATCAAGGTTCTGCCACGCAGGTTCTTATTATTTTATTAAATCAAGGTTCTGCCACGCAGGTTCTTATTATTTTATTAAATCAAGGTTCTGCCACGCAGGTTCTTATTATTTATTTCGAGCGTAGCGAGAATCAAGGTTCTGCCACGCAGGTTCTTATTACCTTGAATAAAATTCAAAAATTGAAGATATTTCAACTGGCGGAGCGGCTTCTTCCAGGGTAGGCTCGCCAACAACTTCTCCCTCCATGCTTTCGGCATTCAACTTAAGCCACTCCGGTGTTTTATGTTTTTTCAGATAATTCTTAATATTTTGAAAAAACGTTTTCTTGAGAGAAGAAGGTTTCAAAGAAATCTTATCCCCTTTCTTGACCATAAAACTGGGGACGTCAATAGGCTTTTTGTTGACCAAAAAATGTCCGTAAGTAACCTGTTGTCTGGCTTGGGCGCGAGAAACCGCAAACCCAAGACGAAACACCGTGTTATCCAAACGACTCTCTATAATTTTCACGAGCAAGGAAGCGGCATCTTCAACTTTATGCTGTTTTTGTAAAACACTTTTTACATACTTTCTGAACTGGGCTTCGCCCAAATGATACCATGCTCTCAATATCTGTTTATCTCTCAACTCTTTGGCATATTCAGAAAAATGAGAACTCCTTCTCTTGCTTTTCTTCCCGGGCGGATAAGCTCTCTTTATCATGGCGCACTTTGGAGACGTACAGCGATCCCCTCTTAAAAAGAGTTTGATTCCTAACCTTCTGCATCTTTTACACTTTGAATTATCCATAAATTTAAACTTTAGTGAAATTTGCAAGGGTCCGCTTGCGGAAATCATAAATTTTTCACTAAAAATTTACAGGACCCCGATAACGGGAATCATAATTATTACACTCTTCTAACTTTTGGCGGACGGCAACCGTTGTGAGGAACGGGAGTGACGTCTTTAATTAAAATTATTTCCAAACCGTGGGCAGCAACCGATCGCAAAGCCGATTCTCTGCCAGAGCCTATTCCTTTCATAAAAACGCTTACCTTCTCAATACCCATTTTCTTGGCAACCTGGACCAAGGCTTCAGCCACTTTACTGGCTGCAAAAGGGGTGGATTTTTTCGAACCTTTGAATCCCATCTGACCGGCCGATTTCCAATGCAAAACATTCCCTTTAGGATCAGCTAAGGTCATTATCGTATTATTATAAGAAGAAAAAATATATATACTACCCTCTTTAAGCCTGTGAGACGTTTCTTTGACTTCTTTTTGTACTTTTGACTCTATTTTTTCGCCTTCTTTTATTAATTCTTCTTGGCTTTGAGTTACAACGTGTTTCTTTCCCATAATTTTGAACGCAGTGAAAAGTTATCCCCAGAGGTATAATTTTGAACGCAGTGAAAAGTTATCCCCAGAGGTATAATTTTGGTTTATGTCGGGCTGGCCGCCGGTTTTCTTCCGGAGCCCACAGTCTTTCTTACATTTCCCCGTACGGTCCTGGTATTTGTCTTTGTTCTCTGGCCTCTGACAGGAAGTCCCCTGATATGGCGATGGCCCCTCCAGGATCCTATATCCTTCAACCTTTTAATATTCATCATTATCTGCCTTCTTAATTCTCCTTCAATCTTGTAATTCTTTTCAATAATGTCCTTTAACCTGTTGATCTCATCCGCTGTCAAATCCTTGGCTCGAGTTGAAGGATTGACTTTAGCTTCAGCTAAAACCTTCTTGCTTAAATGCAAACCCACCCCGAAGATATAGGTTAAGGCAACATCTATTTGTTTATTGTCCGGTATGTTTATACCTGCTATACGTGGCATGGTTTGTTATCCCTGTCTTTGTTTATGTTTAGGATTCTTACAAATTACATAAACTCGTCCCTTTCTTCGGACGATTTGGCAATTCTTACAAATTTTTTTAACCGATGACTGAATTTTCATCTTGCTACTTTCCCCTGTAAATTATTCTCCCTCTTTTTTCGTCATAAGGACTCATCTCCACGGTCACCCTATCTCCAGCTAAAATTTTAATTCTATGAATACGCAACTTCCCAGCCAGATGGCACAAGGCCTCCGTCCCGTCATCCAGTTTCACCCGAAAATTAGTGCTTGGCAGCGTCTCTATGACTTGACCGAATTTCCTTATCGTTGATTTGTTTTGATTCATTAATTAAACGATTACAAATTATATATTAGCAGAGAATGAAAAACTAGTCAAACCTCAGCTGAAGGTAAACCCTTTCTATGTCGTCTGGCACCTTTTTTACCCAAAAAGGCCAGAATTTAACCTCGCTTTTCACCATTTGAGGCTGATTTTCCAGGAATATCTTTGTTTCTGCCAGGTCTTTCCCGGCCAGCCCCTGTTTTAGAGAATTTTTGTCTATGTCAGAATAAATTTTAGCTCTGACTTGTACGGAAACCGCGATCTTGCCCGTATCAAAATCAACCGTTCCCACAGAATAATTTATCTCCAAACTCTCCTCGTTAATCTTCTTGTCATAATCAATCTGCTGGAGAATATATGCTTTAACAAAATTATCCATATCCGCTTTTTTGAAAGCCAGGGCCGTAGAACGGGCTTTGACCTGATAACTGAACTTTTCCAGTTCGGCTTTGGTAGCTGCCAAGGAAAAAATTTCGATTATATCAGTCTTTGAAGATTTATCCGGCAATATAAAGTCCTGGGGAATTTCTGATTTTACAGCCTCTTCGCACTCTTTCAAAGCTTCATCCGTTACCGAAGCCTTTGCCTTTTCCAAATCCTCTGACGTTACTTGTAAAGCCTCCCTTGATTCCCCTCCTTTCATCGGTTCAGTAGATTTTCCGTAAAACTTGGTATATTTGTCCGTCCCGACAAAACCGGGTATGGAAAAAGTTGAAGCATCTATATTATATTCAGGCCCTGCCTTATCGGCTCTGACTTTTACATCAACGTAGCCAGGAGTAACAACCTTGCCCTTTTCAACAGTACCTCCGGGAACGGTTATCCTTTCCAAGGATCTGAACAACTTTCCTTCAACCGATATAAAACGGGTAGTGGCTACCAAAATCTGCGGAGAAGACGAATAATTGTTATAGACACGAATGATTCCCTCTGCTTTCACCTCTTTTGTAATCTTTCCCGTAGACGGAAATTCCTGAAGAACAGTCTTTTCCGCCTCAAAAACCTTTCCAGGGATAAGAGCATCAGAAACATCCACATCGCTGACTGCTTTGCTTATAGTCGCTTTTATTTCAAAATTCTTGATTTCGGTCTCCGGCCAAATAAAAATATCTGCCTTTGATAAAGTGAAATAGCAACCTGCTCCGACGGTTATCAAAACCAGTAAAACTAAAAGCAAAACCGAAACACCTTTACGGGAAGCCCTGGGCGAAGAAAATTTAATCTCCCTCTCTTCTGGAGCAGGAAATGATTTTTTTTCCACTGGCCGGTGAATTACTCTTTCTTCTCCTATAGACATAACCCTCTTTATCTCAACGCTGGGTTGCGGAACAGTAGCCGGCTCCTTTTTATCTGGCGGTATGATATCAATTATTTTTTGGACCATAATAATCTATTATATCAAATTATTCCAGAATTGCCCTAATTCTTCTTATCCCAGAGCTGGAAGATTCTTCCTTAATAATCTTAAAATGACCCAGCTCAGAAATTCTATTAACATGAGGGCCCCCGCATATCTCTTTTGAAAAATCTCCGATAGCGTATACCTTAACCTTTTCTCCGTATTTGCTCTCAAAAACTCCCATAGCACCTGCCTCCTTTGCCTTATCAAAGGCCATTTCTTCGCATGCAACAGGCAGATCTTCCTTAATCTTCTGATTGACCATATCCTCAACCTCTTTAATTTCTTTCTCTGTCATCTTGTCCGGATGAGAGAAATCAAACCTTAATCTTTCTGCCGTGATATTGCTGCCTTTTTGTAAAACATGATCTCCCAAAACCTGTCTTAAAGCAGCCAATAACAAATGATTTGCAGTATGATACTTTACGGCCTGTTCTCCGCTGTCTACCAGCCCGCCCTTAAACATTCCGGCTGAAGCGGTACGAGAAAGCTCCTGGTGCTTTTGGAATTCTTCTTCGAAATCTTTTTTATCAATATCAAGATTCAAGCCTTTTTCTTTTGCCAATTCTTCTGTCATTTCCAGAGGAAAACCGTACGTTTGATACAAATCAAAAGCATCCTTGCCCGATATCCCCGATAATTTATTAAATTCCTTCAGCCCTTGCTCTAACGTTTTTTCAAACTTCTCCTCTTCCCCTTTAATAATACCCATAATCTCATTTTCTTTTGATGAAACCTCCGGATAAATATCTTTATAAACTTCAATAACTTTTTTAGCCAAAGGAATTAAAAAATCATGGGATAAATTCAATAATTTACCACACCTTATCGCTCTTCTTATCAATCTTCTTAAAATATATCCTCTCTCCAAGTTAGAAGGCAAAATTCCCTCTGAAGCCAGAAATACCGCGCTCTTTGTATGGTCGGCAATAATCCTTCTTGTCTTCAAACCCTCTCCCTTTATTTCTTTCATTATTAATCCAAACAAATCCGTCTCAAAAACAGTATGGACATTCTGGGAAACTTTTGCCAGTCTTTCCAACCCCATGCCCGTATCCACGCCGAACAGGGGTAGCGCCGTTAAGCTCTTATCCTTATGGCAGTAATACTGGTTAAAAACTATATTCCAGACTTCAATTCCCTGGGAATATATCTCTGTAGTCGGCCCGCAAGGGCCTTCCTCTCCGGTAGGCCCCCAAAAATTATCTTCCCTGCCGCAAAAACTCAAAGTCCCCTTTTTTTCTGAAAAACCCAGTTCCTGCCATATTTTAGCCGACTCCTCATCTCTCAAAATTTCCTTATCCCCCGAGAAAACAGTCACATAATCTATTTTTATATCTATAGAATCAAAAAAATCTTTTGCCAATTTTATAGCTTGTTCTTTTTGGTATCCTCCGAAAGAAAAGTTCCCAAGCATTTCAAAAAAAGTCAAATGTCTTTCGTCTCCCACTTCGTCAATATCAGAGATCCTCAAACATTTCTGGCAAGAAGCCGTATTCTTCCCAAAAGGAGATTTCTCCCCCAGATAATAAGGTTTAAACTGCTGCATTCCGGCAGTAGTAAAAAGAACCGAGGGATCTGAAGGAAGCAACGAAGAAGAAGACACTCTTTTGTGCCCGTTTTTCTCAAAAAAAGACAGAAACCTTTCTCTCAATTCTCTTGAATTCATCTTTATATATTATAGACGAAAAACTATAAAATAAAAATACCGAGAGGCCTTCTCGATATTTAATAAATACCAGAATTTGAAACCTAGGTATACCTATCAGCCACCACTGAAGCTGCAAAGGAAAATGGCTTTATTTGGGGTTCAAACCCGTTCCCCTTGATCAAGCCCGTCACTTCTTTTATCATATCGCAGGTAGCTCCTTTTTCACCGACATCGGCATGGATATAGCGGAATTGGTATTTCGGCAAAAGAGACAAGCCCTTTACCGTGTTGTCTAACTTTTCCCTAAGATATAAGGCAAACTCGCAGGACAATAATACCTCTTCCAATATCCTCTGCTTGAAGTTATAGAATTTGCGATTTTGATAATATATTTTCTTAAGAAAAAATCTGCCTCCCTCCCCCACTCTTAAAACGACCACTGCCACCGGGAAATGAGGCTCCTCTGACGAAGAAGAATCGCAGCCAACTATAACATCGTAAAACATTTCGGGTTTCTCCAAGATATAACCGATCATCTCTCCGATAACTTCATTAAATTTTAAATCCCCTCTGGTGGGATTAAAAAAATTTCCTTCTAAAAATTTCTCCATAGATAATTCAATTTATCAGAAGACAGGATAAAAATCAACTCTTTTCCAAAGACTCTACGATTTTAATAAATTCTTTGGGATTTAAAGAGGCTCCGCCGATCAAAAGCCCCTGGAAACCAGCCTTTTTTATAAAACCCGCGGCATTTTCGGAATTGACGCTGCCGCCATATAAGATAGGGGTTTCTTCTTCTAAAACGCTTTTGATTAAATTTCTCATTTTCTCGGCTCCCTCCAAATCATAGGGATTTCCCGTGCCGATGGCCGAAACAGGCTCAAAAGCTACGACTATTTTTTTGAATTCTTCTCTCTTCACTTCGGCCAGGGCTTTCTTAAGCTGGGCCATATTATCAATACAAAGAATCGGCTTTAAACCTTCCTTCAAAGCAGATATAACCTTTTTATTTATCATCTCGTCTGTTTCTAAAAGATACTTCCTCCTTTCTGAATGCCCGATAATCACATACTCTATCCCAAAACCCTTAAGCATTTTAAGCGAAATCTCGCCGGTATATGCTCCTCCGCCAGTTGGCGGATTTTCCCAGAACGAATTCTGAGCCCCGACTTTAATATCTTCTAAAAATTGAGGGTTAAAAATTGAAAAGTAGATATAGGGAGGACAGACCACAACTTCCGTATTTTTGATTTCCTTTATTCCTCCTGCCACAGAATTAAAAAGCTGCTCGGCTCCAGCCAAAGTATCGGGATTCATTTTCCAGTTGGCGACGATTAAAGGCTTCATTGTTTTCTCAGATATTCCGCCGCCTTTTCAGGCTCAATAGTGGATATTTCCATTCTTGTCCCTATCTCAAATCCTGCCCAGATTCCGGTCTTAGGCAAAATAGTCCAGTGCCAATGATAGTGGGAATAATCTTTGCCGTCGCAGGGAGCCGCATGCAGATAAAAGTTGTAGGGAGGGTCGCCAAGGGCCTTATAAAGCTTTTTTAAAACGACCTGGAAAGTTTCAGCCAGGCTCCACTTCTCCTGCTCGGTAATCCTTTCAAAATTGCTCAAGTGGTGTTTCGGGGAAATGATGACTTCAAAAGCCGCCTTTGAAGCAAAAGGACATACGGCTGAAAAATCCTTATTCTCAAAAACAATTCTCTTTTTGAATTTATTTTCCCAATTGTTCATTTCACAATAAATACATTTTCTGCCTTTCTTAAAATATTTCTCTGAGTTTAAAAGGGACTTCTGCAGGTCAACATCAACCAAAGGAGTGGTTATTATCTGAGAGTGAGGATGGGGCTGGGAAGCTCCGGCCTCCACTCCGTGATTATGAAAAATTGAAATATAATTTACCAGTCTTCTATCCATCAAATCCAGATACCTGTCCTGATAGCTGTCTATCACCTCTTTGACTTTATTGACCGGGAGAAGGGCTAAAGATTTCTGATGGTCTCTGGTCAAAACCAGCTCACAAAACCCAACCGCATTCATCTTTTTATAAAGATTCCCCTCTATTTCCTCGTCTAAATGAGGATAAGGTAAAAAGGCAGGAAACTTATTCGGTATAACTATGGTAGTCCAATTGGAAGGAATTCTGTCCCCTCTTATTCTTTTACCCGAAGCATAAACGGCTATTGGCTTTCCAACCTTTCCCGGTCTGCAAAAAAGACACTCTTTCTTGCTTATCTTGCCCTTTATCCTCCTCTCTTTTTTAAAAATCTCCGGCCTCTTGGCGCGGCCCGTAGCAATTACAACCCAGTCTTTGGAAACTAAATCCAGTCTTAATTCCGAAGGAAAACTTAATTTTTTGACTTTTTTTACCATAATTTTAAATATTTTTAAAAGTATATTTTATATAAATTTGAATAAAATAAGAATCAAAACTACAGGGTCCCGCTATCGGGAATCATATATCCCTTTTAATAAATTTAACCTAATTTTTAATAAGTCCAAAGCCATATTAACCATCGAGCTGGGTTTGACCTTGCTTCCCAAATCGTTCTTCCAAACAATGGGAATCTCTTTTATCTTATATCCCATCCTCTTGCCTATAATCAAAACCTCAGGGTCAAAAGAAAAATGAGAAATGATTGACCTCGGAAAAATATCCTCAGCCGCTTTCTTGGTGAACGCTTTAAACCCGCACTGAGTATCCTCCAAGCCCCACAAGCCGATAACCAGCTTCCTGTACAGTCTGAATCCATCACCGAGAATAACCCGCCTCAGCCATGGCTGGGGCGGACTTAAAACAGCTCCTTTAATATCCCGTGACCCGATAACAATATCAAAGCCAGCTTTGAACTCAGGCCACATTTTCTCAACTTGGTCTATAGCTGTTGAGTTGTCCGCATCAGTGAATATCCTATAATCCCCTGAGGCCTCCAGCATACCTCTTTTTACGGCAGACCCCTTACCCCCTTTATTTGAGCCTTCAATCAATTTTAATCCTTTGATCTGAATCGATAATTTTTTGACAACCTCTACGGTTTTATCAGTGGAGCCGTTATCAACAACCAAAATCTCGTAATCGTAATTCTGTTTTTTCAAATAATTATCGATGTCAGCCAACGTCCCCGGCAGACGCTTTTCCTCATTGTAAGCCGGAATAATTATGGACAGATACATATTAGATTATTTTACAACAAACCGGACAAAAAAAATAGGGCATTTCAGTCAAAAGGCTGAAATCCCTGTTTGGATTGCCGGATTCATCGAAAAGTAAATAAGAATATAACAAGATACGGACACTAAAATAAAAATAATACAGAGAATTGCCGTGTTGCGAAGGTCAGATCCAAAGACCTTTACCAATGCGACAAACAGCACGAGGAATAGGGCAATGATTAAGGTTATCGTCAATTCAAAACTCATCAAACACTCCTTGCTAAATTTTTAATGATGCTTGGCTGTAATTATACAAAATATCAAGCCAAAGTCAATATCTGATAACCCTCCTTCATAACAGCAATAGTATGTTCAAAGTGGCAAGATAAAGAGCCGTCTTTTGTAACCCAGCCGTGCTCATCTTTTGATTTTTTCAAACGCCAACCGCCTACCGTCACCATAGGCTCTATGCATAAAACCATGCCTTCTTTTAATACGACGTTGGCATCCCCTAAGAATTTAACCTTGTCTACCGTCTCCTTATCAAAAGAAACAGAATTCAAAATCTCAGGCGCCTCATGAAGCTCTGTACCTATCCCGTGCCCGCAAAGCTCACGAACGACGCCAAATCCCCTGCTTTCCACGTATTTCTGGACAGCCCTGCTGATATCCCCAATTTTATTTCCGGGCTTTACTTTCTCAATGCCTATTTCCAATGACTTTTCGGTGACGTCGATCAATCTCTGGATTTCGGGCTTTACCCTGCCGACAGGAAAAGTTTTTGCCATATCGGCGTGAAATCCCTTATAAAACATACCTATATCCAAAGAAATAATATCTCCTTCTTTCAGCTTCCTGTCAGAAGGAACGGCATGGACTATCTCCTCGTTTATTGAAGAGCATAAACAGGAAGGATAAAGCTTTTCGGGAGCGCTGTCGTCTGCGACATTGTAGCCCTTGAAAGAACATTTGCCTCCAGACTTTAAAACAAGGCCTTCTGCGACTTTGTCCAATTCTTTGGTGAAAATTCCCGGCTCCACTCTCTTTCCCAGCTCTTCCATAATTCCCGCCAGGATTTTGCCTCCTTCTGTCATTATTTCGATTTCTTTTTTAGTTTTGATTGATATCATTTAAAAGCTTTTAAAATATCTGAAAAGACATCCGCAACCGATTGCTCACCATTAACTTCTTTTATTTTTAATCCTTGCTTTTTGAAATAAGTAAGTAACGGAAGCGTTCTTTCTTTGAACTCTTTTAACTTTCCCTTAATTACTTTTGGATTTTTATCTTCGCGAACTATTAATTTTGAGCCGTCAAATGGACATAGTTTCAAAGCAGATGTTTCTTTTGTGTACAAAATAGAGTGGCGCATTAATTGACAGATCCTTCTTTTGCTATTTCTCCAGATAGATACCTCTGGTATCTGTTTTATTAAAATTACTTTTATATTTGAAGCCCCATATTGCTCTTTCAACAAGGGGATTATTTCCTCTCCCTCGTGAACGGTCTTAGGAGAGCCGGATAATATTATTCCCTTGCCGTCTTCTGCGATCTCCTTAATTTTATTTTTTACCCAAAAAGAAATTAAAGGAGGGCTCATCCATTTACCTGACTGCCTTAGTTTTTTTTCGTCAACTAAAAAATATTTCTTATAACCAACCAAAACAAAATCTCCGCTTTTAATATTTGATAAATTTTTCTCAATGATTTCGCTTGTCTCTAGTTGGCAAAAATTAAACTTTTCGGCAAGAAGAGTGGCCTGAGTCCCCTTACCAGAGCCAGGAGGACCCATAACAATTATAACTTTTGGACTTTTAGAATTCTTCTTCATGATAAAAATGCTTAAAATGTCTCATATTCTCTCATTTGTAATTGAGATTTAATCTGACGAATGGTTTCTAAAACCACGGAAACCACGATAAGCAGAGAAGTTCCTCCCACTAAGAAACTGAATTGCTGTATATTGGTTATTCCCTGGATAATAGACGGTAAAACGGCAATCAGCCCCAAGAACAAAGCTCCTATCAACAAAACACGATTCAAAATAAAATACATGAAGTTAGCCGTACTTTCTCCGGGCCTTATCCCTGGAATAAAACCGCCCATTTTCTGAAGATTCTGAGAAATGGCTTTCGGATCAAAGGTAACAGCAGTATAAAAATAAGTGAACAAAACCACCAAAGCAAAATACAGAGCTCCGTGAATCCAGGTATTCTGCAAGAAATTACTGATATTATTAGCAATAACTCCAATCTGGCCCCCAGCTCCTCCCAAAAACCCGGCCACCATTGAAGGAATAAGCAAAATTGACATGGCAAATATGATCGGAATCACACCTGCCGGATTGATATTCAAAGGCAGATAGGTAGAAACTCCGCCATACATCTTCTGTCCTCTCACTCTTTTGGCGTAAGAAACCGGAATATTACGCCTGGCCTCGTTAACTAAAACCACCCCGGCAATAATCACGATAGACATGGCAAAAAATATTATGACGTTTGGAATCTGGGCGGCTCCGGATGTCTGAACCTGGACTGCCAACTGGCGTATATTATTCGGGAAATCGGCAATAATACCGGCAAAAATCAAAAGAGAAACTCCGTTGCCAATCCCTTTCTCAGAAATAATTTCTCCCAGCCACATTAAAAACAAACTGCCGGCCGTAATAGTCAGAATTGAAGTAACGAGGGTAGCCGGAGATAAACCGCTTATCACGCCCTGACGCTGGAAAAGAGCCAGCATGGCATATCCCTGAAGGGCTGCCAAAGGGACAGTGGCTATCCTGCAGTACTGATTGAATTTCTGCCTGCCTGCTTCCCCCTCTTCCTTGTATATCTTTTCCAACTGGGGAAAAATCATTGTCAACAGCTGGAATATAATGGTGGCCGTGATATAAGGGCCCAAGCCCAACATAACAAGAGAAAGATTGTCCAAGGCTCCTCCGGTAAACATATTCAGCAATCCGAACATCTGAAACTGATTGAAAAAATTCTTAATATTTTCAGCATTTATCCCGGGAATCGGGATATTGGCCATTATCCTGAAAACGACAAAAACCCCCAATACAAAGAGGATTTTGTTGCGCAAATCGCGAAGTTTGAATATTTGAGCTACCTTTTCGTACCACATTTTATTTCACAGCACCTCCCGCTTTTTCAACGGCCGACTTAGCTCCTTCCGAGAAAAGGCATCCTTCCAAATTCAGAGACTTTTCAACCTTTCCCCCCAGAATTTTGACTTTAGGGAGCTTCCCTCTTACTTTACGAATTAATTTCTTTTGAAACAAGACCTGGGGCGAAACCGTGTCTCCAGAGCTAAAATTTTTATCCAGAGTTTCCAGACTCAAAATCGCCAGCCTCAATTTCTGTTCTTTATCTATTGATTTAAACCTGTATCCCCTTAATTTGGGATATTTTTTAATAAGCTCGCGGATAGCCGGCTTAAACTTTCTTCCGGCTCTGGATTTCTGACCTTTTATTCCCCTGCCAGAATAACAGCCGCGCTTTCCTCCCCGGCCTATTCTCTTTTTTTTCCTTGATTTATGTTTTGGACGAATTTCGTGAAGCTGCATATATTATTTCTTTATTTCTTTTGCCTTCAATTTCTGCAAAGCTTTTATGGTAGCCAAAGCATTGTTCAGTTTATTGCCCGTTCTCCCCAAAACCTTTGAAGAAATATTCTTTATCCCTGACAAAGTACAAATAACCCTGACCGTACCTCCTGCCACCAACCCTCTGCCTTTTTTCTGGGGCTTCAATAAAATCCTGGATGCACCGAATTTAGCTTCGACCTGATGCAAAATGGTGTCATTGACAATAGCGACCAAAATCATATTCTTTTTTGATAAACGAGTTGCTTTTTCCACGGCCTGAGCCACATCCAGCCCGGTTGCCACTCCTACTCCGATCTTACCGTTATGATTGCCGCTGACGATTACAGCTCGAAAACCCATTCTCTTTCCTCCGGCCCTCACGTGAGTAACCCTGGCCAAATCCAAAAGCTTCGATTCAAACTCTTTATCTACCGGTTTTCGGCTTGAAAACCTGTTAAAAGACGAAATTCTTACGAAACCGTCGTTTTTCGGTTTCTCTTCTGTTGTTTTTTCAGTTTTTGATACCGGATCTTTTTTAATCATATAATTAAAATTAAACGCTACGATAGAAATCCGCCCTGCGGATTTCAAAACTTCAATCCTCCCTCCCTGGCTCCGTCAGCCAAAGCTTTTACCCTGCCGTGATATTTATAGCCCCCCCTATCAAAAACAACCTCTTCAATCTTCAACTCAGCGGCTTTTTTAGCAACCAACTTTCCGACTTCAAAAGCAGTGGCTATCTTACCGGACAACTTGATTTCTCCCTCTGCTGTTTCTTTGCTTACAGTCTTTGCCTTCATTCCTTTGTCGCTGACATTCGCCAAAGTCTTTCCCTTGTTGTCGTCAATAAGCTGACCGTAAATATGTTTGTTTGACCTGAAAACGCAAAAACGCGGAGTCTTCAAGCTGCCAGAAACCTTAGCCCTCACTCTTTTATGCCTTCTTGTTTTTTTCTCCTGTTTTTCCAACATAATTTTATATATAAATTAACCTGCTGTGGCTACGGCTTTCTTACCCACTTTCTTTCTGACGACCTCGCCGACATATCTTATCCCCTTTCCTTTGTAGGGTTCCGGCTTTTTTGTCTTCCTGATTATGGCCGCCATCTGGCCAACCAGTTCTTTATCAATACCCGAAATCGTGATGATATTTTTTTCCACCAAAAACTTTATGCTTTCTGGAGGCTTTATCTTTACCGTATGGCTGAAACCGACGAACAGCTCAATGCTTCCGTCTGCCAAAATAGCGGCTTTATACCCGATCCCCTCTATCTGAAGCTTCTTCTCAAATCCCTGGACCACTCCAGAAATCATATTGGATATCTCTGCCCTGGCAGTTCCCCAAAAAGCTCTTATTCTTCTGTCTGAAGTCTCTTTGGAAAGAGAAACGAAAATCTGATTTTCTTTAACTTCAACTTTAACCTCAAACGGAAAAGTTCTGGCCAATTCCCCTTTCGGGCCTTTTATTTTTACTTCCCTTCCTTCCATCTTCATCTCAACTCCTGCCGGTATTAAAATTGGTTTTTTACCTATCCTGGACATATATTTGTTAAAATCAATTTATAGCGAAGCGTTAAAAAAATAGTTTATAGCGAAGCGTTAAAA
>CAZPAG010000004.1:20630-49624 GCA_964584545.1 uncultured Candidatus Saccharibacteria bacterium
TAAAATCAATTTATAGCGAAGCGTTAAAAAAATAGTTTATAGCGAAGCGTTAAAAAAATAGTTTATAGCGAAGCGTTAAAATTGGTTTTTTACCTATTCGGCTCATAATTTTGAACGAAGTTATAGATTGACAAGGCTCCCGCGCTTATATGCCGAAGGCATTCAAGGTTCTGCCAAAGGCAGGTTCTTACATTGCATTAATCGCGCGAGATGCATAATATTTACCAGATTTCACAGATTAATTCTCCCCCGACTTTTTGTTTCCTGGCTTCTTTATTCACCATTAACCCTTTGGAGGTCGAAACTATGGATATGCCATAACCTCCTCTGACATTTTTAATATTCTTTGACTGGACGTAAATCCTCTGTCCTGGTTTGGAAATAACCTTCAAGCCGGAAATCGCCGGAGCTTTGCCGTCATATTTCAAAACGATATCAATAATCTTTTTGGCTTTCTTTCCCTTTTTCTCTGCTTTACCGACAAAATCATTCTTCTCCAGAATTTTGGCTATTTCAAGATTCATATTGGAAAAGGGAACCTCAACCGTTTCTTTTTGAACGGCTTGAGCGTTTCTTATTCTATTTAACATGTCTGCTATTGGATACATATTTTTACCAGCTTGATTTTTTAACTCCCGGGATCAATCCCTGATTGGCCATTTCACGGAAACAAATACGGCATAATCCGAACTCTCTCATATATGCACGCTTTCTTCCGCATCTGAAACAGCGCCTGACTATTCGGCTTGAATACTTTGGCTTTTTTCTCGATTTTACTTCTTGGCCTGTTGTAGACATTGTATTAAAAATTATTTCTTAACCGGAAAACCCATTAATCTTAAAAACTCTATCCCCTCTTCTTTGGTTTTCGAAGTCGTGGCCACCACCACCTCCAGACCGAAAATATTCTTTGCTCTTTCCGGAGACACTTCGGGGAAGATTATGTGCTCTTTTATCCCGATTGTCAGGTTGCCTGTATTATCAAAAGACTTCTGGTCGATCCCCTGAAAATCACGGGAACGAGGAAGGGTAATATGAATTAATCTCTCCAAAAAATCATACATTTTCTTGCCTCTCAAGGTGACTGCCGCCCCTATCTTTAAGCCTTCCCTAAGTTTGAAGCTGGCTATTGATTTTTTAGCCACTGTCAAAACCGGTTTCTGGCCGCAAACCAAAGCCATTTCCTCCAGGATATTGGCGATAAATTTCTTTCCTTCATCAGAGGTCTTCGTATTAATCAGCCGGCCGAATCCGCTGTTTATAACCACCTTATCAATCTTGGGAACGGCTAAAGCGTTTTTGTAACCGAACTTCTCCATCATAGCAGGAATAACTTCTTTTTGGTATTTTTCTTTTAATTTGGTAATCATAAATTTTTGATAAGAAATTTTAGAACTCCTGTTCACATTTTTTACAAACCCTGGCCTTTTTCCCTGCGGCTAATTTATAACCGACTCTTACCGCCTTTCCGCATTTCGGACAAATAAGCTTCGCATTAGAAACCTGAATAAGCCCGGGCAGCTCAACTATCTGGCCTTTTTCTCCGGATTTCTTGGGCTTTTGGTGCTTTTTCCTCAAGTTTATCCCTTCAACCAAAATTCTGCCTTCTTTCGGAAAAGACTTCAAAACTTTGCCTTTCTTATCCCTGTCTTTACCTGATATTATTAAAACTTGGTCTCCTTTTTTAATCTTCATAAATTGAATGAAATAAAATTTATATCCGAAGATATATTTCTTTAAACTAATTCTTCTGCCAAACCGGCTATCTTGTCAAATCCTTTTTCCTTTAATTCTTTGGCTATGGGGCCTGAAATCCTTCCACCTTTTGGATCCTTGGTCTTTGCATCCAAAACCACGCAGGCATTATCATCGAACCTGATATATGTGCCGTCCGGCCTTCTGTATTCCTTTCTCTGCCTCACTATTACCGCCCTGACTACATCATGCTTTTTCACCAATCTTCTGGGCTCGGCAACCTTTACGGCTCCCACGATAATATCTCCCAGCTGGGCGTATCTTTTCCTGTATCCGAACAAAACATGAAAACACTGGAGTATCTTGGCTCCGGAATTATCAGCGACTTTTAACATTGTTCTCGGTTGGATCATAATAGTGTAAAATTATTTTTCGGCCTCTTCCTTTGCTTCCTCTTTTGTAATATCAGGAGCTTCTTCCCGCCCCGAAGCCGCGGCCGATATCTTCTTGATAACTTTCCATTTCTTGTCTTTTGAAATAGGATTGCATTCCTCAATCAAAACCACGTCCCCTATCTGATAATCTTTTTCATTTGCCTCAGCCTTGTAGTTCGTGTTTATCTTGTATCTCTTCCTGTACTTTGGATGCTCCTTTATGCGTTCAGCCCTGACCACAACGGTCTTTTGCATCTTGTTTGAAACTATTTTTCCCGTTATTTGTCTTTTTGGCATAAAATTACTGCTTTAATAAAGTTAAAATCCTGGCAATATCTTTTTTAATATGGCGGATCTCGCTGACGTTCTTCACCTTTCCTCCGGATAAATCAAATCTGAGCTGTCTCAGCTTCTCCCTCAAATCCTGCAAAAGCTTCTGCAGTTCCTCTTTTGATCTTGAACGTAATTCAGACGTTTCCATATATCATTTCTTAATAAATTTTGTTTTAATCGGCAACTTATCAGAAGCCATCTTAAAAGCTTCTCTGGCCATTTCTTCTTTGATACCCTCTAATTCAAAAATTATTCTTCCGGGTTTTATGGGAAAAGCATAATGATCAACAGCTCCCTTTCCCGCTCCCATAGGGACTTCCGTACCCTTCTTGGTAATGGGTTTATCGGGAAAAATCCTGATCCATAGCTTGCCTCCCTTTCTCAAATATCTCAAAATAGTTCTTCTGGCGGCCTCAAGTTGACGAGCTGAAATCCAAATGGTTTCCAAAGATTTTAAGCCAAAAGAGCCGAAAGCCAGCTCGGTTCCCCTAGTTTCCACGCCTCTTGAGCGGCCCTTTCGCCACTTCCTGTGTTTTACTCTTTTTGGCATTAATATAGCCATGCGAATTTATTGAGCACCCCGCCCTCTAAGCTAAATGAA
This sequence comes from uncultured Candidatus Saccharibacteria bacterium, assembly GCA_964584545.1. Lineage (GTDB taxonomy): Bacteria > Patescibacteriota > Minisyncoccia > Minisyncoccales > CAZPAG01 > CAZPAG01. Next base: position 23,694 of record CAZPAG010000004.1, read on the forward strand.
TTATTACATATGCACAGAGGGCGGGGTTCTCGTTATCACTCAAATTTTTCTCCTTTATATATCCAAACCTTTATGCCTATTGCCCCATAAGTGCAACGGGCGGTTCCCTGGGCGTAATCGATATCTGCCCTGATTGTCTGGCGAGGAAGCCTGCCTTTTTTCATCCATTCGGTCCTGGCGATTTCCGAGCCGTTCAATCTGCCCGCCACCTCCAATCTGCAACCTTCCACTCCTTTCACGCTCATTATCTTTTCTAAAGACTGCTTTAAAACCTTCCTGAAAGGCATTCTTTTTTCAATCTGCTGAGCAATGTTCTGGGCCACCAAAGAAGCTGATCCCAAAGGATTCTTAATTTCCCTGATCTCCAACTTCACTTCTCTTTTTCCTGTCGAAGATTTCTTATCTTTAATGGGCAAAAGAACCTTATCTAATTGTTTTTTCAATAATTCAACGCCCTCTCCTCCCCGACCGATTATCAAACCGGGTCTGGCGGTAGTTATAATAATATTTATTCTGTCCGCTATTCTTTCTATTTCAATTTTTTCCACGCTGAATTTACCTATGGTCTTTTGCAAAAACGCCCTAATTCTAAAATCCTCCTCCAAGTATTTGTGAGGTTTCTTTCCGTAATATCCGCGGGAATCCCAGCTGGCCATGTCCTTTATTCTGAATGATTTTGGGTGAACCTTGTGCGTCATGTTTTATCAAAATTAAAAAGTTTCTCTTCTAAAAATTCTTTTGGAAAGCCCTTTTCCGGACAAAAAGGGTTTCGCTCTCTCTTTTTCCGGCTTGTATTTTACCTGAGGCTTTTTCCCGACGACTGCCTCTTCCTTATGTTTTTTGACTTCTTCCGTCGATTCTTCTGATTTCTTTGTTTTTTTGGCCTTGGTTTTCTTGGCCGATATTTCGTTCAAAACAAGAATTATGTGGGAAGTTTTTTTCTGGATTTCATTGGCCCTTCCTCTTGAACGGGGCATCCATCTTTTCAGCTTCGGGCCTTCGTTTACCATAATTTTCGAAATGAAAAGGTTGCCTTCTTCCAGCTGAAAATTATTCTTGGCATTGGCTACCGCCTGTTTTAAAAGCTTTTGCACGTCTTTTGCCGCCTTTTTTATAGTGAAATTCAAAATTCTCTGAGCTTCCTCAACGCTTTTCCCTCTGACCAAATCAGCAACCAATCTTACCTTTCTCGGGGATATTCTCAAATAACTAAGTTTTGCTTTAATTTCCATAAATATATTATTCCTCTTTTTTGACTTTCTCAGCCTCTTTCTGAGCTACTCCGGATTCCAATTCTCTCTGCATTCTTCCGCCATGGCGGTGGAATTTCGTACTCGGAGAAAACTCTCCCAATCTGTGTCCCACCATTTCCTCAACCACCTTAATTGTGATAAACTCTCTGCCGTTGTGGACTCCAAAAGTGAAACCAACCATTTCCGGAGAAATTGTGCAGGCTCTGGACCAGGTTTTGATTACATCCCCTGGTTTTGCCTTCTTTACCTTTTCTAATAACCTTTCGTCTACATATGGACCTTTTTTAAGACTTCTTGACATAAAATTAAAATAAATTTATCTCGATCTTCTTGATACGATAAATCTGTCTGTCCATTTCTTCCTTCTGGTCTTTACCCCTCTGGCCGGCTTTCCCCAAGGAGTTTTGGGATGTTTTAATCCTATCCCTGTTCTGCCTTCTCCTCCGCCGTGAGGATGATCGCAAGGATTCATCGCGCTTCCTCTTACAGTCGGCCTCCAACCCTTTAATCTCTTGGTGCCTGCCTTTCCTATAATCTCAAATTTCTTTCCGGCATGGGAAACCTGGCCTATTGAAGCAAAACATTCCGAAGAAACCTTTCTTACCTCTTTGGAAGGCATCTGTAAAAGGCAGGTTCCTTCTTCGTTGGCTAAAACATTAGCCGAAGAGCCCGCACTTCTGGCCATTCTTCCTCCTTTTCCTGCTTCCAATTCAATATTATATACCTGAGTTCCTACCGGAATATTCCTTAATTTCATCCTGTTTCCAAGTTTTACCGCTGCGCTTTCTGAACAAATTATTTCTCCGCCTACTTTCAAGCTTTCGGGCAGTAAAATATATCTTTTATCTCCGCCTTGGTATTCAACTAAAGCTAAAAATCCCGTTCTATTAGGATCGTACTCAATGGCGACAACCTTGCCCGGGAGATCTAACTTTTCCTGCCCAAAGTCAACAATTCTGTAAAGCCTTTTCACCCCACCGCCGCGGTGGCGAATGGTAATCCTGCCGCTGTTTGACCTGCCGGCGTTTCTCTTCAAAGAAACAGTGAGCTTCTTTTCCGGATCTTTTTTTGTAAATTTGAATCTTGTCATAATTTTGAACGTAGTGAAAAAGCAAAGCGACAGGGCTCCCGCGCATACATTACATTAATTTCGCGGGATGCATATTATCTCGGTAATACCTCTATTTTTTGTCCACTGACGACCCTCACAATCGCTTTCTTGTATCCTTTTCTTTCCCCCACAGTCTTGCCCAATCTCCTGCTTTTTTGGGGAACATTAATGATTTTAACATTTATAACTTTAACTCCATACAAATCCTCTACCGCTCTTTTTATCTCAATCTTGTTGGCTCCGCCAAAAACTCTGAAAATATATTGATTGCTCTCCAACAAATCTGTCGCTTTTTCAGAAACGTGAGGAGTTTTTAAAATCTTGTAAGCTGTGTCAATTTTCTTTTCCTTCCTTACCTTGGGAACTTCAGCCTTCTTATCGGCTTTGGGCTCCTGCAAAACAGCGGGCTTTGCCTCTTTTTTCTCTGCAACTTTCTTTGCTTTCTCTGGCTGTTTTTTCTCCTCTTTTTGTTTTTTAAAAATATTGAAAGCCATAATCAAAAATTATTTCTTTTTCTTTTTAGCCTTTACCGATTTCTTTACGGTTTTCTTTTTCGATTTTTCCTGAACGTCCTCTTCTTGGACATCTTCTTTAACCTTCTTTTCAATAAAAGTCTTTTGTATAACTTTGATTGATCCCTTGGGAAGAACCAAATATTTGGAAGAAAGCAGATCAAATACGTTCAAATCTGTAGCTTGAATAGTTTTTACGGAAGAAATATTCCTGGCAGCTAATATCAAATCCTTGTCCATTTCGGACAAAGCTATCAAACAGTTTTCACCTTTCAAAGGAAGTTTTTTTAAAATCTCAACGACTAACTTTGTTTTCAACTTTTCTATCTTTAATGCGTCCACGACTACCAATAAATTATTCCTGAATTTTTCTGAAAGAGCCATAAATAAAGCTCTCCTCTTCATCCGGCTTGGAATTTTTTTCTTGAAAATCGTTTCTTTTGTCGGACCGAAAGTGGTTCCGCCTCCTTTCCAAAGAGGAGAACGTATTGAACCGTGCCTGGCTCTGCCGGTTCCTTTCTGAGCCCAGGGTTTTTTTCCTCCGCCGGAAACCTCGCCTCTTCCTTTGGTGTGAGCTATGACCTGTCTTCTGTTTGCCATTTGAGAGACCAAAACCTGATGCATCAGATCCCTGCCCAATTTAACGTCAAAAATCTCCTTTGGCAGCAAAGTTTCTCCTGTTTTTTCTCCTTTTTGATTATATACTTCTATTTTCATAATTCTGAACTTTAGTGAAGAATTATATAGTTCTTGCTGAAAGCAAGGTTTATATAATTATCTAATTACCCTCTTATTTCCAAAAGCGTTCCTTTTCTGCCTGGCACCGATCCTTCTACAATGATTAAATTATTTTCTTTGTCTATTTTGACTATTCTGTTTCGCATTGTTTTTCTCTGGTTACCCCCTCTGCCTGCCATTTTCTTTCCTTTGACAACTCTCTGAGGAGTTGAAGACCCGATAGAGCCCGGGGCCCTCAATTCGTGTTTTGTACCGTGAGTAGCCGGTCTTCCGTGAAATCCCCATTTCTTAACCACGCCGGCGAATCCTTTTCCTTTTGAAACGCCGGAAATCTTTACTTCATCGTTATCCTGGAAAACAGAAACGTCAACCTCGTCCCCTGCTTTGTATTTTGAAATATCAATATTGTTGCCCCTGAATTCCTTTACGAATCTGAAAGGTTTGGATTTTAAGGATTTTGTTATCTTCTTATCTTTTAATTTTTCCGTACCCAGTTGAACAGCCTCATATCCGTCCTTTTCCTTGTTCTTTACCTGCAAAACCCGGCAAGGATCTGCCTCAACCAAAGTCACCGGGATCTGATTCCCCTTCTCGTCAAAAAACTGTGACATTGATATTTTTTTACCTAATATGAATTTCATATACATTCAACGAAAAGCTGGGCAACTGCCCAGCTTTAAAGGCAATTATATTTACGACAAAATTAAATTTTCACAAGGTTTAAAACCATAATTTACTGGATAAACCTAATTACATCTTGATTTCGATGTCCACTCCGGCCGGCAAATTCAAATTCATCAAAGCATCAATAACTTTGGAGTTGGGACTGATAACATCAATCAATCTCTTGTGGACCCTCATTTCAAACTGCTCCCTGGCGTCCTTGTGGACGAAAGTGGAACGGTTGACGGTATACTTATGAGTTTCTGTCGGCAAGGGAATAGGGCCTAAAATGTCAACTCCGTAGCGCTGGGCCGTCTCAATGATTTGCTTGGCTGAGTTATCGATTACTTTATGATCATAAGCCCGGAGCTTAATGCGGAGCTTCGGCTTTACTTCTTCAGCTGCAACTGTTTTTTTCTTTGCCATCTTGAAAGAACGTTATTTATTAAACATCAAGTCCCAAAAATAAATTTGGGACCCGCTTTTGACTTTTACTTCGTTATCTTAGTAATGACTCCCGCTCCCACTGTTTTTCCGCCTTCTCTGATGGCGAACTTCTGCTTCTCTTCCATGGCAACCGGGGTGATCAGTTTAATGTTTATATTCACCGTATCTCCAGGCATAACCATTTCGGTTCCTTCAGGAAGCGTAACGTCTCCTGTAACATCAGTGGTTTTGAAATAGAACTGAGGTTTATATCCGGTGAAAAACGGGGTGTGCCTGCCCCCCTCTTCCTTGGTCAGAATAAAAACTTCTGCTCCAAATTCAGTGTGGGGGGTAATGCTGCCCGGTTTAGCCAATACCTGGCCTCTTTCTACGGCGTCTTTATCCAAACCTCTTAACAAAATACCGACATTGTCTCCGGCCTGTCCTTCATCCAGCATTTTCTGGAACATTTCAATAGAAACTGCTGTCGTCTTTGAGGTAGGTTTAATCCCTACCAACTCAACTTCTTCGTTGGGTTTAATAACTCCTCTCTCTATTCTGCCCGTAGCTACTGTTCCTCTGCCGGCGATTGAGAAAACGTCTTCAATAGCCATTAAAAACGGCTTTTCTCTTTCTCTGACAGGCTCCGGTATGTAATCATCTACCGCTTTCATTAAGTCTAAAATTGGTTTTGCCCATTCGTCATCGGCAGATTTTACATCAAGAGCTTTCAAAGCTGATCCTCTGATTACTGGTATTTCGTCTCCGGGGAAATTGTATTTCTTCAAAAGTTCTCTCATCTCAGATTCAACCAAATTGACGATCTCCGGATCATCAACGGCATCGCATTTGTTCAAAAATACAACCATACTGGGAAGACCTACTTGTCTGGCCAGAAGAATATGTTCTCTGGTCTGAGGCATAGGACCGTCAACGGCTGAAACGACCAAAATCGCTCCGTCCATCTGAGCGGCTCCGGTAATCATGTTCTTGATGAAATCGGCGTGTCCCGGACAGTCAATATGGGCATAGTGCCTCTTTTCTGTTTCGTATTCCAAGTGCGAAATTGAAATAGTAACTCCTCTTGCTTTCTCTTCGGGAGCTGAATCTATCTCATCAACGCTCTTTATCGGACTCGTCTTAAAACCCTTCAAGGATAAAACCTTGAGGATGGCCGCAGTCAAAGTTGTCTTTCCGTGATCAACGTGACCGATAGTGCCGATATTAACGTGGGGCTTTCCCCTAACGAATTTTTCTTTCTCCGCCATATGTTTGTTTATTTTCGAGCCTCGGCGAGAAATCAATGTTCTCGTTTCGTCAGATTTTTATTTCTGAACGGAGTGAAGAATCAAGGTTCTCGCGTAGCGAGGTTCTTATATTATATTATTTATTTATATATGATATATACTATTGTATATTTAAGCTTTTGTCAATGTTAATAATCGCTTTATTTCCTTTTACCGTCAACTATCTCCTGAGCGACATTTGAAGGGACTTCCTCGTAATGGTCAAACTCCATTGTAAAAGTTCCTCGGCCTTCTGTCAAGCTTCTTAAAGAGGTGGCGTAACCGAACATTTCAGCCAAAGGAACCTTGGCATCAATCACCTTTAAATTGACTCTATCCTTGGTTTCTTCAATTCTGCCGCGTCTTGAAGCCAAGTCTCCGATGGTATCTCCCAAAAAGTCAAAAGGAATGACAACCTCCAGCTTCATTACGGGTTCCAGAAGAACGGGCTTAGCTCTTTTTGCCGCTTCCTGCAAAGCCATGCTGCCGGCAATCTTAAAAGCAATTTCAGAAGAATCAACTTCGTGGAAAGAACCGTCATAAAGAGTGACTTCCATATCAACCAAAGGATACCCGGCCACCACTCCTTTTTCTTCAGCTTCCTTTACTCCTTTTTCAATTGCCGAGATATATTCTTTCGGAATTACTCCTCCCTTGATTTCATCTATAAACTCTATTCCCTGACCTCTTTCTTTGGGCTTTACCTTGAGCCAGACGTGTCCGTACTGACCGCGGCCTCCTGACTGCCTGATGTATTTTCCTTCAGCTTCTGATTCATTCTTAATAGTTTCTTTATAGGCTACCTGAGGTCGGCCTACGTTGGCTTCAACCTTGAATTCTCTTTTCATCCTGTCAACTAAAACATCCAAATGAAGCTCTCCCATGCCAGAAATGATTGTTTCTCCGGTTTCTACATCTCCCTTTACTCTGAAAGTCGGGTCTTCTTCGGCCAGCCTTCTTAAAGCTAAAGCCATCTTTTCCTGATCAGCCTTGGTTTTAGGTTCAATTCTGATACCGATAACAGGCTCCGGGAAAGTAATTTTTTCCAAAATAATGGGATTTGCCTCGTCACACAAGGTATGCCCCGTTGAAGTGTTTTTCAGGCCGACAGTAGCTGCGATATCTCCGGCAAAAAGCTCTTCCACTTCCTCTCTCGTATTGGCGTGCATTCTAAGAATCCTGCCGATTCTTTCTTTTTCTCCGGTTGTTGAATTAAATAAATAAGATCCTTTGATTAAAATACCCGAATAAACTCGGAAAAAAGTTAAAGTTCCCACATAAGGGTCTGCAGCTACCTTAAAGGCCAAAGCCGCAAACGGCTCTGAATCCGAAGGTTTTCTTTGGACTTCAGCTCCGGTTTTAGGATCAGTGCCGATTACAGGAGGCAGATCAACGGGACTCGGAAGATAATAGCAGACAGCATCAATTACCGGCTGGACCCCTTTGTTTTTCAAAGAAGAGCCGCAGTATACAGGCATTAATCTCGATTCAATTGTAGCCTTTCTTAAAACTTTTCTTAATTCTTCAACGGAAATTTCTCCTTTATTTAAATATTTTTCCATCAAAGTTTCGTCCTCGGAAACTATTTTCTCAATCATTTTCTCTCTCCAGGCTTTGGCATCCTCCAATAATTCAGCCGGGATTTCTTCTTCTTTCACAAGATCTCCCTGTTCCCCTTCGAATCTCAAAGCTTTCATCGAAAACAAATCAATTACTCCCTTGAAATTGCTTTCAGCTCCGATTGGAAGCTGTACAGCTACGGCGTTGGGAGAAAGTTTCTGCCAGATTGATTCAATGCTTCTTTCAAAAGAAGCCCCCATCCTATCCATCTTATTGATGAAACAAACGCGGGGAACGTTAAATTTATCCGCTTGCCTCCAAACGGTTTCGGACTGAGGCTCCACTCCGGCTACTCCGTCAAAAACAACTACGCCGCCATCCAAAACGCGCAAACTGCGCTGGACTTCAGCCGTGAAATCAATGTGGCCGGGAGTATCAATAATGTTTATCCTGTATTCGTTTTCCTTGGTTTTTGGCAAATCGCTGGGAGTCCAAAAACAAGTAGTGGCTGCCGATGTGATGGTAATTCCCCTTTCTCTTTCCTGGACCATCCAATCCATAGCGGTATTTCCATCGTCAATGTCCCCTATTTTATGAGTGATTCCGGTATAAAACAAAACTCGCTCGGTAGTGGTTGTTTTACCGGCGTCGATATGGGCGATAATGCCTATATCACGATATCTTTCTATTGGATAAACTCTGGGCATAAATTTTTAAAAATCTACCAGGCAAAATGGGCAAAAGCGCGATTGGCCTCGGCCATCCTGTGAGTATCTAATTTTTTCTTTATTGCGGACCCTTCGTTATTTGAACCCAAAAGAAGCTCTTCGGCTATCTTTTCAGCCATAGGTTTCCCTTTTTTAGCTTTGGCGGCCGTGATTATCCATCTGACAGCCAAGGCAAACCTTCTGCCTTCCGGAACCTCTCTGGGAACCTGATAGGTCGCTCCCCCGATTCTTTTTGGCTTTACTTCCAAAACCGGGCCGACATTCTGAAGCGCTAAATCAAAAATTTTCAAAGGATCTTTTTTCGTTTTCTCTTTAATAATATCAAAAGCCTTGTAAACTATTTTTCTGGCTACAGTCTTTTTACCTCTGCGCATTATCTGGTTTATAAACTTGGCAACGACAACGCTGTCATAAACCGGATCCGGAGGGGGCGTTCTTTTAACTTTTTTCTTTCTTCGAGACATGATTAAAATTATTTAGTTTCTCTTTTTGTTCCGTATTTTGATCTTTCCTGTTTTCTTCCCTCAACTCCGCCCGTATCTAAAACTCCCCTGACAATATGATATCTTACCCCAGGCAAATCCTTGACCCTTCCCCCTCTGATTACGACTATTGAGTGCTCCTGCAAATTGTGTCCTTCTCCCGGGATATAGGCAGTCACTTCTTTACCGCTGGTCAAACGGACTCTGGCCACTTTTCTCAAAGCGGAATTAGGTTTTTTTGGAGTGACCGTAAAAACTTTCAGGCAAATCCCTCTTTTAAAAGGAGAATAGCTTTCAAACGGCCTATTTTTTAAGGGGTTAAATCCGTATGACAAAGCCGGGGTCTTGCTTTTTCTTTGATCCTTTTTTCTGCCTCTTTTTATCAACTGATGGATTGTCGGCATACCCCGTTAGAAATTAAATATTTTCCGTGTATATATTATTTGACCTTTTATTATTGCAATACTATGTTTTCTTGTTTAAAGGATTTTTTGATGAGAAAATATGACGTTCCTGCTTTTGCCCCGAAAAACCCTGCGATTTCTAACGGGGCATATTGTTCAAAAAAAATTATGCATCCCGCGCGATTAAGGCAATATGAGAGCCCGCCTTTGGCAGAACCTTGATTGCCCCCGCAATTAAGAGCCTGCCTACGGCAGGACCTTGAATGCTTTCGGCATATAAGCGCGGGAACCCTGTCAATTTGATTTTATTGAAATAAAATTATGCGCAAAGCGCCTGTAAAATGTAACCTAACAAAAATTATTTTATATGTCAAATACTAAATGGCAATCCGGTAACCAAAATATATAGAAAGCTGGCTCCTTTAAATACGACGTCTAATCCGAAAAAAATGAACAGTAACAGGATAAAAAAGGAATATTTCTGCAAAATAATCCTGAAACCCGACAATCTGTTCCCTAAAAAAGTAAAAAGAATGTGAGAACCGTCCAGGGGAGGAATGGGAATCAGATTGAATATGGCCCAGGCGAAATTATAGACTGCAATAATGCTGAAAAGCAAAACCAGAGATTGGGGCAAAGAGACAAATCTTATCAGCAAGCCAAAGATTACGGCTAGCGAGAAATTAGTCGCGGGTCCTGCCAAAGAAACCTTCAGCATCCCCCACTTCTGATCTCTTAAATTAAAAGTGTTAACCGGAACCGGTTTCGCCCAACCGAAAATAGGGCCCCTGCCCAAAGTAAATAATAAAAGCAAAAGAGGCAGAATAATCGTGCCGAAAGGGTCAATATGTTTTAAAGGATTTAATGTTAAGCGACCCGCATCTTTAGCCGTAGAGTCCCCTAAAGCACTGGCAACGCTGCCATGGGCTATCTCATGGATGACAATTGAAAAAAATAAAACTACCAGGGAGAATATTGTCAATAACATTTTTCTATGATAGCATATTAACGTATGACAAAACAATGCGCAATTTGCGGAAAAAAATATAATTCATCTTGGACGCTGGTAAAGCTCAGAGGGAAATACAATCCAACCACAAAGAAAAAGCAGAAACCTAATCTCCAGTGGACAAGATTATCTTCCGGGAAAAGAGTTTTGGCTTGCACAAAGTGCATTAAAGCTCAAGGAAAGAAAAAATAATTCCCGATTTACTAATCACTATCTTAAAATAGTGATTTTAAATTAACGGGCTGTAGTACAACAGTAGTATTTACCCTTGGGGTGGGTAAGACCCGGGTGCAACTCCCGGCAGCCCGACTGCTGAAATATCACTAATAAAATAAAAAACTCCGACCAAAATCGGGATTTTTTAGCGACCCTGTCTTTCTTCTAGGTAATTCTTCTGGAGAAAAATCCAAGTGGGTGTCTTAAATACAACCCGCAGGCCGTATTGAATCTGACTCCCTGAATAAATATTTGTCCCAGAATTAGACTGGAAGAGGCAGGGCCCCATTAGAAACTATTTTTAATTCCCAAAGGGGCACTCCCCCGTGTTTCTTACTATATTTTACCTTTTTTGAAACAAGTTAGTCAATGCCCAAAACCTCTGCCATCTGCTTAATAAGAGAAACAACCACCGGAGCGGCCAACAAACTGTAAGATTGGACTCCTTCGTTGTCCTGAATGGTCCAGGGTTTCTCAATAGTCTTCACTCTTTTTGCTTTGCTGTCCCATTCAAAATAATATTCAGGAGTTATTTCATAATCATCAACGTATTTCTTGGCTTCCTTAACGGGAACTGAGTTTCTCAAGAGGACTTTCGGCATTCCGTAAAGGGACAATGACTTTTCCATGAGCTTTTGGTCTAAAATCAGCCTGTTTTTAATCGGGGCCGTACCGAATTCATCCCCTTCTTTTGAAACCATAACGGTTCCCTTGCACTTTGGGTTGTCGCAAATAAGATCAAATTTATCTTTTTTCTCATCGTATTTAACGTTTAATGTCGGAAGCAGTTTCAAATTTCTGGAAGTTTTGCAGACAGGGCAAATCCTCCTCCATTTTATTCTCTCGTCAATAACTTTATCGGGAACGTCAATAAGAACAAAAATATCCGGGTCTTCCCTGTAACCTATTAAGTCCCTGAAGAATAGAGAATAAGAAATCTGATCCATGTCCCTAGGGAAACCGTCAATGAATATGGCTTTCTTTTTCCTTTTTAAGATTTCTCTTTTAACCAAAGCCAGAATAAGCTCTGTCGGGAGAAGGGTTTTCGTACTTCTCTTTTCCAAAGATTTAACTATATCTTCAAAAGAAACGAATCCCCTGTAATTATTTTTTAAAAATTCGAAAAGCTTCTTCTTTTTAGCTTCGTCCTTCAACTCCAAATCGATCCCCCTTATCATGTCGCCTATTGAAAAATGGTCTATCCTGGCCGGATTCACTATCTCAGCGAACATTTTAGCATAAGTCCCCTTGCCTGAATTCTTTTTCCCCATCAGATAAGCGATAAAGGTATTTTTTTTCAAATACTCCCTGAGTTTTTTAATTTCCGGTCCGGCTTTCAACTCAAAATATTTCCCCCTGTCTTTGGGGTCTGCCAAATTAAACTTTCTTCCGCCCGGGACCTTAGTTTTGAAAATTGGAAACTGCATATTTTTCTCCGTTAGAAATTATTTTAATATCTCCTGCTTCATCTGTTCTAAAAATCATTATGCCATATTTAGATAAAACATCCAAGACTTCTTGGGCGGGATGGCCGTATCTATTGTCTTTACCGACTGAAATCACGGCGTATTCGGGCAAAATCTTTTCTAAAAACTCTCCCGAAGTTGAAGTCTTGCTTCCATGATGAGCCACTTTCAGAACACCCGTTTTTAATTCCGCATTTCTCTCTACAATGTCTTTTTCTAAGAATTTATCCATATCTCCGGTAAAGACAAAAGAAGTCCCGCCAAAAATCAATCTTACAACGACAGACGTATTATTACTGTCTTTGAATTTTTTCCCGGTTAGATTTCCAAAAGGAGACAAAACATCAATGTATGAATTGTTGAGGTCGATTCTCAACGGACTTTGGGCGATTATTATCCTGGCTCCCTCTTTTCCAATTAAATCCTCCCATTCTCTGAAAACAGCTGTATCACGCACAATCCCTGTCCATAGAATATTCTCAACCTTGTATCTTTTCAAAACTTCCAAAAGGCCTGACAAATGATCGGATTCAGGATGGCTTAAAATCACCAAGTCTATATCTCTGTCCCAAAAAGACATCTCCCTGCTTAATTTCTCCAGAACAGAATTATCAGGGCCTCCGTCAATTAAAATCTGGTATCCTGCCGTTTCAATGAAAGCCGAGTCCCCTTGCCCCACGTCAAAAAAGTTAACCTCAAGCAACCCGCTCTTCTTATCCAAGTCATAAGCTATAACAGCCAAACATATATCTGCCAGGAATAAACCGGATAGAATTACAAGAATGATTTTACGGTTTCTGCTCATTTAAGCGGAATACGAATAAATCCCCTTTCTATTACTATATAATTAAAACGTCTGGAACAGAAATGCTCCAGCGTTTTAAAAGTCTACGTTTATTTGTGTTTGAAATAATCTTAGGCTTTACCGAGAATTCGGAACATTTTTGTTCCGCATTTCGGGCAGGTTCCGGTCATAGCTCTTCTTGCTACACCGCCTTTTCCTTTCATTGATACTACCTTCTCGTCCTTGATATCTCTCTTTGCCTTACATTTTACGCAATATGCTGTTGTTGCCATATGAATATGTATAGAAATGTTTTTACAATCGACCTTTAGGGGAAATCTAAGTTTTCCACAGCTTAATATAGCTTAATTTATACGTAAATTATAGTCAAGCCCCTTTAAAATTTAGGGTTTGTTCGGAGCCCCGTTCAAATCTTTAAGGAGTTTCTCTAAATTTATACCGTAACCCTTGCAAACCTCCCCTATTTTTAATTTGCTGGCTTCAAATTTAGCCATTGGGCAGGTTAAACAGGGTAAATTATGCTTAGCAAGGATTTTCTCAGCCCCTTTTAACTCTAAAATCTCCGATAAAGTTGTATCTTTGGTTATTTTCTTCATTTTAGGCTGAATTATCCTGCCAGCCAGCCGCCGTCAACGACAACTATTGTTCCCGTTATATATGAAGAAGCATCTGAAGCCAAGAACAAAACCGTATTGGCTATTTCTTCGGCTTTACCCATTCTGTGAAGAGGAACCATGGCCATAATAGCTTCTGTGGCTTTAGGATCCGCCTTAGTGGAAGACGCCATTGGCGTGTCTATAGAGCCGGGAGCGATTGCATTCACCCTGATATTGTACGGAGCTAATTCCAGGGCCAAAGTTTTAGTCAGGGCCGCGATTCCTCCCTTTGAAGCAGAATAATGGCTAAGACCTGCCATTCCCTTTCCCATCTGCCCCATCACGATTGAAGCGATATTAACGATTACTCCCGATTTATTCTTCGCCATTTCTTTGGCCGCTGCCTGAGCAAACAAGAAATATCCTTTCAGGTTAACGTCCAGGGTTTTGTCCCATTCTTCTTCGGTCATTTCCAAAAACGGTTTGAACTGACATATCCCGGCGTTGTTGACCAGGATATCCAATCTTCCGAACCTGTCAACGGTTTTCTTTACCGCTTCTTCCACTTCCGACTTCTTGGTGACATCGCATTTTATGGCTATAGCTTCTCCTCCCTCTTTTTTAATTTCGTCTGCCACCTGCTGGCATTCTTCCAGAGAAATATCAACGACCGATATCTTTGCTCCGGATTTAGCCAGCAATAAAGCGTCTGCTTTACCCATTCCCCTTCTGGCTCCGGTAATAATTGCGACTTTTTCTTTTAAATCCATAAAAATAATTGGATTGATTTGAATAATAATCGACCTTTATTAAATTTTCGTTGTGATTCGATTAAAATTTACATGACCCCATCGCAATGGGAATCATTTTTTAACCGAACATTAAAATTTGCGGCCTAAATATCAACAAAGCTCCCAAGATTAATATAAGCAATCCGGCAATCAGCGTTGAATACTTGTTGTATCTGTCGGAAAAATTGAAATGTTTCAAAGTGAAGAAAGCCACTCCAAAGACCACAAAATCATCTATCATATAGAACAACACATACAGAAGAAGATATAAATAATACTGGGCAGAAGCTATTCCCTGGGCAGTCAGAATTTTGGTATACATGACAGGAAACCCGGCTGAACAAAAAAATTCAACCAGATTAACTCCGAAAGCCAAAGCAATAACCCCCAAAACCGTAGCCGGAACCGCAGACGGCTTCATCAGCCTGTTTATCCTGTCCATTATCTTTCCCTCCGACTTCGTGCCCTCTGTCACTTTGCAAACGCCCGGCTTCCAAGTAACAAAGTCTCTTATTCTAATAATCCCGAAGACAATGCCGAAAATCCCGATAAGAATCCTCACAACGGAAACGAAACTCAAAGCCAAAAATGCGTTCAGCCAGGCAGCCATAAAAAGATAATACAGCAAGCCTTCGGCAAGTATAAAAGTTCCTCCGACCAAAAGTATCCTTTTTCTTGATTTCAATGTCAGGAGCATGGAAATTAAAACGACTAAAACCCACATTGCGCAGGGATTGAATCCGTCCAAAGTCCCCAGAACCGCGGTCAAAAGAAAAATCGGAGTCTTTGAAACATCTACGTCTCCCAAAATGGGAATCTTAATCTTTTCAGAAACCACCTTGCTGCTCCCTAAACATTCTTCCAGGCATTTCTCCAGGCCGTCTGCAACGCTCTGATTAAATCCGATGAAGTATTCCGTCTGAGTAAAAGTGATAGGGACGTATCCCTGTTCTCCTTTCTGTATATTATATTTCTTGTAAAAATCACTAAGAATTTTTTGGTTATCGGAATTATACATCACTTCGTATCTCTTTATCTCAATCTCAGGATACTTTGCCTCCAACGTCTTTAAAAACTCTTCCTCCTTTGCGCAGTGAGGGCATATGGCGCTATAAAAAAAATCAATCTGGATATTGATTTTATCAGACTGAGCCGAAACCGAATCAAAACCAAAACCGGTAAAAAGAAGAACGGAAAGCAGAATTGGCAAAATTATCTTTTTGGCCATAAGTAATGGTATTTTAGCAGATTATTCCTCCTCCTAAAAGTTCCCTGCCCTTATAGAAAACCGCAGACTGGCCGGGAGTCACGGCCCGCTGGTTTCTTTTAAAAATGACTCTGATTTTTCCTTTGTTTGCCGGTTTTACGATTGCCGGAACCGATTTGCTGCGGTAACGGATTTTTACCTTGACTGCCAGAGGGAATTTCGGCTTGTTATCGGAAATCCAATTGACGCCCCTTGCCATCAATTCCTTTTTACCCAAATCTTTTTCATTTCTGGTGACGATTAAAGTGTTTTTATTCAAATCCTTATCCAAAACATAATAAGGCTTGCCCGCCGTAGCTTTAGCGAAGGCGGGGCCTCCGGCAAGATTTATTCCTTTCCTCTGACCGATAGTATAAAGGCACAATCCCCCGTGCCGTCCCAGGATGTCTCCTCTGGCATTTATGATATTCCCCGGTTTTTGTTTTAAATATCTTTTAAGAAAATCTCCGACATTCGTCTCAACAAAACAAATCTCCTGAGATTTTTTGACTCCGGCAAAAGGAAATTTAAACTTCTTTGCCATTTTTTCAACTTCGGGTCTGGTGTAATCTCCTATCGGGAATAAAACGCGCCCTATCTTTTTTTGATTTAATCTCCATAAAAAATAGCTCTGGTCTTTATTCTCATCTTTTGCCTTAAATAATTTCTTCCCCGCTCTCCTGACATAATGCCCTGTAGCTACGAAATCTGCGTCTAACTTAAGAGATCTTTGCAATAAAAGTCCGAACTTTATCTCCTTGTTGCACAAAACGCAGGGGTTTGGAGTTAATCCCCTCCTATTTTTTCTCAAAAAATCATTTACAACTATCTTCTTGAATTCTTTAGAGAAATTAAAAATATAGAAAGGAATATTCAAAATCTTGGCCACCTTCCTGGCTCTTATTTCAGATTCAGCAGAATAACCTCTGCCGGTTTTTGGAAGCCAAAACTTCATAAAAACTCCGATAACATCAACCTGCCTGCCGGCAGGCAGGAACCGGCCTTTTTTTAATAAAGCTGCCGCGACCGAAGAATCAACCCCTCCGGACATGGCCACCAAAACTCTACCCTTTGTTTTTCTTTGCTTTTTTGGAGACATAATTTTCTATCGCCTTATTCAAGGCGCTGGCGGCCAAAACAGAACAGTGAATTTTTATCGGCGGCAACCCTCCCAGAGAGTTAACTATTTTATTTTTATCAATCCTCGCCGCTTCTTTCAGCGTTTTCCCCTTAGCCAATTGGGTAAGAATGCTGCTTGTCGCAATTGCCGCAACGCAACCGAACGTTTCAAACTTTATGTCGCTTATTATCTCTTCCCCTTTTTTATTCTTCCCAACCTTTATATAAAGCCACATCACATCTCCACAAATTTTGTTCCCGACCCTGCCTACGCCGTCGGGATTTTTCATCCTGCCGTAATTTTTCGGGTTGTTGAAACATTCAAAAACCCTCTTTGTATAAGGCCCCATTCTTGATATTTTTTTAGGCATGTTTTTTGAAGGGAGAAATATCCCTTAATTTTTCAATAATCGGCGGTAAAACCTTTAAAAAATAATTAACATCGCTTTTAGTGGTCCACCTTCCCAAAGTCACCCTCAAAGAACCGTGAGCCTGCTCGTGTTTTAAGCCCGTAGCCAAAAGTACATGGCTTGGTTCCAGTTTCACGGAAGAACAAGCAGAGCCGGTAGATACGGAAATGCCCAGAGAATCGAGCCGGATAACCATTGATTCCCCTTCAATAAAATCAAAACGAAAATTAGCATTGTTGGGCAGTCTCTTTTCAGGATGGCCGTTCAGATAAGAATCGGGAATTTTCTTCAAGATTCCTTTTATGAGCTTATCCCTCAAAATCTTTAATCTTTGGCTCTCTCCTTTCATCTCCTTTTTACAGATACTGCAGGCTTCTGCAAACCCTGCAATTGCCGGAATATTTACCGTTGAAGATCTCAATCCCGCTTCCTGGCCTCCCCCATGCAAGATAGGTTCAATCTTTACCCCTTCTCTGACATATAACAAAGCTGCTCCTTTTGGGCCGTACATTTTGTGGGAAGAAGCGGACAATAAATCAATGTTCATCTTATTCGCGTCTATGGGAATCTTCCCGAAACTTTGAGCGGCATCAGTATGAAAATACACTCCATTTCCCCGGCAAATCTTTCCTATTTCCCTGATCGGCTGAATTGTCCCTATCTCGTTTGAAGCGTGAATTATGGAAACCAAAATCGTTTCTTTTTTTATAAGCTTGCTGACGCTTTCCGGATTAACCAGCCCGTATTTATCAACCCCTACCCTATTTATCTCAAACCCTTCTTTTTCCAGCCACTTTACGCTTTCCATAATGCAAGGATGTTCAATCTGGGAGATTATAATATGGTTTCCTTTCTTTTTATTGGCAAAGGCGATGCCTTTAACAGCCAGATTATTACTTTCTGTGGCTGAACCGGTAAAAACAATTTCATCAGGTTTAGCTCCAATCAAAGAAGCCACGGATTCCCTGCTTTCTTCCAATATCTCTTTCGCCTCTTGGCCGAAACCGTGCAAAGACATGGCGTTTCCGAACTTTTCAGTAAAGTAAGGAGACATAGCTCTAAAAACCCTCGGATCAACCGGGGTAGTAGAGGCGTAGTCCATATAAGAACCTCGCTTCGCGAGAACCTTGTTTCCTTTCGGAATTAAGAACCTCTCTTTGCGAGAACCTTGTTTCTCGCTTCGCTCAAAATAGATTTTCTTCTTAATGGAGCTCATGTTTTAAACGGTATCTTTAATATATTACAATCCTTACAGGGATACTTCTCATTGATATAATAACAAATTTCCCTTCCTCTTTTCTTGCTGGTCAAAATTCCGAGCTTTTTCAAAACATTCAGATGATAGGAGACGGTCGGCTGAGTCAAAGCAAGACACTTTTCAATGCCTTTTGCGTTGTTCGGGCGTTTCTTAAGCTGCTTTATTATTTTCGACCTGGCGCTGTCCCCTATAAGCCGAAGACAATTGGGACAAGTTTTTTTCTTTCTCATATGTTTAATAAAAATACATAGATGACTATCTATGTATTTAACTTACCTTTTGCAAAAACCCCTGTCAAGATTTAGTAAATAACCTGCAAAGGCAAAAACCCTGTTTTTCAATCTCTTCCTTATGATAAATGCAGGGACAAACAATTTTTTTATCCTCTTCCTTGTCCCCCGTTATTCTCCGGCAGGGACAATATTTTTCTCCAAACTTCTTTTCCCTGTCCAACAAAGATTTAACCACTCCTTCAACTATTTTTCTGTCCGGATTCAATTTAAACCCGCCCTTTGCCGCATACTCTTCATATTCACCTACCAATTTGTCTGATTCTCCGTCTCCCCCCTTTAAAAACCTTTCCAGCCACCCCTTAATAGCCTCTTCGGGTTGAACTCCTACAAACCCGCCTAAAACCTTACCGTATTTGAATAAAACGACATTAGGTATCCTGTCTATATTAAATTTCTGACTGATTAAAGGAGATTCATCAATATTGGCCTTGGCAAAAATAATCCTGTCTTTGTACTCCTCAGATAATTTCTCTAAAATCGATCCTAAAACAGAACAGGGGCCGCACCAAACAGCCCAAAAATCAACTAAAACCGGCTTTTGGAAGCTTAAAATCTCTTTTTCGAAATTATCGTCCGTTAAATTTATCATTTTAAGATGATTTTTCTATTGCTTCATAAGGACAAACGCTCTCTCCCCCGCATTGAGATAGCTTCCCAGAATCCATCACCTCCGCTTTGCCGTCTTCTTTTAATTCAGTTCCTCCCGGGCAGGTAGCTGCGCATAATCCGCAGCCTATACATTTGTCTTTATTAACCTTGAATTTATCTGCCATATCAAATTAAATCAAAATTTAATTAATAACATTAAAGCTATGCCGACCAAAAAAAACTAAAAGGCGCAAAATTACCGCTCTCCATGTTTTGAAAGAGAAGATCCCTATCCTGTATCTTTTCCTTTAAAAATAAAACCAAAGCCCCAATAAAAGAGATGAGGCTTATTATAAAAGTGGCAAAAATTATCCAATATAAAGTAGTCATTTAAATTAAATCAGAAATCGGCAGACAAAATTTCCTCGTAATTCTTTCCTATAAAATTCCCCAACTTTTTCTCGACAACATCCAATTCTCTTCCTCCTTGCGGAGTTAGGGCGTTGATGAAAGCCACCGTGCCGTTCTTGAAATGGAGCTCAAGATTTTCGTCTATCTCGTGGAAACTGCTGAGGATGCATTTATCGGGACTGGCCTTTTCGCTGCCCTCAAAATAATAATAAAATGGCTGCTTGGTGTATTTTAAATTTTTGCTCTCTGCTATTCTCATAAATATAAATTTATGATTTTACTTGAGAGAGTCGGCCTTTAAAATATTCAGCTATTGATTATTTTCACACCAAGAAAGAACTAACGTGTCGGGGCCTGATATGGCTCCGACGATATCATTAATTATATTCATGAAAACGACTTCCGTATTATCGAATTTGCTCTCAATCATCTCTTTCAATCTCTGGGCTCCTTTTAAATCATCTCCGTGAGTAATGACAATCCTTATATTGCTTTTACCTTTTGATTTTCCTGCTTTTGATTCAAACTGCTTAAAAAGGGCAGTGGGTATATCTCCGGCGTCAGCTTTAAAACCTGCCGGAACCAATTTCCCGTTTTTAAAAGCCAGTAAAGGTCTGATACCCGACTTTATCAATCTCCTTATCAAATTAGCCACAGTATGAGATATCCTGCCAGAAGTTTCCATCCATTTGGGGTCTTTAATAATTAAGAAAAGAGATACTTTCGGGACAAGGCTTTCCAGCTCTTCTTTTATCTCTTCGGCTTTTTTCCCTTCCTTTATCAAATCTAACGCTTTTAAAACAGGCAAAGCCTCGCCGGCACTGGCGCTCAAAGAGTCCACAACCAAAATCCTTTCCCTGTCTTCCGGCTTTAAGAAATTCTTTGCCTGCACTGCCGAATTATACGTTCCGGACAATTTAGAGGTTAAAGTGACACAAACGACTTTTTCAAACTTTGCCAGCTGGAGGTTATATCTATCCAAAAAATCCTTGAATGAAGGTTGAGA
This sequence comes from uncultured Candidatus Saccharibacteria bacterium, assembly GCA_964584545.1. Taxonomy (GTDB): domain Bacteria; phylum Patescibacteriota; class Minisyncoccia; order Minisyncoccales; family CAZPAG01; genus CAZPAG01. The sequence goes on from CAZPAG010000004.1 coordinate 44,071, forward strand.
TGTTTTCCCGAAGCTTTTGACCCCCTTTCTTTCCAATTCCCTCATCTTCTGAAAAATATTATCTCCTGACACGCTGTCCATCTCCGGCCAGATTAATTTCACGGGGACTACGGCTATCTGATTTTTCTCAATTATCTCCTGAGTCAAATCAGCGCCTTCGTCCGTAATAATACCGACTTTTTCCATATTAATTAATTATATCTTGTTATATGTCTTGCTCCAAATTACTTTTTAACAAACTAATCCTCTCATACGATTCAGATATCCTTTCCCTGGATATTTTACCGTCCTTCACCGCGTTATAAATCGCATCTCTGACTTTATAAGGGACATTTTCATCGTATCCTGCTGACCCGTTGTTGGAAACTATCAAAATATCACAGCCTGCGTTAATAGCCATGATTATCGCCTCTTCAAACCCGTAATTTGAAGTAATGGCCCCCATCTGCATATCGTCAGAGATTATGACTCCTTTGAATCCTATTCCTCCCCTTAATATATCCTGTAAAAACCTGGAAGAAAGAGTGGCCGGATAATTCTCGTCAATATTCCTGTTAATGATATGGGCTGTCATTACTGCCTGCAAAAGTCCCGCCTCCTGGAGTTTCTGATAAGGAATCAGCTCTTCCTTTTTATAGGTGTCTGTAACGTCAACCATTCCCAAATGGCTGTCATCCTGGGAGCTACCATGCCCCGGAAAATGCTTTGCCACCGCGATGATATTGTTCTCTTCATGAGCCTTAATAAAAGCCGACGCATCCAAGAATACCTGCTGGGGATCGGCAGAAAAAGAACGGCCCAAGGCTCCAATAACCGGGTTTTCAGGATTAACGTTGACATCAACTACTGGCGCCATGTTCATGTTAAAACCCATTGTTTTTAGCTCAAAAGCCAGTTTTAAGGCCTCTTCTGTAGCGCTTGCGGTATTTCCTGCCTCACCCATCTCCTGAGGGGAAAGAATGGACATAAACCCGTATTTTTCCTTTAAACGGTTAACTTTGCCTCCTTCTGCATCAACGGCCACCAATAAGGACTCTGAAGAATAACTTTTTAAATTGGAGACAAGCTTTTCCAGCTGTTCGGGATTAACAATGTTGCGGTCATAGCTCTTTGAAGGGACGTCATAATCAAACAGAATAACCCCGCCAACTTTCACTTCCCTCAAGACTCTCGTAATGTATGAACCGGGTTCAGCTGTAGTCCCCCTGAAACCTATCATTATCATCTGCCCTATTTCATTCTTCAGATTCCTGTCTGAATTGGTTTTAAAAGAATAAAAAGCGGATAAAATAATTACCGAAGCCAAAAATATTAAAATAATTTTAGATATATATTTTTTCCACATAATCACCTGTTATCCCCGTTCCCTGAAATTTTATTCCTGTCAAAGCGGGAATACAACTTCTCAATATTCAAAGATGCTATTTCGTCCAAAGACAATCCCAGTTCGGTAGCCAGCTGAGACACATACCACAAAACATCCCCAAGTTCCTTTTGTAATTCCTTTTTTCTTGAGTCATCAGCCACCCCGTTGTTATCCCTTAAAATCTTTTTAACCTTTTCGGCCACCTCGCCTGATTCTCCTGCCAGCCCCAAAGTAGGATAAACAAAATTATTATCCCTGTCAGGATATATAGCTGTTTTTCTCGAAAGCTTTTGATAATCTTCAAATGTCATAAAATTATTAAATATTAATACATTTTACCGCGACAGAAGAAACACCACAAGAGCAAAACAGGCCCGCAGAAGCGGGCCTGTTAGATTGTTTAGGCCAGGCCTAAACAGATTCGTTAAAGAGTGATTCCTAAATCAGCGTTAATGGCGGCTCTGGTCTTCGGACCGCACCTGCCGTTTGTGGGAGTTATTCCTTTTGACGCCTGGTAAGCTGCTACCGCATTTGCCGTCAGTTGGTAATAATTCCCTGTATTATATCCTGCCGCCAAGAATCCTTTGCTTATCAAGAATTCCTGAAGGCGCTTAACCTCGCTGTTATTAGCCATCCCATATTGAAGATCTGTCAAGAAAGGAATATTTGTCGTCTCTCCGCCTAACATCTGGAGTAATTGAATTTGAAGCTGAAGAATTAAAGCCTGGATCCTGGCAACCTCAGCCTGAAGCTGGGCTATGGTCATCCCGGTAACCGGCACCGTTGTTGTTGAAGGCTGTATGGATGATCCTCCTCCGCCTCCTCCTCCGCCTTGTGCAACACAAGAGTTGCCACTTAAAACATACCCTGAATTACAGGTAATGGCGCACCCCGAATAAGCTCCTACCGTTCCGTTGGTAACAGAAGCTGTGGCGCAGACAAAAGCGTATGTATATGTTGAAACAGTGGAAGGAACGCTGTTGTCTGAAACATAACAGGCAATCGCTTTTAAGGTTTTATTTGAGTTCACGGTAATCGCTCCCACGTATAGCGTCCCTGTTGCAGGGCAAGCAGGAGCACTGCCGTCCAGAGTATAACGTATAGAGTTTGAACTTGCTGCGGTCAAGGTCACTGATCTAGAAGAAGTATAGGTGCCCGAATCTACTGACGCGGTTGGAGAAACAGGGACCGTACCTTCCAGCCCGGAACCTAAATAATTTTCATCTCCTCCTAAAGTGGACGTTGCTTCCGAGGCAAAAACTCCGCTCAAAGGCAAGAATAAGAGACACACAAAAAGTAGGATACTTAATTTAAGTTTTGGCATAATTATTTTATCTTAACTAATGATTGTTTGGGCAAAGCGAGGACAAAATTATCCTCGCTTTCCCGTAATAATTTCAGAATATTTACGGCGTGCTGGACTGAACCGAGAACTGAGCTGAATAAGCTCCACCAGCTGCGGTTGTAGGCACTTTAACCTGAACTTTTACCACTACCTGCCATCCGGGATGACCAGATCCAAGTTGAGTATCGCTGCTTGCATCAAAAACCATGAAAAGAGCTCCATAATCATTTGCTGCTGCGACGGTTATCGCCGTGGTTGTGCTGTCGATATTAGTTGACTGCTCCGAGAAGAATCTTGTGTTGGTCGCTGCGGCTATGGAATCAGCCGTCCCTTGGAAATTGCTGAATTTCAACTGGACAAAAGATTCATCAGTCGGAATAGTCAGAGAAATCAACCATTCCCATCCATCGTCAAAATCATCAGTGGCTAAAGCATAAGATTTCAGAGGATTAATTCTTACCTGGTCAATGCTTAAGTCTCCCGTTGGAGTTGCTGCTTCTTCTGCGGTAGTGAAGGAGTAATCTCCCTTTACCCAGCCGGCAAAAGCGTTGCCTGCCAAATCAGTTACAGTGCCTGAAATAGTCACATAATAAGTAGTGCTGGCATCCAAATTGCTATCAGGAATGATTTGTACAACTGTTCTGGTGATTCCATCCGTTAGACTAATATCATTCTGGGCGACTATGCCAAAGATAGGATCCACATCAACCAGCACATCGTCAGAGTTATAAAGCTTAACCGTGGTTGAAGTAATGGTAGTTTGATCCAACACCTCGCTGAACCATATCTCCGGGATATAGGAAACGCTTACATCTGTAGCTCCATCAGAAGGATAAACTACTTCATTCCCGTCTCCATCCGTATAAATTGTCGGGGGAGTTACGTCTCCATTGCCAGTGTAGAAATAAGAAGGCACCCCAGTAGAGTTTAAATATCCAGACGCATTTCTTACAGCACCCTGCGTAATAATAATCTTATACGCTTTATCAGCTATTAACCCAGAGTAAGAAATATCAAGATATTTTGAGGTACCATCACCTCCGCGAACGACAACTGCTGTCTTTTTGGAAGTACTGCTGGCCTCATCAATTAAATCCACTAAAGTTTCATCCACTAAAGTAATACTAGAAGCTCCTCCGAATTCAATAGTGGCTGTCCCAGCTGCTATAGCCACATTTAAAGCGCCAGTGGTTGGAGAATAACCCACAATGGGGACTTCTGCATTCCCCCAACTGAATGAAAGCTCGTCATAAGCGCTGTTTCCAGCATTATCAGTAACGGTTAATCTTATCGTGTAATAACCTGTGCAACCTGCCCGAACAGTAGTGTCTTCTGCAGTGGCTGTACCAAAAGTAACATCACAACCGCTACCCGTACTGGTCCAAGCATAAGTAGCTATACCCGAGCCTCCGTCTGAAGTTGTAGCATTCTGGGTGAATTGCTGGACTACCAATCCTAGGTCTGCTCCAACATCAACCTCCGGATCAGTAGTATCAATAACAATTGCTTTGTTATCAGCTAGAGTGGTAGCTGGAGTAAAGCTAGCCAGCAAATTCCCGAAAGTATCAGATATAAGACCACCTACTGTAGCATCCAAATCAGCTGAAGTCTCTCCTACTCCTACCGTATAATTGCAAGTGGCAGTATCTGTTGCTGTAACTGTTGTAGTACAGCTTCCACCCGTATCCAAAATAATCGTAACTTCCGCAGAACTAACGCTTTCTGAAAAAGTGACATTAATATCGATAACTTCACCTATCGTGTAATCATCGTCAGCTTTGTTTGAATTAACATCAACAATTGTCGGCTTTACCGTATCAACATCAAAGTCATTGTTGCCTCCCCCTGCTGCCAAAGCTGTCATTGTATTTCCTGATTCATCTTTGGCTCCTGCAATGGTGTAGTAAGCAGTATCTGTTGCTTCGTCATTATCGGCAAAGGTAAATGTTCCCTGCCAGACAGTGGCCGAGGTCCAAGTAGCATAGGTGACAGCGATCGGGCTGCCGGTAATTCCGGCTACAGTCACAGTAACAATATCTGTCTGAGTCATATCCTCTGAAAAAGTAATATCTAAATTGACTGTTCCTGCGTCAGCTTCGGCTAAAGTTGTCGGGCTGACTGAGGATACTGTCGGCTTCTGAGTATCAACGACAAATGCTGGAGAGCTATCTCCGATTTCAGTGTTACCTGCTGCATCTGTCGCACCGCTGGCACTAGCTACCGTAGCTACTTCAGCGGCTATCCTCTCTTCCGTGCCATTCTGAGTAAAGGTAGCTGTTAAAGTATCTCCTGCATAAGTTGTTGTTGACCAGACATTACCAGATTGAGCACCCCAGTTTCCTCCTGTCAGAGTGATCACCGGAGTGGTAGCGACGTTCATTGCTTCGTCATATGTGACTATTACGGTCTGGGTTAGAGAACCCTCATATATGGGATTAACGGTTGTAGTGACTATGGCCGTTGGATTCTTGGTGTCTACGTCAAATTCGTCTACGCCTGTAGCAGAATCTTCATCCATTGTGTTGCCGAAAACGTCTTTTGCTCCGCTTACCACAACATCAACGCCGGTCACTTCTTCGTTGGCGTCAGTAATAGTATATGTTTCTACCCAAGTTGTAGTGCTAACACTCCAAACGCCGTCTGAATTACTTGTCCAGACTCCTGTTGTCGTGCCGAGGGTAATGGTCGGGTTAGTTACCCCATCCATTTCCTCGCTAAAGAGAAGTGTTACTTGTTGTATTAAATCCGTATCGTAAATGGTTGCTGTATCAACCGCTACGTTGCCTAGTGTCGGCTTTACCGTATCAACATCAAAGTCATTGTTGCCTCCCCCTGCTGCCAAA
>CAZPAG010000004.1:49724-52114 GCA_964584545.1 uncultured Candidatus Saccharibacteria bacterium
AGCTATCTCCGATTTCAGTGTTACCTGCTGCATCTGTCGCACCGCTGGCACTAGCCACTGTGGCTGTGGCATCAGCGATTCTCTCTTCTGTGGCATCATGAAGGAAGGTAGCCGTGAGAGTATCTCCTGCATAAGTTGTTGTTGACCAGACATTACCTGACTGGGCACCCCAGTGAGTCCCGCCAATAGTAATTACCGGAGTGGTAGCTACGTTCATTGCTTCGTCATAGGTGACCACTACAGTCTGAGTCAGAGAACCTTCATATATAGGGTCAACGGTTGTAGTGACTATGGCCGTTGGGTTCTTGGTGTCTACGTCAAAAGCATCGGCTTCCGTATAAGTCACTACTTGCGCATTACCTGCTGCATCCACACCGCCAGAAACAGATACATCAATATCTGTTACTTCCTCGTTGGCATCAGTAACAGTATACGTCTCTGTCCAAGTGGTGGTACCTCCACCCCAAGCTCCGTCTGAATTACTTGTCCAAACGCCGGTAGTACCTGTAAAAACAATCGTCGGTGTAGCCGTGTCATCCATTTCTTCGGCGAAAGTAACGACTACCTGTTGGACCAAGTCTGTGTCATAAATAGGATCTGTATCTACTGCGATGTTGGTAGCTGTCGGTGCAGTGATATCAGCGACAAAAGTGTCTGTCGTAGGAGTTCCTGCAGAGTTTACGTCTGCTGGCGTAGTTGCTTCCCTTATTACCACATCAGCTGCTGCCATGCTTACTGTAAATTGATCGTCAGCACCTGCTCCGTTATCACTCCAAAGAGTGGCGTCTGTTTTGAAAACTAAATAAAACCAGTACTGGATATCCTCGGCCGGAAAGATGTTGGTCACCCCTTTTGAAGACCAGTTAAAAGTCGTCAAGGAACCGTAGTTTATTGAACCCGCCCCTTTTGAAGCAACTAATGTGTCCTCCGAAGGATCCATTACGGCGTCAGCGCTTCTATAGAGAGCAATTGAATTGATCTCGTTGCCGTCAAAAGTACCGCCCATCCAATTAACCGTGAACTGAACCTGTTTCAGATAATCATCTGTGCTGCTTGCCTGGGCAGAAAAATAAATTATGTTCTGCCAGTCGCTACCGGCTTTGACCGTTACGTTAGCGGCAGTTGACTTTGTCGGTTGGGTGAGAAATTCAGTAGTTGCGTCTGCCTTAGCAAACCATGCTCCAATCGCTAAGACTGCGGCGATTGATAGAAAAATAAAAACTTTGTTGAACTTACTTAATTTTTTTATTGTGCTCATATATATGTTATTTTATTATTTATTTTTATTGTTTTTGATTTTAATTGATTTTAAGATTTAAGAAATTAAAAAACCACCACTAAAAAAATATCTCGACCTTTGATTTTTAGAAGGTGATTTAACGATTTCCCTCCTCTGTAATTTTTAACAATTTGCATTTGTATCTGATTCAAATAATTTTACCACGAACAAAAGGTTATTGCTATCCCGAATAACTTTGTTTTGGCATTCAACCATTTTAACACAAAAACCCGAAACAAGGGATAGTATTAGTCTATGCTTATATATGAATAGCTTTATAATGCTTACTATATATTATCATTTATTGAATAGCCTTATCAAATGGTAAGCTGTGGAAAACTTTTTAACCGCATTTGAACGTAAATAACCATTGAGAATAAGAACAAAAAAACCGCCCGAAAGGGCGATTTCAGCCGGCTTTAACCGAATATCATCTTTTAGAATAAGAATCGCTGTGTCTCTGTTTGCCCGAAACCTTATTCCTGTGTCTCTTCTTAAAGTTTCTACTCCTTCTGCTGTTTCCGGACGCATTAGGATTATGTTTGTTTTTCATAAATTATAACCAAGTTAGAAATTATTCCCAGGGGGGCATAATTTTGAACGCAGTGAAAGATTATCCCTAGAGGTATATATATATGTTAATTAACCTGGGTCTTATCTTCCATACCAAGATCTTCCCTTTCTTTTGAAGTCAAAGAAGTAAGCCACATAACAAAAGGCCGGCGAAGCTTGTCTATGGGCCAAGTATCATCCTTAAAAAGAGAAGCTTTCTTTATTCTGAAAACAGAAAGCAGGCCTATCGTAGCTTGCAGGCTTGTAGGAGACAATTTGTTATGCTCCAACAGAAATTGCTGCTTCTGAGAGTTATGATTTTCGGCCGGAGAAGTCCCCTCTCTCAAGTTGTCCAGAAAGCGCTGCTTTGTAATATTTTTTATCATGCCGGTCATTTTAAATAAAAAGCAACTCCTAACATCTGTGAGTTGCAAATAGTATGGCTATTTGTAGTTCCCTACTCTCGACTCTGCTTTCATTCTACACCTATTCCTTAAAAAATCAAGAGAAAACTAACTGATCTCAACTATCTTGTATTCTATTTTACTTTCCGGAGTCT
>CAZPAG010000005.1:0-26356 GCA_964584545.1 uncultured Candidatus Saccharibacteria bacterium
TGCTAGCTCAATTGGTAGAGCAGATCCCTCTTAAGGATAAGGTTGCAGGTTCGAGCCCTGCGCGGGGCACAGCATCTAAAAATATAATATAAACGGTCTTTTTTTTATTTAAAAAAGTGTTATAATCTGCTATAGAAGTATATCGCGAGACACAATCAAAATAAATAAACATATGTTAAAATCAACTGAAAAATCAAAAATAATCTCCAGCCATAAAATCCACGAAACAGACAGCGGTTCTCCCGAGGTACAAATAGCTTTGCTGTCAAAAGAAATTGACAAGCTTTTGCTCCATTTGAAGTCTCATCCTAAGGATTTTCACTCAAAGAAAGGATTATTGAAGATGGTGACGAGCAGAAGAAAACATCTGAAATACCTGAAAGAGAAGAGCACCAGGAGATATAACGCTATAGTTAAAAAAGTTGGACTAAGCAAGTCTTAAAAAATGAGAATAAAGCATCCGGGGCAAAGAGTAGCGGTTTTGATTGATGTTCAAAACCTTTACCATTCTGCCAAAAATTTATATCAGGCCAGAGTAAACTTTCAGGAAGTTTTGAAAACGGCCGTAAACGGACGCAACCTAATCCGGGTTTTTGCTTATGTGGTCAGAACAAAGACGGGGGAGGAAAAACCTTTTTTTGAAGCGCTTACCAAGTTAGGGATTGAAACAAGAGTCAGAGATCTCCAAGAGTTCTACGGAGGAATGAAAAAAGCTGACTGGGATGTGGGAATCGCCGTAGACGCTATTAGAATTTCTCCATCGGTGGATACAATTGTTTTAGCTTCCGGAGACGGAGATTTCCTGCAACTTCTTGAATACTTAAAAAATCAGGGCAAAAGAGTGGAAATAGTCGCCTTTGGAAAATCGGCCTCAGCCAAGATAAAAGACTATGCCGATGAGTTTACCGATCTGGAAAAAGACACCGAAAAGTATCTTTTTAAAAAATAATTCAAAAAATGCATCCCGCGCGACCAAGGTATTTTATGCGCGGGAGCCCTGTCTCTTTGATTTAAAACTTCGTTTTAAATTATAAAAATATGGAAAAGAAACAATTCAAACTGGAGTTTGATGGCAAAGAATTTCTTGCCGAGATAAACGATTTAACAGAACAGGCCAATGGCTCTGTTTTTCTTCGTTGCGGAGGAACAGAAGTTTTGGCCACAGCCGTAATGTCAAAATACGAGAAGGAGGCGAAAGATTTCTTCCCTCTTACCGTTGATTACGAAGAGAGGTATTATGCCGCCGGTAAGATAAAGGGACCTAGATATATCAGGAGAGAATCCAGGCCTTCTGACGAAGCCATATGCAACGGCAGGCTTATAGACAGATCCATAAGGCCGCTCTTCCCGAAAAATCTCGGCAGGGAGGCGCAGGTTGTCATAACCGTCCTTTCTTACGATCTAGAAACTGATCCCGATATCTTAGGGCTGTTAGCCGCTTCAGCTGCTTTAACGACTTCTAATATTCCCTGGAAAGGACCAGTGGCTGCAGTCAGAGTGGGGAGGATAGAGGATAAATTCGTTATAAACCCGTCTTTGCCGGAAAGAGAAAAAAGCCAAATGGATTTTGTTTTGACAGGGTTAGAAAATAACGGCGAGATTATCACCAATATGATGGAAGCCGGCTTTGACGAGATGGGAGAGGATCTCATACTGGGAGCTTTCAATTTTGCTAAACCGTATCTGAAAAAACTTCTCGATTTTCAAAAAGAAATGTCGAAAAAGATAGGGAAAGAAAAGATTGTTCTTAAAACAATTCCCGAAGATCACGATTTGGAAAAAGAAATAAAAGATTTTGTTGGTGATAGATTAGAAAACGCCCTATATCAGAAGAATAAGGGAGAGAGAATAGACAGCGTTGACGTTTTAAAAGAGGAATTAGCTCTATATTTAAAAGAGAAATACCAAGATGCCAGCAAAACCAGCTACGTCAATTCCTTTTTTGAAAGAGAAACTGACAAAATAGTGCACGAAAAAGCGATAAAAGAGGGAAAAAGGGTTGATGGAAGAAAAATGGATGAAGTAAGATATTTAGAGTGCGATGTCGGCGTACTTCCCAGAACCCACGGCTCAGGAGTTTTTTGCCGGGGACAAACAAAAGCTTTGTCTATTTTGACTTTGGGTGCTCCGGGAGACCAGCAGATATTGGAAGGAATGGAGTATACCGGCAAGAAAAGATTCATGCATCATTATAATTTCCCTCCTTATTCGGTCGGGGAGATAAAGCCGATGAGAGGGCCGGGAAGACGAGATATCGGCCATGGTATGCTGGCCGAGAAAGCTCTTTTGCCGATCATACCGTCTTTTGAACAGTTTCCATACACAATCAGAGTGGTCACAGAAATACTTTCTTCCAACGGGTCATCTTCCATGGCTTCGGTTTCTTCTTCGTCTTTGTCTTTGATGGATGCCGGAGTTCCCATAAAATCTCCTGCAGCCGGAATTGCCATGGGATTAATGTCGGAAATGGATGCAAATTCTAAGATTAAAAAATACGAAATATTAACCGACATCCAAGGACCGGAAGATCATCATGGAGATATGGATTTCAAAATAGCCGGCACCAGAAAGGGGATTTCGGCTATTCAAATGGATGTTAAAATAGAAGGTATTACAGAAGAGATTTTGAAAGAAGCATTAGAAAGAGGGAAAAAAGCCAGGCATCAGATATTAGATATTATTGAAAAAACTTTACCGAGCCCGAGACCCAATCTATCTCCTTTCGCCCCAAGAATTTTAATCTTGAAAATCAATCCTGATAAAATAAGGGATGTGATCGGCCCGGGCGGAAAGGTTATCAACAGTATAATTGACGAATGCGGAGTATCCATAGATATTGAAGATACCGGAGAAATATTTATCACGGCCGAAAAAGAAGCTGCCGCCAAAAAAGCTTTTGAGTGGATAAGCAACATCACCAGAGAGGTTAAAGTCGGTGAAGTCTTTCAAGGAAAGATAGTAAGGATTTTGGACTTTGGCGCTTTTGCGGAAATCTTACCAGGACAAGACGGATTAATTCATATTTCACAGCTGGCCCCCTACCGCGTAGGGAAGGTTGAGGATATAGTCAAAATCGGAGACATTGTTCCGGTAAAAGTAATCTCTATTGACGAGCAAGGAAGAATTAATCTTTCTTTGAAAGAAGTCAAAAAATCTCAGTAAAACTTCATTATGGTCCAAGAACCACAAGAAGAAAAAAAGGAATTCCTAAAGAGAGAGGAGATAAAGACTATGGCAAAAGACATTGCCAGACTGAGAGAAATTGAAGCTCAAGAAGAGAGAGAAAAGATTTCCTCTTTGGACGTCGGGGGAAGACAAGAGTCCAACGTTTCTGATTCCGGCCAACAAAAACCCGGAGAAAGCCCCGATGAGATGAAGAAAGAAATATCGATTGGGTTGATGCCCAAACCTCCTTTGTTTAAGGGATCCCCTCGTAAAAAATATCTGATAAGGGGAGGAATTATTTTTGCCGTTATCTTGCTGGCAGGTCTTTCCATATGGTTTTTTACTTCAAAAAAGCCTCTCCCCGTAGAAGAACTGCCAATCCAGCAAAATCCTCCCGAAACTGTTCCCGAAAAACCTGAGATTGTTATTCCCGATTCTCTTATAGAGACGGCTAAAACCATATCCGGAGAAATCTCAAAAATAGATGAGATTCCGGAGATTTTAAACCAGGCTCTCGGAGAAACCGCTAATTCGGAATCCTTCAGCAGAGTATTAATAAAAAACACTGACCAAAACAGACTGATCTCCCTGGGAGAGATGGCTGCTTCCTTTCAGATTGAAATCCCTGAAGGATTTTTGGAAAAACTTGACCCGGATTTTACTTTAGCCATTTTTCCCCAAAGCCAGGGCAACAGAGTGGCCGTTATAGCCAAAGTTAAAAATGGAGAAGGATTAAACGCCTTATTTAAAAGCTGGGAGAAAAGCATATCAGAGAAAGGCGTTTTAATCTCCGGCAACAAAATCCAAACAGCGGCCACTTCTTTCAAAACCGCCTATGTCCAAAAAGTAGGTCTACGCTATCTGACTGTTTCCAAAGACGACTTGGGAATCTGCTACGCCTGGTTCGGAGATTATTTTGTCTTAACTGATTCTTTCGACAGTATTAAAAAAATAATCCAACAATTAACAGTATAAATATGAATAAAAACCTTATCGAAGAATTGGAAAAAGCGCTGGAGAAAGAAAAATCTGATATTGAAGAACAGTTGAAAAAATTCGCGACAAAAGATGAAAAACTTCCCGGCGACTGGGATACGCGCTTTCCAAATTTCAATGCAGGCCAAGGGTCTTCCGGAATGGAAACGGCGGCTGACGAAGTCGAAGAATACAGTACTCTGCTTCCTATTGAACACAACTTAGAGATTCGTTTGGAAAATATCAATTTAGCCCTGGGGAAGATAAAAACCTCGCTTTCGGCGAGAACCTTGAAGGATTCGCCTATTTTAGAAAAAGGAAAATACGGAATATGCGAAAGATGCGGCAAGGGAATACAAATTGAACGGCTAAAAATATCTCCTGAAGCCAAGTTTTGTCTGAAATGCGAGTAAGAAAAGACTAAAAAAAACAGCCCGCTCCCGGGCTGTTTTTTTATTAGATATTATTATGGAGCGAAAGGATTCTTAGCGCCGAACACGGCGAAATGGACATGACAGCCTGTTGAATTTCCCGCTCCCGGGGTACCGGGGGAACCGCCCATCAAAGCTATAATCTGACCTTTAGTAACCCGGTCGCCCGGACTGACAAGGCTCTGGCTTATATGTCCGTAGCTGGTCACCACTCCGTTGGAGTGCAAAATGGAAATTGTATTTCCCGCTCCTCCAAAAGCCCAACGGGAAGTAGAAGAGGTTAATTTAACATTTAAAACCGTGCCGGCAGCTACTGCAAAAATTGAATCTCCGCATTTACCATGGCTGAAATCAACCGCGTTATAAAAATGAAGACCCTGGGTGATTCGGCAAGGAGAAGATATGGGGCAGATAAAAGCGCCTGAAACCAAAGGAGCCAAAACGGGAGTTGCTGGTTTTGCGACAGTAGAAGATATTACGCCGTTGGGGACGATAATAATGTCTCCTAGATAAATCTCCCCTCCGGAAGAAAGGTCGTTAAAAGCAAGTATTTCTTCGACCTTGCCTTTATATTTATTCGCTATCCCTGAAAGAGTATCTCCAGATTTAACATAATGGACTACTCCGTCTACGGGAGGAATAATTAGTTTTTGACCACCCTTAAGAGAGGAGCTCTTTGTTAAATTATTCGCCCAAAGGACGGTATTTACGGAAATATTAAATCTTTCGGCTATTGTTGAGAAGCTGTCTCCTGACTCAACAAAATATTCAATAACAACCTTGTTTACGTCTTCAGGATTATATCCCTCGGTTAAAGCAGCTAGAATTTGGGGGGTGAACATGACCGGCGGAGAAGCTGCTTGGAGGCTGCAGTTTTGAACTAAAAGCAACTCTGGCGACTCTGACCCGGGTTTTTTGTTGGGGTCCAGGAAGGAACTCTCAGAACAATTATCGGCTGAGGCGCCGGTAATAGCCAAAAGAAGGGGAGAAAATCCTTTTTTCTCAAGAGATTTAAAAACCGGGACAGAAAATAGTATTAAAATCAGCAAGAAAACAAAGGAAACCGCCCCTAAACGATAAAGGGGGTCTTTTGAGGACTCCTTAATTTTTTGAGAATATTTTCTAATCTGGATTTTGGGGGACATTGTTCCTGCCTGCTATTATAGAAAAAAATCCAGCTAAGTCAAGAGGATTTATACACCCTAATTTTAACACGACTATTCTTTAATCTTTTGGAATTCCTCCCTCACAACCCTTTTCTCGTCCCAAGGGATTTTCTTGCCGCGAGAAACGCACATCCACGACTCGCAACCCTTGCCCGTTATTACTACCGTATCCCCGGGTTTTGCGCTTTTTAATGCTTCTCTTATCGCCTCCCTTCTGTTTAAAATCTTCTTTGCTTTTTCTTTGGCGCCAGATGAAACCTGGTTTATTATCTCTATCGGCTCTTCGTCATAAGGGTCTTCGTTTGTGACGATAATTTCGTCGCAATATTTAGCGGCGATTTCTCCCATTTTAGGTCTTTTCCATTTGTCCCTGCCACCGCCGGCAGATCCCAGAACGCACACCATCCTGGATTTGCCGAAAAAAGACTCGTAGACTTTCTGAAGAGCATCGGGGGTATGTGCGTAATCCACGATAACTTTAAAGGGCTTTTCCATAACCACCTCCATTCTTCCTTTTATCCCGGCGATCTTTCCCAGGGCGCTTTTTGAAACTTCTAAACTGATTCCTTGCGATAATCCGACGCAAATTGCGGCCAAGGCGTTAAGAATATTAAATTTCCCGTAAAGATTCAACTTGATTTTGGCGTCACCAACCGAAAAAATCGCGCCGCCGTCCAATATCTCAATGCTGTCCGCCATAACCGTCTGAAAGCCGGGGTTTAAAAATTTATTTGAAATTTTTGCGCTGTAGCCCCATTTCTTTGCCGCCGGAAATTGCAAGAAAAATCCCGTATTCTCATCATCCAGATTAATGACGTGCGTTTTTTTGACAACTTTAAAAAATTCTCCCTTGGCCAGTTGATAGTTCTTAAAAGACCCGTGCCTCTCTATGTGCTCCGGCGAAAGATTAGTGAAAACGGCCGTATCAAAATTAATGAACTTGTGGCGATGTTGTAAAACTCCCTCCGAGGTGACCTCCAGTATCATGTATTTACAGCCAGACAGAACGGCTTGCCTGAAAAACTTTTGGATTTTAAAACGACCTGGCATCGTCATCTTTAAAAGATTCGGGGTTTCTTTATTGTCTATCTTAAACCTTATGGAGGAAACAGAGGCCACCTTATAGCCGGCTTCCTGGAAGATCTGGTGACAGAATTCGACAACTGTTGATTTGCCTTTGGTCCCCGTAACCCCGATTACGGTCATTTTTTTTGAAGGGAAACCGTATAAAACCGCCCCTAAGAAAGCGAGAAGCAGGTGGTACCAACTCATTAGAAAAGAGGGCGCAATTTTTTTGATTAAATCTTTTAGCATATTTTAATTCTAACCCAAACTTGACCCCGTTACAAAGCTAATTTGCCACAAATATAAATCAAATCGGCTTATTATCAACAAATAATTTTTACTTTGTAACGGGGTTGAATAAAAGAAAAATTTGGGATAGCCTAAAACGTATGTTTAAGATAGTATCAAAATTAAAGCCCACCGGAGACCAACCCCAGGCAATCAAAAAATTGACCGATAATTTAAAATCCGGCGTAAAAAATCAGATACTTCTCGGAGTTACAGGGTCGGGGAAGACTTTTACTATGGCTAAAACCATAGAAAAGATAAAAAAGCCTGTCCTAATAATCTCCCACAATAAAACTTTGGCGGCCCAGTTATACCAGGAATTCAGTGAGTTCTTCCCGAAAAATGCCGTTCATTATTTCGTCTCTTACTATGACTATTACCAACCCGAAGCCTATATCCCTCAAAGCGACACCTATATAGAAAAAGACGCCAAAATAAACGAGGAAATAGACAGAATGAGGCATGCGGCCACTCAAGACTTATCAACCAGAAATGACGTTATCATTATTGCTTCAGTGTCCTGTATCTATAATATTGGTTCTCCAGAGGTTTACCAAGAAGTTTCTCTGGAGATAAAACCAGGCAAGAAAGGAAAAAGAGGGGACTTTATATCAAACTTAGTCTCTCTCCAATATCAAAGGAATGACGTTGATTTTAAGCCGGGAACCTTTCGGGTTCGCGGCGGAATAGTTGAAGTAAGCTTAATAACTGGAAAAGAAATTTTAAGAGTAGAGTTTACAGGAGACGAAATCGACAAAATATCAATTGCCGAAGACCCTCTAAGTTCAGAGTTTAAAGTCCATAATTCTCCTTTTAAAATCTTTCCGGCTCATTTTTGGGTTACCCCCGGAGAAAAAATAAACATTGCGATTGAAAATATAAGGCTGGAGCTACAAGAAAGAGTAAAAGAGCTTGAAAACCAGAAAAAACCGACAGAAGCCCAAAGACTGAAACAAAAAACAAATTACGATATAGAAATGTTAAAAGAAACCGGGTTTTGCTATGGTATTGAAAACTATTCAAGGCATTTAGAATTCAGGGAGCCAGGGCAAGCACCTTATTCTTTATTAGAATATTTCTCAAAAGATTATTTAGTTTTTATTGACGAATCTCACATAACTTTACCTCAGCTTCACGCCATGTCAAATCAAGACCGAGCTAGAAAAAAGACTTTGATTGATTACGGATTCAGGCTGCCTTCAGCCATAGACAACAGACCTTTAACCTTCAAAGAATTTAAAGAAAAAATAAATCAAATTGTATATGTTTCAGCCACCCCATCAGAAGAAGAAAAAGAAGAAACCGATAAAAAATACGTCGTTGAACAGCTTATCCGACCTACCGGATTGTTAGAACCTTCTATTGAGATAAGGCCAACCAAAAATCAGGTAAAAGGATTAATAGATGAAATCAAAAAAAGAATTAAAAAGAAAGAAAGAGTTCTGGCCATAACTCTTACCAAGAGATTGGCTGAAGCTCTTTCTGACTACTTAGAAGAAGAAAATATCGCATCCCAATGGCTACATTCCGAAGTAAAAACGCTGGAAAGGCCTAAAATTTTAAAAGATTTCAGAGAGGGGAAATACAACGTTTTGGTAGGGATCAACCTTCTCAGAGAGGGGCTAGACCTGCCAGAAGTGGCCCTGGTAGCCATTCTAGACGCCGATAAAGAGGGCTTTTTAAGGTCGGAAACAACCCTTATCCAGACCATGGGAAGAGCGGCCCGCCACATTGACGGCCACATAATTTTATATGCCGACAAAATTACCAAATCCATGGCTAACGCCATAAAAGAAATCGAGAGAAGGAGAGGAATCCAGGAAAGATATAACAAAATCCACAAAATTACCCCCAGGGCCGTCGTCAAAGAAATACGGGATTGGCCGTTTTCGAAGAAAGAAAAGGACATTTCAACCGAATTTTGGATGATTAAAGATAAAAAACTCCTGGAGAACAAGATGAAAGGAGCTGCTAAAAATCTTGATTTTGAGAGGGCTGCAGAGATCAGGGACTTGATAAAAAAGATAAGAACCTGACTTCGTCAGAACCTTGATTTTTTCGTTTGACTCAAAAATTAAAATAGTTTAATATAAGAACATTATGCTTCCCGCCGGCGGGACCCTGTAACTTTTAAATCAAAAATTTATGGCAATTACTTCATCTGCTAAAAAAGCTCTCAGAAAGAGCATAAAAAGAAGGATCATAAACGTCAAAAAGAGTAAAGGAATGAAAAACCTCTTTAAAGAGGTAAAAAGTTTGATTTCTCAAAAAAAGATCTCTGAAGCTAAAAAACTTTTGCCCAGCGTCTATAAAATTCTGGACAAAGCTGCAAAGACCGGCTTAATAAAGAAAAACGCTGCCGCGAGAAAAAAATCAAGAATAACGAAACTCCTATCTAAATACTCGAAATAAACAGGTCTAAAGCCGCTTCTGGGTCTACCTTTCCGGTTTTTATACTAAAATCTATCCGAGAAATCTTCCGATAGATTTTTTTTAATTCTTCTAAAGAGAATCTTCCCATCTGCTGCATTGTCTTTTTAACGACATAAGGATTCATGCTAAGTTTTTTTGACAAAGCCCATGCGTCCCCGCAGCTTTTATTAAACTTATAATCAGAATCTTCCGATTTTAATATTAAAAGATTCCTAAATTGGAAATTAATCATAGTCAAAAGATATGCGGGGTTGTCTCCCGCCTTTAAATGCTGATGAATTAAAGAAATAGCTATATTTTTTTTCTTTTCAGAGATAGCGTCTATCGTCCTAAAAATATCTGTTTCAATTTTAGGCTTGACCAGGAGAGAAACGTCTCCAATGCTAATCTTTTTATCTTTATTTTTGTATAAAGCCAGTTTATTAATCTCCACTGACAACCTCCATAAATTACCTCCGGTAAAATCAACCAATTGATTAACCGCCTCCTCGCTAATTTTTGCACCATAATTTTCTACTTCCTTTTTAGCCCAGTTTTTGAGCTTTAACCCTTCTAAAATATCGAATATTTGAGACTTTCCGTCTTTTTTCAAGGCATCGAAAAATTTGCTCTTTGGAGAACCTCCTTCTTCATAAAAGATAATTATCTCCTGCGAGCCCGCGAGCTTTTTAATGTTTTTGAGAAAACTTTCTTGAAAATCCTTATTAGTGGAAATATTTTTGAGAATCAACATTTTTTTCTCTTTGAACATTGATCCGGAAGATATTTCGTTTATGAAATCTTCGTAATTTAGATTCTCCCCGGCAAAAAATTTTAAATTCAGCCCGCTTTTGTTGGCTTTTTTATAACCATCTATTATCTCGTCTATCTTATGACGAGACCTATACGTATCTTTGCCGGATAGGGATAAAATCATCTTACTGTTAATTAATCTCCTCCTTTTGCCATTTTTACAATTTTTGGCAAGAAGGGCAAAAATGAGCAGATCGGCCGCCAATCTTTATCCTTTTTATCATATTCCCGCAGACGGGACAATTTTCCCCCTCCCTTCTGTAAACCTTCCTTTCTTTATCGAAAAACCCCTTGCTGCCGTCAACTTTACGAAAATCAGAAAAGCTTTCTCCTTCAAGTTCAACAGCTTTTGGCAAAACCGTTTTTATCTCCCTGTATATATTCTTAAGCTCCCCCTCTTCCAGTTTATAAACACTCTTAACGGGATGTACTCTCGCCCTGAATAATATTTCATCTGAATATATATTGCCGATCCCGGCAATAACGTTCTGGTCCATTAAAACCTGCTTTATCTTCCCGTTTTTACCCCTTAAAGCGATTTTGAATTTTTCAAAGTTAAAAGACTTATCTAACGGTTCTGGCCCTATTTTTTTGAACTCCTCCGAGATCTCTAGTTCTTTTTTGTCCCACAACTCAATCTTGGCAAACTTTCTCATATCAGACAAAGCCAGCATGTCCTTATCCAGCCGGAACATTAAATGTATAAAACTGTTTGTCGGATCAGATAAGGGACCCTCCTTCAAGGAGATCCACTTGTTTCCTGCCCTTTTCCAGTTACCCGCCAACAAATGGCCCGTCATTTTTTGATGAATCAACAGAATTTTCCCTCCAGAGAGTTCAATAAGAATATTTTTAGCCCTTCTTTTGACATTTTTAATCTTTTTCCCTAATATTCCCTTTTTAAATTCCGCAAAATTGCCGGGTCTCTTGATCATCTTCTGAAAATCGGTCCAAGTATCAACAAAGGTCCTATTCAGGACCCTTGATTTTAAACCTCTGACTGTTGTTTCTACCTCCGGCAGCTCAGGCATAGAGCCTACTTCAGAATTATTTTTATTTTCTCAACTATTTCTCCCGGGGTGAAGTGCGCTTTGATAAGATAATCTACCGCGCCCAATTTTAACCCTCTCTCCACGTCCTCTTTTTGTCCAAGATTGGAAAGGATAATCACAGGGATAGAAGACACCGACGAATCGGCTTTTGTTTTTGTCAAAACTTCAAAACCATCTGCCCCAGGGAGAATTAAGTCCAATAAAACCAAATCAGGCTTCTCTTCTTTGACTTTTCTTATCCCTTCTTCTCCGTCTACCGCCTCCACAATATTGTATCCTTCGCCCAGAAGTTTTCTGGATATCAACTCTCTTAGGAATTTATCGTCCTCAACTATGAGTATTTTTTTAGAAAAACCCTGTTTCTCGGGACTAACGATGTTCTCTGGCATATTATTTAAAATTATTTCTTACTTTCTCAACCACTTCCTGAGGGTCAAAATCAGTCTTAATTAGCCAATCCTTCGCTCCGAGCTTTTTGGCCCGATCCAATTCCACAGGTTGGCCAGAATTAGAAACGATTATTACTGAAATTTTTCTAAGCTTCTCGTCTTTATTCATCTCTTCCATGACCTCAAATCCGCTCATCTTTGGTATCACAACGTCCAATAAAACCAAATCCGGCTTGTCTTTTCTCATTGATTCCAGCCCTTCTTGGCCGTTTCTGGCGATAGCAACCTCATACCCCTCTTTGGTCAATTTTTTAGAAAGAATATTAATTAAAATTTCTTCATCTTCAACTAGCAGAATTTTTTTTGACATAGAAATTTAAGAGATTATTAAAATTAGGCTCTACCTCCATTTTAACTCATTAAGAAAGCTGCGCAAGGGTCAAAATTCCTCTAAAAATTCCGTAAACTCTTCTTTAGCGGGGAGGGAAAAGTAAAAGGTCGAGCCTTTGCCTTCTTCCGATTCAAACCATATCTTCCCACCATGTGCTTCTATAATGTTTTTCGTGATGAAAAGACCTAGCCCTGACCCCTCTGTGTCTATCCCAAGAACGTTAGCGGCTCTGAAAAACTTGTTGAACATCCTGTCTTGCTGATTTTTAGGAACGCCCACCCCATTATCTTTTACCCCCAACTGTATTTCCTTTTTGATACTGATATTTTTAAGGAAGATAGAAACTTCTCCTCCCGCCGGAGTATACTTCAGGGCATTATCTAAGAAATTCTGGATGGCTAGTTTTATCTTTTCAACGTCAATTGATACCTTTGGCAAAGGTTTTTTCGGAGCTTCAAAGTCCAATTTTATTTTCTTTCTGGCATATTCGTCTTTATAAGAGTTTATTACAAATTGGATTATGGGAGCAATATCGCTGGAAACTGGCTTATAAAGATACCTGCCTTCCTCAATCCTGGTGACGTTCAAAAGGTCGTTTATCAAAGTAATCATTCTCTCGTTTGATACGTAAGTCTTCTCGATAAAATCTCTCTGTTCTGAAGTTATCTCTCCAAGGTCTCCGTCTAAAAGCATGCGCAATGTCCACTTAATAGCAGAAAGGGGGGTTCTTAACTGGTGGGCAGCGAGGGAAACGAATTCCGTCTTCATTTTTTCAATCATTTTTTCCCTAGTGATGTCGTGTATAATTATTAAAGATCCTATTTTCTCCTCTTCTTTTAATATCGGTATAGAGCTTACTTCCAGAATCAAGCTGTCTCTAATAGATAATTCCTTTCTAGAAATGCCCTTTATTTCCGTCCCGACTAAATTTACTATCGGCTCCAATTCCGGGAAAACGCTCAGCTCCAAAATTGATTTACCAGCCATACTTTTATTGCTTACGCCAAAAAACTTTTCTGCCTGAGGGTTAACAAGAGAAATTTTATTACTTTCATTAAAAACCAAAATACCGTCCGTAAAATTAGAGATAATAGCTTCTGTTTTATTTTTTTCCTCCTCGGCCCTTTTCCTAGATTCCTCGATATCTTCCAACATATTCAGAAGGGCAATCTGGGTATTCTGCAGGTCGCTCTCTGTTTTTTTTATATTAGTTAAATCAAAAAAGCCCAAGAAAAACCCCGTGGTCTCTCCCTGTTCATTCTTTCTTGTTTGCCCGAAAACGCTTACGTTAATTTTTTTACCCTCCTTGGCAAAAAAACTTATCTCTCTGGCCTCAATGTTGCCACTCTTTAGAATCTCTTTCGTCATGGCTTCCATCTTCTCTTTTTCAAAAAAGTTTTCTATAGGCCTGCCGACAATTTCATAGCTTGTGTAGCCAATAGCCTTCTCAAAAGCCGGGTTAACCTCAAAAATTACCCCGAGAGGACTGACAAAACAAACCGGCAAAGGGAAAAAAGTGAATAAATCCTTAATATACCTCTCCAACAAAAGAAGGTCTTCAAGAAGGGTAGAAATTTTTTGCGTATTGTCTTCTTCTTTTTTTTCTACCATTTTATTAAAAACTTATGGTCGTTACCTTTTCTAAAAAAACACTCCGTCTCTTCGCATGTTATTTCTTCAGATTTGACTATCATTCTTACTACTCCCAACAATACTCCTTTGAGGCAGCGGCAATAAACAGGATGAAGATTAAAATTTTTTAATTTTAAAACTGCATATTTTTTACTCAGATCGTAATCTCCGACTTCTATTTCTCCGATAGTGAAATACTTTGACCAGATTTTTGAAGCTTCTTTAAAAGTCCTTTCAATCGAAAAGAAATATTTCGCAAAGAGCTTGATTATCCAAGAGACCTGCATCGCATAAGTCCCCAGCTCTTCTATTTTTTCATTCGGCCAGCCAAATGTTTTTTTGATAGCCAGCAGAGAGACTATTCTCATTCCCGCCGGATAAAAATCGAACTGGTTTATCTCCCCATATTTGATAGGGCATCCTAATTTTTCCAGTTCTCTCTCTAATTTTTCTATACCTTCTTTGCCCTTCTCCTTTAAAACAAAATCTCCGTCGTTTTTAAGATGGACTCCCCGGGCCTCGCCCTTTATTTTCATCAATTCCTTAACAATTTCTTCGTTAATTTCCTCTCCCATATTTTACAACCATCTAATAAAACTTTTTCTCCTGTTTTATCTGCTATTTATTTCTTTGCTTGATTCTACCATTTTTAACTGCCCGAAAACAGATGGCCTCCTGCCATAATTTACAACAGTCTTAAATTCTCTCTCACGGGTTTTTCTTCTCTTTTTTTAAGCTCTGGCAGTCTCTTTATCAAGCTATAAAATTCGAACTTTTCTAAAAGACGGGAGGCCTCTTTCTCGTCAAAATCCAGCCACATACAATTTTCTAAGTTAAAATCTATGGGTGCGTTTTTTTCAAGCCGGACGAGAAACTCAGAGAGGAACGCTTGATCTTTATATTTTATCAAAAGCTCTCTAGTATTTTTTTTAAAATCTCCGGGGACTTTTTCTATCTTTTTATAAATATTCTCCAGACTGGCAAATTTTAAAAGAAGTCCTATGGCTGTCTTTTCTCCGATCCCTTTAACGCCCGGGATATTATCAGAAGGATCTCCCCTTAAAGATTTAAAATCTAAAATTTGCTCCGGGCTTAATCCTTGGAATCTTTCTTTGACCTGCTCTTCGTCATATAAGATAACATCCTTAATGCCTTTTTTGAGAGAGTAAACTTTCGTTCTGGGTCCTACCAATTGAAGAGAATCTAAATCCCCGCTTAAAATAATTATTTCTAAGGCCTTCCTACTGCTGGCTGATTTTTGGGCTATAGTGCCGACGATATCATCCGCCTCATATCCTTCTTTCTCAAAAATCGGGACTGAAAAAACATTTAAAAATTCCTTAACTGCCGATATTTGGGAGCGCAAATCTTCTGGAGTCGGCGGTCTTTTTGCCTTATACCCGTCATACTTTTTATGACGAAAAGTAGGTAAAGGGAGATCAAAAGCGGCAGCAATGAGCTCCGGATGGAAATCTTTGACTGCTTTTAAGAAGACAAGTAAAAATCCGTAAACTGCGTTAACTAATTCTCCATTCTTAGTGGTCAGCGGAGGCAAAGCATGATAAGCCCTGTGAATTATGGAATTTGAATCAATAATCACTAAAACTTCTTTTTTAGACTGAGTTTTGTCTGGCATCTTTTAATCTTATCATAATTTTTCTCGTCCTCTTATCTATGAATTTAAATCCTATCAGAGAGATTCCCTTGGGTAATAACTTCTTAATTCTTTCCGGCCATTCAATGGCTACGATGTTCCGAGGGTCGGAAATAATTTTTACAAAATCTAAACTTAGTATTTCTTTAGGATTTCTAATACGATAACAATCAAAATGATAAAAATTTCTAAATTCTATACCCTCTTTGCCTGAAGATGGGAAACCAAACCTTCTAGCAATGACAAATGTCGGACTAGTGATTTTCTCTTTGATTCCTAATCCTTCGGCAAATCCCTGCAAAAATGTTGTCTTCCCGCCTCCCAAATCCCCCTTTAAACCAAGAATAAAGGATTGTTTTTCAGGAAGTCTGTCCAGAAATCTTTTGGCTAGTTTTCTGGCTATTTCTTTTGTTTGAGACGGGCTAACGGTTAAATATTTTTTATTCATCAAAAGTTGACTAAATTCGCAATATAAATTAAGCTGGATAAAGCTCTACTTTAATTCTAATCTTTTATGACGGAAGTTTCAAAGAAAATAACAGGGGAAATAGAGATATCTCCGCAAAGTATAGAAGAAATTGAGAAACAAATAAAAAGTCTTTCCGACTTCAAGGAAAAGGTTACTTTCTATCTATCCAAGGAGGTCAGCAAGGCTTTAGAGATTATACTGGGCGGAGCCATATTCTTGGATGCTTCCGATCTTCATATAGAGCCCGAAGAAGAGCGGGCGAAGATGAGAGCCAGGATTGACGGAGTTTTACAAGATATTCTTTTTTTAGAGGCAAAGGTATACGAAAATTTACTTTCCAGAATTAAACTCATCTCTGGAATTAAGATGAATGTAAGCGGCCGGCCTCAAGACGGCCGTTTTTCTGTTTCGTTTAAAAAAATATTAATAGAAATCAGAACTTCTACCTTGCCCGCTGAGCATGGAGAAACAATAGTTTTAAGAATTTTGAACCCAAAAAGCCTGTTTGACATGGAAGCTCTGGGACTAAGAGACGACCTTCTAAAAACTTTTGAGAAGGAGATTAAAAAGCCGAACGGGATGATTATCGTAACCGGTCCTACCGGTTCTGGTAAAACAACCACCCTTTACGCTTTTTTAAAAAAAATCCAAAGCCCAGAAATTAAGATAATCACCATTGAAGATCCTATAGAGTATCATTTAAAAGGAGTTTCCCAAACTCAAACAGATCCCCAAAAAGGGTATGACTTTGCCTCCGGCCTAAAATCGATAATGAGACAGGATCCTGACGTTATCTTGGTTGGAGAAATAAGAGATTTAGAAACTGCCGACATCGCGCTTCAAGCCGCCTTAACCGGCCATTTAGTTTTGACTACTCTGCATACTAATGATGCTGCAGGAACCGTTGTTAGGCTTACCAGCTTGGGAGCTAAAACTTCAAATATCGGCCCGGCGATAAATATGGCCGTCGCTCAGAGATTAATCAGAAAAATATGTAAAAAATGTTCGAGGCTTGAAGCTGTTTCGTCACAAGATTTAACTAAGATAAAAGCCGGGCTGAAAGGATTGCCAAGCGGAGTAAAAATCCCAAAAATCACCGACAAAATAAAAATCCCTGAAGGAAAGGGATGTAAGTACTGTAATTCCAGCGGGTATAGCGGCAGGATTGGAATTTTTGAGATATTTTTAGTTGACGACGATATGGAAAAATTCATTTTAACGAACCCTTCCATCGCCGCCCTGAAAGAGAAAGCTATCAAAAAAGGGATGGTAACAATGTACCAAGACGGACTGATAAAGGTTTTGGAAGGGGAGACAACGTTAGAAGAAGTGGAAAAGGCGGTAGAAAAATAAACAAAAAACCCTAAAATTGGGGGCCAAACGTTAGTGTTAGGAACTAAGTTTAGATTTTTTCCGAGGAGTAGTCCAGCATTACCCGGGCTATCCGGCTAAGAAAAACTCCAGACCCCCAGTTTTAGGGTTAAATTGTTAACGCCAGATAAAACAGGCTACTATTTTATCTGCTCCCATATTCTAATATATTATGTCAAATTTGTCAAGAGGGGCAGCATTCCTCCTTTTTGTTTTCCTTTTTCCTCTTTTTTTGGCGGCAGAGAGCCCATCGGCAATAATAAACGAGGTTGCCTGGATGGGGACTGAAAATTCTTCCTACGACGAATGGATTGAGCTATATAACAACAGCCCCGACACCATATCTATTGAAGGGTGGACTCTGAAAAACACTATTGGGTCTTTGTCTATTAATTTAAAAGGGTCTATCCCCCCGTACGGCTTCTATCTTTTAGAAAGGACAGACGATAACTCTGTCCCGAGCATTAAGGCTGATTTGATTTATAAAGGAACTCTGAAAAATGACGGAGAAAAGATAGAACTTTCTGACAATTCAAACAATTTAATAGACTCTGTGAATTGCGAAGAAGGGTGGTTCGCCGGAAACAACAAGACTAAACAAACAATGGAAAGAGATTCTTCTGGAGAAGAGTGGCATAACAGCCAAGAGGAATGTGGCACCCCAAAAAGTAAAAATAGTGAGAAGACAGCATTAGCATCGCCGGTTATTCCAGAAGGAAAAGAGTCCCTCCTCCAAGGAAACGACAAAAAAGAACAATTAATTTATCCTTCCGGCATTATTTTTAATGAAATACTTCCTTCGCCAGAAGGAGAAGACGCTGAAGAAGAATGGGTTGAAATTTTTAACGGAAATACTTTTGAAGTTGACCTGTCTGGGTGGAAAATCACCGACACGGTCGGAAAAACAACCTCTTATGTTTTTCCCGAAAAGACAAAAATCGGCGACAGAGGTTTTTTCGTTATTTATAGGACAACAACAAAAATAGTTTTAAACAATGACGGCGACGGTTTACGTCTTTTGGACCCAAATGGCAGAGCAGTAAGCGAAATATCTTACGATAAAGCTCTTTTAGGCCAATCTTACGGCCTTTTGGGAGAAAAATGGGACTGGGGCGTTCCGACTCCAGGAGAAGAGAATAAAAAAGATTTCGAGGAGAAAGAGGATGATGGAAGAGCAAAAGAGAAAATCGCCGATAAGGAGTTGGCGACAATTGGAGAACAGGCCCAAAATTCTCCAAAATCGTTTCTCCCGTTATTAATATCTTCTATTATTGCTGTTTTGGCCGGAATAACAATCTTATTAATCAAAAATTTGCAACAAAATAAGAACCTCGCTTCGCGAGAACCTTGATTTCTCGCTTCGCTTAAAAATAAAAATCTGCTACAATAAGGATAAACTTACTATGTCGGGGCATTCCCACGCTAAAACCATAAAACACCAAAAAGAGCTTACGGACCAGAAAAGAGGCCAAATGTTCTCGAAAATGGCGAGGATGGTTTCGGTTGCCGTAAAACAAGGAGGAGCAGACCCTGTGATTAATATCAAGCTGCAAGCGGCCATAGGGAGAGCGAGAGAGCTTAATATGCCAAAAGACAACATTGAAAGGGCTATTGAGCAGGCTGTCGGAGGAAAAGAGGGGGCTATCCTTGAAGAGGTTGTTTTTGAAGCTTACGGGCCAGGCGGAATTGCCGTAATTATTGAGGGGATCACAGATAATAAAAATAGAACGCTGGGCGAGATAAAACAGGTCCTGAACCAAGCTGGGGGAAAGCTGGTCGGGGAAGGAGGAGTGAAGTGGATGTTTGATAAAAAAGGGTGCATTTCCGTAAATATCAAATCTCAAGAACCGAGCCTCCAAGATAAAGAAGAGATAGAAATGATGGCCATTGAATCAGGAGCAGAAGATATTTACAGCCAAGACGATGTTCTAGACATTTATACAAAAATAGAAAACTTGGAAAATGTTAAAAAATCTCTGGAGGAAAAAGGCTTAAAAGCAGACTCCGCCTCCTTGGATTGGGTTCCGAAAGAGGAGGTTTCCGTAGAAGAAAAGAAGAAAGAGGGATGCCAAAAACTTTTTGACGCCTTAGACGAATTGGACAGCGTCCAGGGAGTCTATTCTAATTTAAAATTATCCGCAGATAATTTCTAACGAGAGTTAAAAATTTTAATACTATATCTATGATTATAATCGGAATCGATCCGGGGACAGCTAGCACTGGCTACGGCGTGATTGAAACATTCCATGATGGCGGATTAAAAAACAAGAAATCTTTCAAATGCTTAGATTACGGCATGATAAAAACGCTCCCTTCTGTCGCCCCTTCGGAACGTTTAAAAAAGATAAACAACGACTTAAGTAAATTGATAAAAAAACACAAACCTGAAATCTTGGCTGTAGAAAGCCTTTATTTTTTTAGAAATTTAAAAACAGCTATCCCCGTTAGCCAGGCTAAAGGAGTAATATTGCTAACTGCAGCTAAAAACAAGATACCAGTCATAGAATTCACTCCGCTTCAGGCAAAAATGGCAATTACCGGCTACGGATGGGCAGAAAAACCCAGGGTTCAGAAAAGAATCAAAACTTTGCTAAAATTAAAGGAAATCCCGAAGCCAGACGATGCTGCAGATGCCTTAGCTATAGCCGTTACATACGTCCTCAAAGGGGGGGTGTAAAAAGGGGCTTGACAATATTTCTTTAAAAAATATAATACCCAAATAGGAAGACCTGAAAGGTCGATAATAAAAACAGATTTTAACCAAAAATTATGTTTTACGAAGACGAAAATCCGACTCCTTACGAAGGGGACGACACAGAGACAGAAGAGCCCGAGGAAGAGGAAGAGGAAGAGCTCGAATAATTCTTGAATTTGATTTTAAATGAGAACACCGCCTTATCGGCGGTGTTTTTTACTTTACCTTGAAGAATTTTCTTCTCCCGACCTGGACAATAATCTCTTTATCAATATTTATCGTCTTTTTCCAATCGCTTTCAATCTCCCCGTCTATTTTCACCCCATTTTGAAGGATTAATCTCTTAGCCTCAGCTTTGGACGGCGCCAATTTCACCTCGACCAGAAGATCCAGAAGAGAAATTTTTTTATTTTTTACAGAAATCTCCGGAATCTCCGACGGAAGCCCCCTCTCTTTATGGACCTTATCAAACTCTTTCTCGGCGAAAGCGGCTGTTTTCCTATCGTGGCAAGAAAGAACAACCTCTCTGGCCAGTAGGGCTTTGGACTCTCTCGGATGGGATTCCCCCATAATTTTTCTAATCTTTTCTACCGACAGATCCGTTAAAAGCTCAAAACCGAGACCGACGATTCCATCCGGCCACGACATAATCTTGCCATACATATCTCCCGGATCACTATTCAAGCTGACCAAATTTCCTTCGGTTTTGCCCATTTTTTTTCCAGTAGGATCAACTAGTAGTTTTAAACCCATAACGAATTTTTCCTTATTTTTCAGCCCCTTCATTAAGTCTCTTCCGCAAAGCATATTAAAAATCTGATCGCTTCCTCCTATTTCCAGGTCAACGTCCATAGCAACGCTATCGTAGGCCTGAGCCAAAGGATATAAGAACTCATGTAAAAAGATAGGGTTTTTGTTTTTTATCCTCTCTTGAAAAAAATCCCTAATTATCATTTGCTGGACAGTGAAATTAGCGGCCAGGGAGATTAATTCGTCAAACTTTAATTTATCAAGCCAGGAGCTGTTGAATAGAATCTTGGCAGGATTTGGACCGTTGAAATTAATAAATTTACCTGCCTGCCTTTGATAATTTTTAGCGTTGGATAAAGCCTCCTCTCTAGATAACCTTTTTCTGGTAGAAATCTTCTCCGTAGGATCTCCTATCATCCCGGTGAAATCTCCTATAAGCATTATGATATCGTGGCCAAGTTTCTGAAATTGAGCTAATTTTTTGATAGTAATCAAATGCCCCAAGTGGAGAACTGGCCCCGTAGGGTCATATCCGCAATATATCTTCAGCTTTTTTCCAGAAAGAAGGGTTTTTCCTAAAGCCTCTTGGTTGGGGTATATTTTATCCACTCCGCGGAACAGGACCTCTTCAATTTTCTTTTGATTAACGTCCGTCATATTTCTGTATTATATTATATTAGGCCTCTTTTGTAAAAACTCCCTGTTATTGTTATGATAATAGGGTTGTTGTCTCAACAAAAAGACGAAATAAATGGCTAAAAAACTATCTTTTTTAAAAATATTTAAGGGGAAAGGGGGGAAACGTTTTTCCCCTATTAAAATTTTAGGATCCGCCGCTTTACTGTGCCTCACCCTTTCTTTGGCTTTGTTTTTTTATTATGTAAAAGATTTTCCCCGTCCGGAAAAATTTACGGAAAGAAGGATTCCTCAATCTACTAAAATTTATGACAGAACCGGCGAAGTTCTGCTGTATGAGATATATGGAGAAGAAAAAAGAACATGGGTCCCTTTAGGAAAAGTCCCAGAGAAGATGAAAG
Organism: uncultured Candidatus Saccharibacteria bacterium; assembly: GCA_964584545.1. Taxonomy (GTDB): domain Bacteria; phylum Patescibacteriota; class Minisyncoccia; order Minisyncoccales; family CAZPAG01; genus CAZPAG01. The sequence goes on from CAZPAG010000005.1 coordinate 21,756, forward strand.
AGGCCGTAATCGCTGCCGAAGACGCTAATTTTTATAACCACTTCGGAGTAGATATCAGGGGGGTCTTAAGGGCTATCTTTGCCGACCTGAAGATAGGACTGCCTATTTATGGAGGGTCTACTATCCCTCAACAGTTGATACGGTCGGCTTTTTTGACGACAGAAAAAACAGCAGAGAGAAAAACAAGAGAAATTATTTTAGCGATAGAGCTTGACAGGCGTTATTCAAAAGACCAAATCCTCGAGTGGTATTTGAACCAAGTCCCTTTCGGGCAAAACGCTTACGGGGTGGAGGCGGCCAGTCAAACATATTTTAAAAAAAGCGTTTCTGAGCTTTCTTTGCCGGAAATCGCTATCTTGGCTTCCTTGATAAAGTCTCCTAGTCACCTTTCTCCTTACGGAGACTATAAAGATGAGCTTCTGGGGCGTAAAGACTATGTTCTAAGCAGAATGACCCAAGAAAAATTTATAACCGAGGAGGAGGCCGAAGCTGCGAAAAAAGAAGAAATAAGCTTTGCAGACGTGTCTCATTCAATAAAAGCTCCTCATCTTACTTTATGGGTAAAAAACTATCTTGAAGAAAAATACGGCAACGATTTCTTAATGGAGGGGGGATTAAAAGTCTACACCAGCTTAGATTGGTCCCTGCAAGAACAGGCAGAAAAAATTGTTAAAGACGGGGTAGAGGGAGATAACGTTTATAACGCCTATAATGGAGCCTTGGTCGCTATAGACCCAAAAACGGGAGAAGTTCTTTCCTTAGTCGGCTCCGCATATTACTTCGGAGAATCTTATCCCGAAGGGTGTATCTCCGGTAAAAATTGTTTATTTGACCCTCAATTTAACGTCGCTATAGGGACAGAAAGAAATCCGGGACGCCAACCAGGATCTGCTTTTAAGCCTTTTGTTTACGCAACCGCCTTTAAAAAGGGGTATACCGGAGACACGGTAGTGATTGACGAGTTAACTAATTTTGGAGAGTGGGGAGGGAAAGACTATGTCCCCCAAAACTATGACGGACTGTTCAGGGGAGCTGTCACCCTGAGAAGAGCTCTGGCTCAAAGCTTAAATGTTCCTGCCGTTAAAGTTTTATTAAATTTAGCAGGGATAGAAGACTCTATCAAAACGGCCCAAGACTTAGGGATTAATACTTTAACCCCCCCCTACGGGCCCTCTATTGTTTTGGGAGGATGGGAAGTCAAATTGATAGAAATGACTTCGGCTTATGGAGTTTTTGCTAATGATGGTTTGAAAGTCCCCCCGGTTTTTATTTTAAAAATAGAAGACAGCAAAGGGAATGTCGTTGAAAAAAATGAAAAAACTCCTCAAAGAGTTCTTTCCAGCCAAGTCAGCAGAATGATTAATGATATTTTATCAGACAACGAATCTAGGGCCCCGATGTTTGGAGCCAGATCCCATCTATATTTTGAAAACTATCAGGTGGCGGCAAAAACAGGGACAACGGACAGCTTTAAAGACTGCTGGGCTCTTGGATATACACCGTCCATCTCTGTCGGTGTTTGGGTGGGGAATAATAATAACGAACCAATGACAAGGAGACAGCCCGCAGCCACTGTCGCAGGCCCCATCTTCCATTCTTTTATGGAAAAGGCGCTGTTAAAATATCCTAAAGAGGCTTTTTTGAAACCGGAGTAATGTCTTTCAGCCTTATGTCGTCTTCACAGGCATGACAACATAGATATAGTTTTCGTCCTCTGCTGATTTCAGAACAGACGGGCCTTCCTCGTTGTTCAGCTCAAAGACGGCTTCTTGCCCCTGGATATTTATAAGCCCCTCTATCAAAAACCTGTAGTTGAAAGAGGCTGATACCTCTTTCCCTTTGACCTCTCCGGATAAAAAACTGTAATATTCCCCCAAATCAGGACTTTGGCTGGTGACCTCTATTTTATTTTCCTTCGGCTTCACTTTTAATTTGACTTCGCTGACCTTGCCGCTGAAAAGAGCTGCTGATTTTATCTGGTTTAAAAACTCATTCTTCTGAAAAACAACCTTGGTCTCGCATTTTTTAGGAATTATTTCTTGATAATTCGGGAATTCTCCCTCGATAAGGCGTGAAATTATCTGGACGTGGGGATGAGGGGTTTCTTGGAGAGATTTTTCAAACAAAACCTGATTGGGAGAAAAATAGATTTTGAGATCTTTCGGAGAATTAGACTGAATCAAGTTTTTCTCGCTAAAAATACCTATAATTTCTTTTGCGGCTCCTTGCGGGAGAATCAAAGAATACTCTTTGTTCAGTTGAGAGTTAACAAACATCTTCTTTTCTCCCAGGCGGAAGCTGTCCGTCGCAGCTATTTTAATTAAATTTTTCTGGAAAGAGAAATATATCCCAGATATCTCTGGCCTGGTTACAGACAAAGAGGCGATATCAACTACCTGGCTTAAACTTTGGGAAAAAACAGAGCTATCTATATTAAAGACTTCCCCTCCCTCTATTTTAGGAATCAAAGGAAATTCTTCTGGGTTAAACCCCTTAATTTGGGTTTTATAATTATCGCACTCTATGTTTAAAATTAGGTTTTTGACCTCCAAAGTAACCGGTTTGTTGGGAAGGAGGTTTATAAAATTAGAGAAGATCCTAACTGGGATTAGAATTTCTCCTTCCTTCTCGGTTTTCACCAAAGACCACCACTTAATTCCTATTTCGAGGTTAGTCGCGGACAAATTGAGGAAGTTTTTTTCTGTTTTAATTAAAATATTATTCAAAATAGGAAGCGTGGTAGATTTCGCCGGCACTCTTTCTATAATATTAATCCCTTCTTTTAATTTTTCTTTTAGAATCGTAATTTTCATTTTTTTAAATTTTCCGAAATTATTTTTTATTACGCCGTTATTTATATATTACGTCGTTTTTTTTATATCTTATATATAAATATTGTTGTTGTTGGTTGTGTGGAAAAGTATTTTTTATTTAGCTTTCCCGAACAAAACGGAGAATGGATTGGTTGTGGATAATTTTGTAAAAAACTATTTTCTTTTTTTGTACTATTTCTGTCCACAGTTTTTATACAGACCTGCCCATTCGTTTGTTAACAACTAAAATTAGCTAAATTCTCCATAAATATGTTGTTTTATGGAGTTGATTTCATCAAGAAGTTTTTCGTTATCCTCCGCCTCTTTCTTTATTTTTTCAAAGGCGTAGATAGCCGTGGTGTGGTCTTTCCCCCCGAACTTTCTCCCGATAAAAGGGAAGGAGTTTTTAAGTTCGTTTCTCAACAAAAACATGGCAACCTGCCTAGGCCTTACTATCTCTTTTTTTCTTGATTCAGAAAGGATTTCTTTTTCCTTTAAGTCGTAAAACTCAGCAACCATTTGGATGATTTTTTTAGGGCTGACTATTTTGTTTGGGGTTGAGATGAGGTTTTTGAGTAGAGATTTAACAGAATCAAGGGTTATGGGCTGATTATTCATTTTTTTGTAAGCCGTCAGCCGGTTTAAAGCTCCCTCTAACTCTCGGATATTCTTTTGGATATTAGAGGCGATATAGCTCAAAACTTCTTCAGAAAATTCAATTTTTCTTTCTTGGCATTTTGTCTTTAGAATGGCGACCCGGGATTCAAAATCGGGGTAAGAAATATCCGCTATCATCCCTCCCTCAAAACGAGACCTTAGCCTTTCGGTAAGGGCCGGAATTGATTTTGGAGGCCTGTCAGAGGAGAGAATCACTTGTTTCCCTTTTTCGTATAAGGCGTTGAAGGTGTGGAAGAATTCTTCCTGGGTCTTTTCTTTCCCGGCTAAAAACTGGACGTCGTCAATAATTAAAACGTCAGTTGCCCTGTGTTTTGCACGGAATTCTTCCATCTCGTGGTTTTTGATTGAAACCACTACTCCGGCAGTGAACTTTTCAGACGGAATATATTGGATTTTCTTTTTTGGAGATGTTTTTAAAACTTCATTCCCTATCGCCTGCAAAAGGTGGGTTTTACCGAGCCCTACTCCTCCGTAGATAAACAAAGGGTTATATATTTGTCCTGGCTTTTGGGCTACGGCAGAGGCCGCTGCATGAGGGAGTTCGTTAAAAGGGCCTACTATAAAGTTTTCAAAAGTATATTTAGGATTGAGATTTGTTTCTTTGTCTGTCTTGAATTCTTGGAATTCGAGCTGGCCCGCGTCTGGGAAAGAAGGAAAACTCTTCCTCGCCATTTTCGGCTCGGTTTTCCCGACGTCGTACCGTACGTTTTTAATTTCCGTTTTTAGATCGTGTAAAATTTTAAATATAGATTTGTTGTATTTCTGTTCAAACCACTCTTTAGCGAAGGTATTTGGGACAGAAATAACAACCTCCCCTTCTTTTTGAGAAGTGATGCCGGTTTCTTTGAACCAGGTCGCAAAATTCGCTTGAGAGATGTTTAATTGCACCTGGGCTAAAACTGTTTGCCAAAGCTCTTCGTTTGTCATAATTGTGCCAATACGGCTACCCTCTATTATATACAGAAAGCCGAGAGAATGTAAATTCCCGTAGAAATCGTCATTTCTGTGGATATCTTGTGGAAAGCTTGTGGAATTGACTAACCTTTATTTTTTATATAGGATAAAAGATACGTAAAAATTATATTTCCAGGGATAATTTGTAACGAAGTT
>CAZPAG010000005.1:26456-49265 GCA_964584545.1 uncultured Candidatus Saccharibacteria bacterium
CACTACGTTCAAAATTATACCTCTAGGGATATTTTTTCACTACGTTCAAAATTATACCTCTAGGGATATTTTTTCACTACGTTCAAAATTATGGGTTCAATAGGAGCTTTATTAAAATCTTTTTTCAAAGCGGTTTTATACCAGCCGCTTTTAAATCTGCTTATTTTATTTTATATATATCTCCCGGGCCACGATTTCGGGATAGCCATAATCGTTCTAACTCTGGTTATCAGGTTGATCCTTTACCCTTTGATGGCTCAATCAATAAGATCCCAAAAGGTTTTGTCTGAAATACAGCCGAAAGTCCAAGAATTACAGAAAAAATACAAAGATGATAAAGAGAGACAAATGAAGGAAATGATGGGTCTTTATAAGGAAGCTAAAATAAATCCTTTCGGCAGTTTTTTGCCCCTTCTTATCCAACTCCCCATACTTTTCGCTTTATATCAGGTTTTTTGGAGAGGATTCCAGCCTGGTTCTATGTCAAACCTATACAGTTTTGTTCCGAACCCCGGGGTCATTGATCCTTCTTTCTTGGGGTTGATTAATCTTTCCCAAGCCAGTATAGCTTTGGCTTTTATAGCAGGAATTACTCAGTTTATTCAGACAAAGATGATGACGCCCACCGTTAAGAAAGATCAAAAATCCTCGTCCCAAATTTCAGATAAAATGCAAAGCCAGATGCTTTTTATTCTCCCTATCTTTACTGTTTTTATTCTCTGGAAACTGCCGGCCGCTATAGGCATTTATTGGGTAGTCACGTCTTTATTCTCCATAGTCCAACAGTATTTTATTTTGAAGAAGTCTCCGAAGTGACATGGTAACCAAAAACGATTTACAAAAAATAAAACAATTTATTGAGGAGTTTTTTAGAAAGACTACTTTTGAGGTTGAGGTTGAGTCTTTGTCGCAGGACGAATCAACGCTATCTGTTTCTTTAAAAACAACAGAGCCCCAAATCCTAATAGGAGAGGGAGGGCAGACCCTTTTTGAAATTCAGTATCTCTTAAGGGCTATTTTGAGGAGAAAGATAGTCGGACAGGAGGTCTCCAACTTAGAAAAAAAAGACGAGAATTTTTATTTAGACCTGGATATAAATGATTACAAAAAGAAAAAGGCGGAATATCTCAAAGAATTAGCCAGGAATGTTGCAGATGACGTTTCTCTAACAAAAAAAGAGAGAACTCTCTCTTCTATGTCTGCTTATGAAAGAAGAATTATACATATGGAACTGGCTGATAGATCAGACGTTATTACCGAAAGTTCAGGAGAAGAGCCGGACAGAAAAATAATAATAAAACCGCGGCTCTAATCAAAGATTGAGAGGCTTTAGAATCAGAATATCAGGATTTATCAATTGGAGTAGTAAATAAGATCCCAAAAGAAGCAAAAGGCCGACAATCGCGGAGGTGATGGTGTCTCTGGCATCTTTCTGGGTAGCAGCGTTACCGGCCGAAGTAAGATATCTTAACCCTCCATAGACCAACATAGAAAAAGCAGCTAAGCCAGCTATCATTATTGAAAAAGTGAACAGATAAGAAACTAATTCCGGGAGGGTCGTTTGGTCGGTAATTGTCATTACGCCCCCACCGGGGTTAGGGATAGAAGGCCATTCAACTTCGGTCTTCCCGTTAGCTATCAAGGGCAAGAGAAAAATAAAAGAAACGAGAAGAAGGGATACGATTCCCTGATTTTTTTTATTTGAAAAAATATTTAATAACATCTTAGTATATAATATGATTTATTGCTCTTCTCGGCAAGAGGCTTATTCTCCGGTTTCCATACTGAAACTCTGCACATCTGAAAAAAATTCAATTACCACCACAATAGTCCAGCCGAATAATATAGCTCCTATGTAGGGGATAAATTCAAGGATGGCGATCAAGCCAGCTCTTAAACCGACCCTTCCCAGTCTTTTTAATAATGTGGTTCCTTGTTTTTTAATTGCGGCTGATTTTTCTTTCGTTGTAGACACCGACTTCTGATCACTAAGATTTTTTTCTCCTCCAGAACGGGCAAAAACCCAAGTTCCAAAAATAATAAGGCCGACAATATCTAATATTCCAAAATCATCTAACCCAAAACATATTAGAACAACCCCGACAATATCGATAGTCAGGGCGATAATAAACATAACAGGAAAAACCAAGACTGCTTCTAATGCTCCTTTTGGCGAAAAACCTATCATATGCCTTTAGCTTGTCTTATTTTTAAAACCTCTTCTGGGGCAGTAGTGATGATCTGGTCTTCGGTATAAGAAGCCACCACTTTGATCGAAACGTGTTTTTGCCCGGCGAAAAACATTCCTTCCCCGACCTCAGCTTCTATCAAAAGATATTTTTCCTCCTCCGTTAAGTTGAAAGTTTTTTGGACAATATCCATTGTCGCAGAACTCTGCTTCATCAAGAACTGAAGAGAAGAATTAGTAATAATCGGTTGTCCGTAGCTGGATTTCATAAAATCTCCTACGTCCTGAGTTATTGTGGTTACTCCTAACCAATATTTTCTGGCTCTTTTGCATATTCCGAACAAAAAGGAAGCTCCATCCTCGTTTCTCATCATCCACCAGGCTTCATCAATAACCAGGATTCTTTTTTTTAATTCAGACCTAACCTTGTTCCAGATGTATCTCATAATGATAAACATCGCCATAGGCCTTAATTCGTCTTCCATGTCTCTGATGCCAAAAACAACAAAGGGTTTGTCCATTGAAATATTGGTCGGCTGGTTGAAAAACTGAGCAAAGGTTCCTTTGGTGAATTTTCTGATTCTTTTGACCAGAGAATCTGCTCCTTCCATCCCTTCGAGAACTTGTTCTAAATCTTCCATTAAAGGAACTCTTTCTCTCCAGGTTGTCGAGTCGGTTTGGGGAGTAATGTCTTTTGCGGCATAGGTTTCTGTCAGGGCCCTGTCTAAAATTGCGTCTTCTTCCGCAGTTAAACCTCCAAGCATAAGTCTTAACAATCCCACTAGGTTAATGATATTTGACCTTAAAACGTCCTCTGCTTTTTCATCTTCTCTGGGAGTCGGTAAATCAAAAGGATTAATATGGTTTGGGGCGGCCAGAGATATATTAAAGAAAGACCCTCCGACAGCGTCTGATAAAAACTGATATTCATTCTCCGGATCAACAATGATACAGTCAACTCCAAGCATTAAAGACCTTAGAATTTCAAGTTTTACGGCATAACTTTTACCGGAACCTGATTTGGCGAATATCACAGAGTTGGCATTTTCCAGGCTGAACCTGTCGAACAGTATCAGGGAGTTATTATGCCTGTTGATTCCATACAGAATGCCCTCATTAGAGCTCAAATCAAAAGATACAAATGGGAAGGTGCTGGAAAGAGGCCCGGTATTTATCTTTGTGTGGACCTGGACTTGGTCTAAGCCGTAAGGCAAACTACTGTTAAATCCGGCTCTTTGCTGATAAAGAGCAGGTTTGATATATATAAGCCTTGATTCCAGAATGGATCTTAAATTTACTTCAATATCTTTTATCTCTTTTTCGGTTTCTCCGTAAACAGTGAGATAAAGGCCAAAGTTAAACATTCTTTCCTGGGCGGTCTGGAGCCTGTCTCTTAGGTCTTCCAAATCCCGATAGGCTATTTCCAGGGTCGGGTCTCTTATCAATCCTTTTTCTTCTCTTTCCATAATTTCTGCCTGGACTTCAGTTACTCTTTTTCTTAATTCTTTCAAAACCTGGCCGGTTTCAACCGGGTGGATATGGAAACCTATGTCCATCGGAGTATCAAGATTGATAACGGGGGAAAACCAGGCCGTGCTCAGATATCTTGGGTAAGAGAAAATGAAAAAAGCTTTGGCAAATCTTTTGCCTAATTTTAAAGAATCGGCCGAAATTGAAATCGAAGAGGGGGCAATGATATCCGCCGCTCTTATCGTTGGAGCTTCAAAAATTCTCTCCTCCTCTGTTTTTTTTCTTTTTGAAAATGGAAAACTTATCATATTTATTCTAATATTTCTGGAGGTATTTCCGGGTAATATCCCACTTCGGCTTCTTCCGGATGATATTGGCTCCAGAATAATTCAATAAGTTCGGAAGTGTTCAACGGGACGCACTGGAGGCCGCATCTCCTGAGCCCTAAAGCGACAAACTCCATTCTTTGCCACAGTTGCGACTTGGCTCTTTGAAACTGCTCTTCGGTCGGCTCTGTAGTTGCTCCTTCCCTTTTTTTACCTCCTCCCATTCCTGGTATTTCCACCAAGGTAAAGGGGACTACCACGTAGAACGTTTTTGACATAATTGCTCCTCCGGCAATAAGATCCCTTACAAATTTCTGATATTCGGCTGTCTGCATTTTTAAAAGTTCGTTCTTCTGGGCCCTTTCTAAATCTTTCAGCTTATCCAAATATCCCGTTATATTCAGCCTCCTTGACTGGACGACTATTTCTAATGGGAAATCGAGAGAGTTTAAGAAGTTTTGAAATTGGTAAATAATGGCATTTTGTTCTTCGTCTGATTTCAAAGCAAAATTCAGAGAGGAAACCATGACTACCCCTCTTAAAGATTTGTTTCTTAAAACAACAACGCCTTGTTTTATCCGGTCTATCTCTAAAAATTGTTGAGTACTTCCTTGGGCCATAAATTACTTGGTTTTAGTTTCAATTTGGGTTTGTAAGTTTTTAAGCCTGCTTTTTGAAGCGACCCTTAAGATAGATTCCTCTTCCGGGGCTTCTTTTTTCTTTTCCTCCTTTTTAAAAACCATTATCGGCGATTCAGCTTTTCTCCAGATATACATTTTGGGAGAAATAGAAAAGGTTAAAAAATTACCCAAGACTGTGGGTAAATCCCTGCCATTTATTTTTAAGAAAGCTAAGGCTAAAGAGAGCGCTCCCAAAACAATACAGGACATTATAAAAAGATAAGAGGGGAGCATAAATTTAAGAACGGCGCATGTTCCAATAGCCCCTCCGATATAGACGGCTTGTTTTATAGTCAAAGGTCCGATTATCTTTGCCTTATAATCAATAAATTGAGGGACAGTAAAACGCATAATTATTCAATTGGTTCCCTATAAGTATCAGATTTTTTAGGCGTAGGGGGTTTCTCTTCTATTGCGCTAGGGGAAATTATCTCTTTCTCTATTTCCGCCACTGGGTTGATCCCTTTACCGCTTATTTGTTCTATAGCCGGTTTTACCGGGTAGAAAATAGAACGATAAATTTCTTGGGATATTTTTTTTGCCTCCTCTTTTTTGATATTTAAATCCGTTTCTAATGATTTTTGAAAATCGTCTGTTGCCGAGATACCCAACAAAACGTCTCCAACGAGTTTTGCTACGAGAGAAATATCCTCGCTTTTTTTGATCTCGTACCTCTCACAGATGTTTTTTATGTATTCAGCTGTCTCATTAGAAAAAATTGCTTCCTGGAGCTCTTTGGGAAGTTTATTATAGAGCTCCCGAAGTTGTTCTTTTGTATATGCTTTTGGCATGTATTTAATATATTTAATTATTTTACTCCTTTCTCTATTCTACCACAAATTAAGAAAGTAATTAAAAGGGGGGAAGCCAGGAGTATTTTCTGTTTTCTAGTCAATAGCTTCTAACCGCTTGCATTGGTGTTTGGTAATTTAATCCCATGTGCGGCCGTTCGTAATTGTAGTACCGGAGAAACTCCGGTATTTCTTTTTGCCAAGATCTCAAGCTCCTTGGAGCTCTGTTTAGACATTCCCTCTGCAGCGTCTGAATGAATCTTTCAACGTGTCCGTTGTCGGTCGGTTTCCTGACTCTGCTATGTCGGTGCAGAATGCCCTGGTGCTCCATCTGTTTGGTGAACCACTTGGAGAATTCAGAGCCGTGATCCGACTGCAGGGTTTTAAAAACAAACGGAGAAGCTGCTTTAGCTTTCTCTAAAAAGGACCAGCTGCGCCAGCTGTTGATCTTTTCTGAAGGCAGAGCATACGCCCACCTGGAGCAGACGTCAATCAAAGCGTAGGTGCAAAGCCTATCTTTTTCTCTTCCGTCCCAAGCAGAGTCGATCTCTACGAGATATCCCGGATTGACGGCCAAGGGTCTCGGTAAATACTCGTGCCGCTTCTTCCATTTGGAGAATCGGCTGATGTTGTTTCTCTTGAGCGTTCTTTTGACGCTGGACAGGCTGACAGAAACACCTTCTTTAATCAGTCTATGGTGCAGGATTTCGGCGCACTGATTGCGCTCGCTCCGCAATTCTAAAATCCTCTTTATTATTTCTGCCGATAGTTCTCTCGGATGGTGATACGGACGGGAAGAGAGAGTGGGGATGACCAATCTCCCGTGGTATCCGTATTCAGGCTTCTTTTGCAGCCAGAGCCTGACCGCACAATGGGAAAACCCCAGATACCTGGCTGCTTTTCTTATGCTCCAGTGATGATATTTCACCAGCTCTACCGCCCGCATTCTCACCTGGGGCAGATTAGGATTGTTTGAGTATGGCATATACATAAATTTTACCACGGGGTGGTTACAAGCTATTGAACCACGACATTTTCTTGACAAAATGCGTAAGTTTGTTATAATCAAAAAACTGGAGAATAAATAAATTCTTCAGCAAAAGAGCTTTTTAAAATAAAAATAAACCGGAGGATATTTATGATACAGAATGCTTTTTTGATTTTTCTAGGATTGGTTGTTTTGGCGTCCATAGTCTTTTTGCTTAAAGGTGGATTCAAGTCAGTCCCCAATCAAGAAAGGTGGGTGGTCGAGATGTTCGGTAAATATATCTGTACTTTCAAGCCTGGGCTTAATATTTTGATCCCTTGGGTAGAGAGGGTGAGAGCCGCTATTCCTGTTTGGGAGTTAACTATTCCTCTTTTCGTCCCTCCTATAAAAATTGACTTTAAAGACGGTTCAGCAACCCCGCAAAAAGCGCAGGCTTTTGTGAAAATCAAAAATCCGGACACTCCGTATGAAGCTGGCGACGGGAAGAAAGAGACGGGAGTTTATAGGGCGATTTATAGGATAGACAATTGGAGAGAGGCTGTCAGGGGACTGATAGAAAATGCTATCCGTAGTCATTTGAATGGGCTGACCATTGACGATGGGATAACGGAAAAAGGCGCTGGATTTGACCTAAAGAACAAATTGCCGGAGAAAGAAGTGGAGAGAATCCAGAGCGCTTTAGACGGGTGGGGTTTTGAGTTTATGAGGGTGACTGTTGAGGACTTTGAATTAGACCCAGAAATCATTAAGGCAAGAGGAGAAGTCCAAAAAAGTCAGCGCGAAGCAGAAGCAGCCGAGTTTAAGAAGAAGGAAATGGCCCGCGAAACGATAGGGGCTTTCGTCCAAATGATAGCGGAAGCTACCGGCAAGAAGTTTGAGGACGTGCAAAAGGAAATAGCCTCTAACAAAAAGATGAGGGAGAAACTTCTGAAATTCGCCGAAGATCTGATCGTTCGTCGCATGAGCATTGACGGCAAAGCTCTGAGAGATGTCAGGGTTAGCGGTGGAGGCGGAGACCTAGAGCAAATTATCTTGCGCATCTTATCTGTTTATAGGGGGTCCCACGAGGACAAAGAGTTCGAAGGTTTGAATAAAAAATCTGAAGACAAAAGACCCAAGGAGAAAAAACTATGAGCAGCGGTGCGTTAGATAAAAAAGCACAAAAGATTATTGACAGACGTATACTAGAGAATGCAGATCGGCTTACTGAGATAGAGAGAAACAAGAGGAAAGAGAGGAAAGCTAAAAAAAGCGAAGAAACCGCTAAACTGCTCGATTTCCTTAGTATGTCGGGATCTGTCTCAGACAATATGAGCGGAGAGAATATGCTTCCTGATGTCGGAGAAGTAAAATCAAGCAAAAAATACCCCGATGTAGGCGAAACAGAGTCAAATAAAAAATATCTCGATACCGGAGAGTAAAGGGATATCGTTGGCAAGGCAAGGTGGACCCATGGTCCACCTTTTTTATTAAATATTGAAAAATTGTCTGCCCGCAGAAGAATTCTTATAGGTTAACAATCTTGGATTTGCTGTCTGAAGCCACGTGTCCACATTTGCTGCACCAGCATTAGCTGCTAATTGTCTAACCCTATCTTCGATAGCCGCTATCGCTCTTGGCCCGTGGGTTTCATAAAGTTTGCTGTAATGGCGTCCATCCCAACCTCTCACGATTGCTTCTAATAACTCAGGGTTATCAAATGATCTAGTGCCAGTCGCAGCATGCATACCAGCAGCGGTTCTTTCGTAAACGCTCTCTGAAAGATTGCCTGCTCTAGCCGGTTTCACCCTGTCAATAACTTCTTCTCTGTATGCTGTTACCAAATCTCCATATGTTCCTGCGCCCACTAATGCATTTAACCGAGGCTGATCTAAATGGGGCATAGCGCTAATAATATCTCTATGTGCGTCATATCTGCGGGCTTCAATTAATGTTCGAGCTATTTCATTTGGGTCTAATCCGTTACGAACTGCTTCGTCGAGATCATTTTGTTTTATCAGTCTGTTCATATACCCAACTCTGCTTGGTCCGTCTGTTGCGCTCCTAAATTTAGAAATAGTGGAATTCACAGATGATTTCTCTACGTCTTTTTCCGCTTTTTCGATATTTATTTTTTGGGCGTCAACCATGCCTGGTCCGGCAGCTTTTCCTGCGGCTCGAATCCCTGACCAGATAGGATTAACCCTCTCCGAAAAGGCTCTCCCTAATCTATTAGTAGATCTTGAATAAGGGGTTTCTGCCGTCGCCATTCTGTTCGCGATATTTTGGACTCTCTCTGATCTTGCGATCCTGTCTCCTGCCCAAGTTTTTCCTCGGGAAAGAGCCCAATTCCCCGCATTGTCTAGTCCTTTTTTTCCCCACTGTAGAACCATTTCTGTTCCTCCTCCGGAAGACTTAAGGCTAATAATAAAGCCTACAACCAAAAAGATTAAGACAGCGGCGCCGAGAATAAGGGAGTTTAAGGAAGTAAAAAGAAAACTAAAGATATTCACTATTTCCTGTCCTTGACCGCCGCCTACGTCAGGAGTAGAAATCGTTCCAAAATGGTTAGAGAGGGCGGTTACTGCTACAGCCCCAAGTTTTAAGAAAAACCCGGCAATCACTCCGATAAAAGCCCATTGTATAAAATATTTCTCCCAAGATTGGTAGACGTTTCTAAAATCAGGCAATATCCAGCAAAACCAAGCTATGGGAGCTAATATCACTAGTATCCAAATGGCTATATATCTTAATAGAAATAGAAGAAAATAAAGGAAGAAAGTAAAACTGGAAAAGAGTCCAAATAATATTGCTACTATAAATTTTGTTACGTTCTGCACTATTCCGCTAAACTCAACAGAATTTTTAACCATATTAAATAATTCTGTTACGTTCCCTTGTGCAACTTCATTAGCGCCGCTCAGGAATTCATCAATAGGAGTGAACACCCCCTTAAAAGTGGAAACCGGGTCAAAGTTTAGAAACGATCTTGTTATAGCGTTAGCAACATCCACAACCATTCCGCAAATTACTCCACTGAAGTTTATTAAAATTATAACGAGGATAAATTTTGGGAGAAGTTTTTTCATCCCATAATTTTCTAACCTTAAAATAGTGCTTAAGGCTATAAAAACTAAAACTAAGACAAATCCTAAATTAGCTATAGACAAGGTGGCTTGCCAACCGACATCAACAATCCCTCCGCTGGTAAAAGGCAGAGTCACTAAATAACCGCTGGCAACCCACTTAAGAAGATATAAAGAAAGAAAGAACATAGCATAAGACAGTAAACAGCCGATAATGAGAACTGCCATTAGCCCGAACATGAACGGCCAAGCGACAACCCAGACCACTTCTCCTGCAATAAAATCTGGTAACCCCTTCACGGCATCCCATATCTCGGTCCATATATCGGCAGCTTGAGCGTTATGCAGCGGCAAGAAAGATAAAAACAGGCCAATTCCCAAAACCAGGAAAAGACTTTTTTTATTCTGAGAGATAATTTTAAACAGTTTAGACATTAGTTTAAATTATTCTATCATACCAAATCAAAAAGATATATTCCACCACTTGCCGAAAAATTCAACCTGGAATCCCATAAGCGTCAGGATTGTATTAATAATAAGCCAAGAAGTAAAAACGATTATGTACCCTTTTAATGCTGATTTAAGGATTGAATTCGCCTGTTTTATCGTGTCAGCAGCTCCCATTGAGAAGTAGTAGACAACCCCAATGCCTAAAGCCAGCAAAACCAATACGATTAATCCAACCTTCCATAAAACGAAGTCAATAATATTTTGAAGGGAGAAAAAGAGGTGTTTGAACTGGCATTGCTCCCTTTCGTTGTAAGGAGTGTCGGGGTCGTCATAGTTTCTGCCGCAGGGGACTATCCCGCTGCCTATTCCTCCAGAAGGTATTTTTTGGGAAAGAGTAAAATTCCAAAGACTACTCCAGTCTCCCGCTTCATCGCATTTTTCGTCTAAACAGGACCTGATAGTCCACTGATATCCCCCTAAGCATTTTAGGTCAGGCGAAACGTCGGAAAGTTTAGTTATCGCAGGGCTTATAATCTCTTGGCCTATTTTAGAAGAACAATCTCCGCTTTTCTCCTCTTCTGACATTGAAACAAAATCGATTTTGTATTGATAAAAATTTGCTCCAGAAACGTTATTCCATCCCATGGAACTGTTGACATAAATGCTGCCGTTATTCTCCGGGTAAGGAGAAGAGGGAGCGGCCAGTTTAAATGTTTTGAATTTTTGAGGAGCACTCCACTTCCCGCAAAACTCTCCTTTATCATCAGCGCAAGTTTTAACTCTCCACCAGTAATCAGTCGACGTTTTTAAAAGCGGGTAATCCATATTAGTTTTTGGTATAGATACTAATTCTTTATCTTTAGGGAGAATATTTTTACTAAACTTCTCATCGGTTGAAATTTCGATGACGTAGGACTTGGCCCCTGGCACTCCCTTTTGGTCGTTCCATCCCCATTCAAAATGAACTGGGATTGTTAAGCCTGTTGCATTAGCATTGGGCGCAGTTAAAACGGGGGGCATTCCTGTAGTCCTGAAAGACCATTCCTGGCTATAGCTTGCCTCGCAATCTTTTCCTACATAGTCCCAGCAAGTTTTAATTTTCCATTTGTAAATTTTATCTAATTCTAAGCGACCATAATCAATATTAGCTTCAGACACAACCACGAATTTGTCCCCTGTGATATCGGGCGTTAAATAGTAATAGTAAGACATACTGCGGGGGATTCCCTCCCAATTGAGATTTAACGGTAATCCAACAGGGGTTTGTCCCTCAGGGTCATTAGCAGGGGATATAAGAGTAGTAGCCTGTAATGATCCTATAGTCTCAAATTTCCATCTTTGGCTGTAATATTGGAACCCTGATTGTTTACAGTCGGTTCCGTCTTCATTCAAGCAGGTGGCTACCTCCCAATAATAATCAGTATTTTTTGTTAAGAAATTTAAAGTATCGTTATATTCCGAGGAGAGTTGTCCGTCCCTTTTTGATATTGGTATTGGAGAAAACGACTCTTCCCCCGTTTCTCTGTAAATTCGGATTAAGTATGCTTTTGCTTCAGGGTTATCGCACCAATCCAGCCTGACAGGTATGGTTGAGGTCGTATTTAATTTCGGAGAGGAGAGCTCTGGAGACATATCTGTCTTAAAGCTCCATTTTTCGTTCCAAGAGCCGCAGTTTTTACCGTCCGCATTGCAGCAGGCCTGAACCTGCCAATAATGAGTCGAATTAGTTTTCAAAAGGCAAGTCTCTGGCGAGTAAAAAGTGTTTGCCGTTGGCCCTTCTACCGTTCCCTGGTTTGTCCCCTCGAGTTTATAACGGTAAGAATTAGCCCCAGGGGTACTGTTCCAAACGATATTAAAAGGAGGTTTTAGATTTTGTTCGCCGTTTCCCGGGGAAACGTTGGTAGGCGCTGATAAACACTGGCCGGAACAATAGCAGGTAATCTGTCCATCGCATTTTTCCCAACTTTGGCATTGTTGCGATATCTGCCAGCTGTCGCATTTTGTTTCCCATATCCCTGCACAATATTGATTGCCATTTTCGTCCTGGTCAAGCTCACTACATTCCTCCCAGCAGTTCCTGGAGAGAACGGACCCATTGCACCCTGGCCGGCACTGTTTTTCTACCCGGTTATTTACGGCAAAAACGTAGTTATTTTGAGCAAAAAATAAAAAGAACAACAGAGAGAAAGAGAACAATAGATAAAGTCGTCGATCCATTATCATATTTTAAAGCTTTTTGTTAATTTTATCCAATCTTCTACGCTTAAAGTCTCCGCCCTTTGGGTAGGTTGGATGTTGTTTTTCAATAACCATTCGGCAGTTCTTCCGCGTTCAACTTTGAGCCCTTTTGATAAGTTATTGATTATCTGTTTTCTGGGTTGGGAGAACCCGGCTTTCGCTATTTTAAAGAATAAATCGCGAAGGGCTTTTTCTCTCAGTTCTTCCTTCGGAACTATTTTTATTATTGCAGAATCGACTTTTGGTTTCGGCCAAAAAGAGTTTTTTGAGATATATGATATGATTTTCGGCTGTGCGTAAAATTGGACGGAAACGGCCAGCAGATTCATGTCGGGGACTTTGACACAAATCCTTTGGGCTACTTCTTTTTGGATGACCAGCGTCATGTCTTTTGGAGGATTTTCCGCTTCTAAAAATTTTTTAATAACAGGAGCCGTTAAATAGAAGGGTAGATTGGCTACAATTTTATAGTTTTTAATTTTTAGCTCTTTAGCCTTCAAGATATCTGCCTGGACGATCTCAATGTTTTTGAGATTTTTGAATGTTTCTTTTAAAATTTCGGTCATCTTGGGATCTTTTTCTACGGCAATGACCGTCTTCACTATTTTTATTAATTCCTGGGTGAGGTTTCCTGTACCGGGGCCTATTTCCAAAACAACGTCAGTTTCTTTGACCTGAGAGGAGGATACGATTTTATTAAGAATAGAATTGTCAACTAAAAAATTCTGCCCCAATCCTTTTGACGGCCGGACATGGTATTTTTTGCGTAATTCTTTGACGGGGATAAAGCTCATTACTCCAGCTTATCATTTAAATTAATATACAGAAATATTTTTTAATAAATGATTTATGGACAATAACGAATAAAAATGTTAGAATCAAGAAACGTTATTGCAGAGGAATAACATGCAAAAAATGCAAAACGTAAACAATTTTAACAGAAAGAGAGAATATGAAAGTAAAAAAGCTCCCCAAAAGTTTAAGGAAGTTTATTCGTCGGGAAAAAGGCAGAATTCGCCGGGAGTTTTCTGATTTGAAAGAACAAGAGAATAGAATTGAAGATATGTACAATAAAATTGCTCCGAAAACTAAAATAAAAAAAGAACAAAACAAAGATGAAGGTAAGTGAAATCTACAATTTGGCTATAAAAATGGGGATTGAGTTTGATTTAAGGGGCAAGGAAAGGGTTGAGAAGAATTTAGTCCGCCTAAAAGACAGATACGACAAAATGCCGGAGGAAAGCAAAAAAGAGTTTGACTTAGAAAGATTAAAGAATCCTTATTCTGACACAAGGATTCATTTTGATTCTAAAAAAGAGGTCAAAAAAGTTTTGGCCGGTATTGATATCGGCGTAGGAGAATTGTTATTGGCCGATAAGATAGGAGGGGTTGATTTGGTAATAAATCATCATCCTATAGGCAAGGCTTTATCTTCTTTGGATGACGTGATGCACTTGCAGGAAGAAGTGCTGGAGTTGTATGGAGTGCCAATAAATGTCGCTCAAGGCCTTTTGAAAGAAAGAATCAGCGAGGTTTCCAGGAGAACCAGTACTGGAAATAACTACCAGGAAGTGGACGCGGCCGGGCTTTTGGGCATTTCTTTGATGAACGTTCATACTCCGGCAGATAATCTGGTTGCCAGCTATTTAAAGAATGAAATTGAAAAGAAAAAGCCAGAATATGTTGAGGATATTTTAAAACTTTTAAAGGAGATTCCAGAATATCAAGAAGCGATCAAAAGAGGAATGGGGCCGGCTCTTTTCAGCGGCCAACCGGAGAACAGGTGCGGAAAGATTGCCCTGACCGAATTGACCGGCGGGACAGAAGGAACCCCAAAGATTTATGAAAAATTGGCCATTGCCGGAGTTGGGACGATAATATCCATGCATCAATCGGAAGAACATAAAAAAGAGGCTGATTCCGCCAATATCAACGTGGTCATTGCCGGACACATATCTTCAGATTCTTTAGGAATGAATTTGTTTTTAGACGAATTGGAGAAAAAAGGAATTGAAATAATTCCTTGTTTCGGATTAACCAGGTTCTCGCGCAGCAAATAGGATATTAGGTTGATTTTCAGCAGTCGCCCAAAGCGGCTGTTTTTGTTAGAATAGAAGAAATGATTAAATGTGTTAAAGTTAAAAAATGCTTAAGAGAAATACAAAATATCTCCAAATAGCTTTTAATCGTTCTCTAGGGGAGGTAGCTAAAATGATAGCCCTTTTGCCTTTATCAGATAGGATTATTATTGAAGCGGGTTATCCTTTGATTAAAACTTACGGAGTTGAGGCCATAAGCTCAATAAGGGATTTTTGGTATCAAAAATTTTTAGGCCCCCAAGAGAAGAATTTACCAATGAAAAGTTTTAAATTGGAAGCGTTGGGGATATCCGACCTGAGAGATCTTTTAATTAAAGGAGGTTCTTTTAAAAAGATATTTCAGGAAAAGGACATTCCCCGGAAGCTTCCCGTGATTAATCCGTACATCGTCGCTGATTTAAAATGTATGGATAGAGCTTTTACCGAGGTAGAGGCTGCAAAAAGCGCCGGGGCTCAGGCAGCGACCTGTTTGGGGCTGGCTCCTTTGGAAACTATTAATGCCTTTATTAAAAAGTGCGGAGAGATGAAAATTGACTCTTTTCTTGATATGTTAAACATAGAATATCCTTTTGAAATTCTGAGCAAGCTTGAGAATCTCCCTAAAGTAGTCATGCTTCACCGCGGAGTTGATGAAAGGGAAGAGAATAAGGATAAGGAAATACCGTATTTTCAGATAGAAAGAATAAAAGGGACGTATGACGATATCCTTATAGCTATTGCCGGGGGAGAGACTGTCAGGGAGGCGATAACAGGCAGCTTTAATGATGCTGATATTGTAATAATCTGGAAATTAATCAACGAGAACCCGGAGAATATAGTTGAAATAACCAAGGAATTTTTGGGGGAAACAAAATGATTCTTAAAAGAAACAGAAAATATCTTCAAATAGCTTTAAACAGCACTCTTAACGAAGCGACAGAAATCGTCAGGAAGCTTCCTTTTTCGGAGAGAGTCTTAATAGAAGTCGGGACTCCTTTAATAAAAATATACGGCAAAAGAGCTATTTCTGAGATAAGGTCCATTATCCCTTCGTATATGGTAGCCGATACTAAATGCACCGATTTAGCTTCCCGTGATGTCAAAATGGCAGCTGGAGCCGGAGCCCAAGCCGCAACCTGCCTTGGAGTGGCTCCGGTTGAAACAATAGACAAATTCATCAAAGAATGCGAAAAGGCAGGGATTGATTCAATGGTTGATATGATGAACGTGGAAGACCCTGTAAGCATTCTTAAATCACTGGAAAAGGCTCCGGATGTGGTTATCATCCATAGGGGAGTGGACGAAACAGAATTTTCCGAAGACAAACAGATACCTTTTTACCAGATAAACGAGATTAAAAATAACTTTGATATTTTGTTGTCGGTAGCCGGTGGAGACACGATTGATGAAGTCCAAAGGTCAATATTAAATAGCGCAGATATTGTTGTTGTTTGGAAGGATTTTTATCAGAGCACCGACGAGACGAAAGATTTGGCTAAAGAGTTTCTGAAAGAGATAAGATAGAAATAATATCAAAAACAAAACAAAAATCCCCAGCAAAGGGGATTTTTTAGTGTCTGGAGTTTCTCTATTTATTTTTTCTCTCTGACGCGATGGATTTTATACCTTCCATTATTTCTACCGGCAAAGCAAATATTATTGTTTTCGACGGATCAGGCTGAAGCTTGTCTATCGTTTCAAGAGTTCTTAGGGACAAGCCGCCTGGAACACTAGATAATATCTGGGCGGCTTTTTGGAGGTTTTCGGCTGCTTTCACTTCCCCTTCGGCCTTAATAATAATAGCCCTCTTTTCTCTCTCTGTCTCTGCTTGGGCGGCCATAGCTCTTTTCATTGAGGCCGGAATCTCAATATCCTGGATTTTAATCGCAGTAACGTCAATCCCCCAGGCGACCGTTTCAGAATCTACAGCCTGTTTGATGTCTATGGCTATTTTTTCTCTTTCGGTCAATAAAGTATCAAGCTCTACTCCGCCAATACTGTCTCTCAAAGCAGCTAAAGCGTACTGAGAAACGGCATAAGTATATCTTTGGACTTTAAGGACGGCATCTTCTGCTTTATCAACCTTAAAGTAGACTACGGCGTTAATACCTACTGGCACATTATCTTTTGTGATAGCTTCTTGACGGGGGACATCAATAGTGGTGATTCTCATGTCCACCAGCATCATTTTCTGGAAGATTACAAATATCCAGTTTAACCCCGGCTGTAGGGTTTTGCTGTATTTGCCAAGAGTTAAAATAACCCCTCTTTCATATTGATTTACGACCCTTAATCCTCCTAAGCCGAAAACTACGAAGATGAAAATTAATATTGAATACCACATAGTGTTTAAATTAGTTTATATTGATAATACCGACTTTCTACTATATATAGTACAATAAAACCATGATATAAATCAATACATGGGAAAAGAATTAGAATTGGAAAAACTAAATAAGGAAATCAGAAAATGCAGAAAATGTCCTCTATGTAAAACAAGAAAAAATACTGTTCCCGGAGAAGGCGGAATTAGCGGGAAAATTATGGTGATCGGTCAGTCTCCCGGGGCCGAAGAAGACAAAACCGGAAGGCCATTTATCGGAAGAGCTGGTAAGTTCTTAACTCAACTTTTGGAAATCGCAAAAATAAAAAGAGAAACGGCTTTTATTACTTCTCCTGTAAAATGTTTCCCGCCGAAAAACAGAAAACCATCAAAAAAAGAAATTAAATCTTGTTTTCCTTATTTGGAAAAGCAGATTAGCATTATTAACCCTGATAATTTAATTTTGTTGGGAGAAGTGGCGTTAAAGATATTTTTTCCCGATAAAAAACTAAAAGATTGTAGAGGTAAAATTATAACAAAAAACGGCAAAAGATATTTTGTCGTTTATCATCCTGCGGCCGGTATCAGATTCCAGAAATTTAAGAGAATATTGGAAAAAGATTTTAGGAAGATTTCTAAATCTTTTTAGTCATGTAGGTATTCTCCAAGCGGTACCCAAGTTTTTTGAAATAGTTTCTCGCTCCAACCCCTGAAATTATAGAGATTTTATTTAAATTAAACTCTTTTTTAGCTATTTCTTCAGCTGTTTTTACTAATTTTTTACCTAATCCCTTGTGCTGGGCAGATGTTTTTATTCCTGAAATCGGGGTTAGCTGTCCATAGGTGTGTATCTCACGAATTATGGCAGAATTATCGGAAGTTATTCTGAGACGGAGCAAGCTATAAAGTTTTGTCCTGTCTTTGTTCTCAAAACTTAGAAAGATCTCTTTTCCTCCCGAGGCTTCATAATCTATTCTGAAAAGATGAATTTTCTCTTTCAAATCATACTTCCCTTTGACCTCCCGGCACCTGATACATTTACAGGTCCATTTTTCTTTACGGCTTGAATCAGAAATAATCTGGCGTAAATTGGAAATTTTAGCCGGACCTGCGACAATAATTTGCGAAGGAATATCCCTGCTTATTCTCTGCACCCTTACGTAATAAGGGAGATTCTTTTTAATGTTTTTTAAAAGGCTAATCAGCTGTTTTTCGGTATAAGGGCTGTATCTCCCTTTTTTCCAATAATTGTATAGTGGGGCTTCTTTTAAGATGGCGCATGGGTAAATTTTTAACAAGTCCGGGCGGAAGTTCGTATCTAAAAAAAGCTGTTTGAACATTTCTCTGTCTTTTTTGATATCAGATCCTGTCAAATTTGGCATCATTTGATAAAGGATCTTAAAGCCGGCATCTTTTAGAAGTTTTGTCGCTGAAATTATCTCTTTCACACCGTGTCCGCGTAGATTTTTTCTTAAAACATCGTCGTAAATAGACTGGATTCCCAGTTCAACCATTGTTGCCCCGAAATTCCTTAATCTTTTGATTTCTTCTTTGTCGATAAAATCAGGTCTCGTTTCAATAGATAATCCTATTATTCTGTCTTTCGCTCTCTCATTCAGTTTTTGAGCCTCATATAGATTTTTTGTCGCCTTTCTGTTACAAGCATCAAAGCATCTCTTAATGAACCAATCTTGATATTTGTGCCGGTAATAACTCCAAGTACCTCCCACAACTCTTATTTCTATTTTGTCTGTCGGATGTCCCTCTTTTTGCAGCATTTCAATTCTCCTTTTAATCTGTAAATAAGGGTCATAGTTCAGTTTCTTTGCTCTTTCTGCCGCAGGTTCTCCGGAAACGTAGCTTTTGGGGAAACCTTTTTCAGCAGGGCAGTAAAGACACTGGCCTGGGCAGGGATAGGGCTTAGTCAGGACAGAAACGTTAACGATGCCGGATAAAGATCTGACAGGCCTGGTTTTCAATAACTCTTCCAATTTCCTGGATAATCTTGTCCTGTTGTTTTTCGCGAATTCGTGGTAAGCTTTTAATAGTTCGATATTGCTCGGGCAGGGAATCTCGTATTTTTTTGAGATTTTTCTCTTAAAAACAGCTAAATCGCCCGGATTTTTTATTCGGGAACGGATTAGGTCGTTTATTATTTTTTTTATAATTTTCATAAAATCAAACCGACAGGGCTCCCACATATATAATACGTTAATCGCGCGGGATGCATATTTTTCATGGATAAGGAATACGCAAGACACCTATTAGAAAAGACTAAAGAGGATTATGACTTTATTGCCGAGGATTTTTCAAGAACCAGGAGTTTTGTCTCGCCCGAATTTCAGAAGTGGCTGTCAAAATATTTATCCTCCGGAGAAAAGGCTTTAGATTTAGGCTGCGGCAACGGCAAGTTTTATGAGGTTTTTAATGTTAATGGCGTCGGATATTCCGGCGTGGATTTTTCAGAAAAGTTAATTAAAATTGCGAAAAACAATCACCCTTCAGGAAATTTTCTGGTCGCCTCCGCTTTCAATCTACCATTTCCAGATAATTTTTTCGATAAGGTATTCTGTTTTGCTGTTTTCCACCATATCCCTTCTGCCAATCTTCGGCTGGAATTTTTAAAAGAAATAAAAAGAGTTTTAAAGCCAAAAGGGACTTTAATTTTGGCGGTTTGGGATTTAAACCCATTCAAAATGATTATAACCGCCAGGTGGAAAAGATTATTGAATTTTTTATCATCTTTAGAGAATTCGAAGTTAGATTTTAAAGATTTTTTTATTCCTTGGCAAAATAGCTGCCAGAGATACGTGCGTTATTTTAATTCGGGCGAATTAAAAAGATTAGCAAGAAAATCTAATTTCAAAATAAAGGAAATAGGTATTTTAGGAAGTTTTAAAAAAGAAAGCAATCTGTATTTGGTAGCTGAAAAGACAAACGCCCCCATAGCTTAATGGATAAAGCGCGACCCTCCGGAGGTTGAAATCTCCGTTCGAATCGGAGTGGG
This sequence comes from uncultured Candidatus Saccharibacteria bacterium, assembly GCA_964584545.1. Taxonomy (GTDB): domain Bacteria; phylum Patescibacteriota; class Minisyncoccia; order Minisyncoccales; family CAZPAG01; genus CAZPAG01. Next base: position 46,061 of record CAZPAG010000005.1, read on the forward strand.
GGCACAAAAACTTGACAAGGTTTTAAGATCGATTAAAATTCAATTGAGGGGTGCGAGCTTTTGCTCTAAGGACAGGCAGTTCTTAACGAAGGAGGCATAAAATAATTATCTGGCTAATGTCCATCCAGGTTCGAACCCAAGCTGAATTCGAGAAGAGCTGCTCCCCCTCACCAAAGAAAGAGGTTTTGAAGCCTCTTTTTTGGTTTGTATAATGTGTTAAAATCAAGATAGAAGATATATGCATCCCGCGCAATCAGTGTGATATATGCGCGGGAGCCCTGTCAATTTTGAAAATTATACCTCTGGGGATAATTTCTCGCCAGAGGCTCAAAATTATGAAAAACCGTAAATATACCATTGCCGTTTCGGGAGCTGCCAGGATCGGCTGTTGTTGTAAAGATGTCAAAAAGATAGGCAAAGAGGTCGGAAGAGAAATAGCCCGGCGGGGATGCATATTGGTTACGGGAGCCACCACGGGAGTTCCCTATTTCTCCGCTTTGGGGTGCAAAGAAAAGGGAGGTTTTAATGTCGGCTTTTCTCCGGCAGAATCCGAGGCGGCCCACATTAAAACTTATCGCCTCCCAACGGACCCGTTTGACGTGATGATTTATACGGGGGCAGACTATGTCGGCAGGAATATGTTAATGACTAAGTCTGTAGACGGGGTTATAATAATCTGCGGCAGAATGGGTACCATACATGAATTTGCTACTGCTTTCGAGATTAAAAAGCCAATAGGCGTTTTGGAGGGTTCGGGAGGAACAGCAGACAAGGTAAAACTTATTGTCGCCGGGCCTCAAAGAAGCGTAAAGAAGATTGTTTACGAGAGAGATGTTAAGAAATTAGTCGGGAGATTAATTGATTTAATTGAAAAAGAGAAAAAAATTTCAAAAAGGTCGATTAAATAAAACAAGTTTAATTATTTTATGGCAGAAAAATTTGAAGAAGGGAAATTAATAGGTAAAATAACCCACTATTTCGGCAATATCGGAGTCGGAGTGATTGAGCTTTCGGATAAATTAAGCGTGGGGGATGCCATCAGAATAGTCGGCGGGGAGGTTGATTTTGATCAGACAGTTGATTCAATGCAAATTGATCATAAAGAAGTCAAAAAAGGCAAAAAAGGAGATTCTGTTGGCTTGAAATTAGTCCAGAAGGCCCACGAGGGGTACAAGGTCTACAAAGTGTAGTTTTTTTAGTTGTCGTTACTGTTTTTAAGTGGTTTTTTACCATATGCAATTTGTTGCAGATTTTCATTTACACAGTAAATATTCCCGGGCGACAAGCAAGGATATGGATTTGGAAAACCTTGATAAATGGGCCAAGATAAAGGGAATCAAGGTTTTGGGTACGGGAGATTTTACTCATCCTGAATGGTTTAATAATTTGAAAGAGAAATTAGAGCCGGCTGAAGTCGGACTTTTTAAATTAAAAAACAGCGAGACTCGGTTTATCCTAACCGCCGAAATAAGCTGTATTTATTCTAAGAAAAACAAGGTTAGGAAAATACATATAATAGTATTCGCTCCTTCTTTTGAGGCCGTAGAGAAGATAAATGTTAATCTGGGACGGATAGGAAATTTAAAGTCTGACGGGAGGCCGATTTTGGGGTTGGACGCAAAAGAATTGGCTAAAATTGTTTTAGATGCCTCGCCAGATTGTTTAGTTGTTCCGGCACATTGTTGGACCCCATGGTTTTCCATTTTTGGCTCTAAGTCCGGCTTTGACTTCATGGAGGAATGTTTCGAAGAATATTCAAAATATATTTTTGCCGGAGAGACTGGGATCTCGGCTGATCCAAAAATGTTCTGGCGCATTTCGGGCTTAGATAAAATTACCTTAATTTCAAACTCAGACAGCCATTCTCCCGCTAAAATAGGCAGAGAGGCAAATGTCTTTGGCACAGAGATTTCTTATCCGGCCATAATTGAGGCTATAAAATCAAAGAATCCTAAGAAGTTTCTTTACACAATTGAGTTTTTTCCTGAAGAAGGGAGATACCATTATGACGGTCATCGTTTGTGCGGAGTGTCCCTTTCTCCTCAGGAGTCAAAGAAATATGGCAATATTTGTCCAAACTGCGGAAAACCTTTAACCATAGGAGTTTTGAACAGAGTCGAGGAATTAGCCGATAGGCCAGAGGGTTTTAGGCCGGAAAACGTCATTCCCTTCAAAAGATTGATCCCTTTGGAGGAAATTATTGCTGATGCTTTCGGAGTTTTGTCGGCCGGCAAAAGGGTTCGGGAAGAATATAAAAAGCTTATTAGCAAACTTGGCAACGAGCTTAATATTTTACTTGAAACCCCTTTATCTGAATTAAAAATAGCTACTTTGCCGGAAATAGCCGAAGGAATAAGTAGGGTGAGGGAGGGGAAAGTCTTTATTGAGCCAGGATATGACGGTGTTTACGGAAAAATTAAGATTTTTTCTCCGGGAGAGCGGAAAAAGCAGCTAAAGCAAAAAGCTCTTTTTTAGTCCTTGACATAACGTATAAAGGGAGTATAATGGTGTCAGACCAATTAAGTCGTCGTATCTTAAAGTAAGTTCTCAAACTAAAATAAGTAGAGCGACCAAAGGTCAAAAGGTCGTTTTATTTTTTGAACCGAAGTGAGAAAAACAAGGTTCTTGCCAAGGTTCTAATTTATTTAAGTAAGTTAAATCTATGGCTTTCAAGAAATTTGAAGGCGAAAGAAGAGACTTCGCTCCTCGACAAATGTTTCAGGGAGATTGGACATGTGCTGACTGCGGAACAAAGATTTCGGAGCTTCCGTTCCAGCCATCTGCCGATAGACCTATCTATTGCAGAGATTGTCACGCAAAACGAAGAAGTCAATTCAGACGCTAAGCAAATTCCCGCCGCAAGGCGGGTTTTTGTTTTGGTAATAAAAAGCCCGTCTCCATAAGGGAGCGGGTCTCGTCAGCAAAGCCTTATCATTCCTCTCAGCCTGTTCAAGATTTCTAAATCGCTGATAGTATAGACTTTCCCGCCGGTCACAACGACAATTTTCGGCGTTTTACTTATCTCACAAAAGTAATCGTATACGCCGTCTTCGGCGCTTTTAAAATTTTCTCGTAGAATCTTCTGCGTTGATTCGTCAATCTTGTCGATGTATTTCCTCCATTTTGGCGGCAGGTTTTCAATAGAAGCTGCTTTTTCCACTTTGAACCTCCTGGAATCATTTTTTTAATGTCCTTATTTGTTTTT
>CAZPAG010000006.1:0-22184 GCA_964584545.1 uncultured Candidatus Saccharibacteria bacterium
AGTAGAGACTTATGAGAAAAAATGGTTTTACATTATTGGAAATAACTGTTGTTGTCGCGGTGATTGCTTTGCTTTCAACGATCTTTTTGGCTAACTACCGCGGAAGTAAATGGGGACGTGTACCTTTTTCTTATGCTATAGTATCTTAATATGCCTCGCGGTCCTCGTTTAACTTTAGATAACGCCATTTTCCATATTATTAACCGTGGAAACGGAAGACAGGAAGTTTTTCATGATGAGAAAGATTTTGAGACATTTCTTTCTGTTTTGGCTCATTATAAAGACATCTGGGGATTTAAGATGTATAATTTTTGCTTGATGCCCAATCATTTTCATTTGCTTTGGGAAATTCAGAAAGCCGAAACTCTTTCCAGAGCAATGCAGGCAATCACTTTGAGCTACAGCCGGGCTCATCATGCAAGATATAAAACCGCGGGTTATCTATGGCAAGGCAGATTTAAAAATATGATTATTGAAAAAGATAATTATTTGCTGTCGTGCGGCGCTTACATTGAGCGAAATCCCAAAAGAGCGGGTTTGGTGGCCCGCCCGGAAGAGTGGCGATGGTCAAGCTATCGATTTTACGCATTTGGCGAGCCAATTAAAATTCCAATTATTAAAATTGGAGAAGGAAAAAAGTTAATAGAATTGATAGATGAAAATCCGTTATACAAAGATTTCGGCAAAAGTCCTGGAGAACGTCAGCGAAATTATAGAGATTTTGTAATAGAGATGGATAACGAGGAAACAAAAGAAAAATTTAGTTTCCGTGATAAAGGGATTTTAGGCGGAGAGGTATTCAAAAAAAAATTGGAAGAGATGGGATTAAAGGTAGAAGCCGGGCGGAGAGGGAGACCGCCACGGCAATAAAAAGTAATAAAAAGGTACACGTCCCTATTTCCTTTTTATTAAATATCAGGTCGTTTTGCGTTTAAAAACAGTATATGCTGAAAATTTATCAAAAGATTGAACATTTTTTTCTAAGAATTATTGAAAAATTGGAAAATCAGAAAATAACCTTGACTGCCTGGTTGGTCAGTTTTTTTGTTGTTGTTTTTCTAAGGGGCTTGCTGGAAATTTATTCCTCCCGAGCTAACCTTTTCCGCCTTGAACTGTACCCTTTTTCTTTCTTCCATTTTCCCGCTTTTTTTCTTTTAATCACCCTACTCATTATTTTAGTTTTACATTTATCGACCAAGGAAAAAATTGAGAAAGTAACTAAAATTGCTTTATTCGCTTTTCTCATAGCTCTATTGCCCCCGATTATTGATCTTGTTGCCACCGGCGGTCAAAGGGGGGTTGCGATACAATATTGGCCACCTCCCAAGATATTAATCAACATACCAAATATTTTACAGCTATTTCCGGAAACCGTTTTTCAAAATGTTCAGGGCATTTTGTTCTCTGGTCAAACAACAGCTTTTGTAGATCCCATTCTGTATAAATTTAACTATGGTTTAAAAGTTCAGTGGAGCGTTATATTCCTTGGACTTATCTGGTATATTTTTCTAAAAACGAGAAATATTTTAAAAGTATTCATGGGATTAATTTTTCTGTATTTTATAGATTTTTCTTTCTATATCTTTTCCCCAGTGAAGGCCTCCGGTCTTTATTCTTCTTTGAACTTTTTTTTTCAAGCGCATCATATTATTTTTTCCTCATACCTTATATGTATTTGTATTTTAGCGTCTGTCTGGCTTTACTCTTTCAACAAAGAAAAATTTATCACCTTTTTCAAAAACATCAGACCACTAAGGATTTTACACAATGTAGCTCTGCTTGGCCTCGGGCTTTATCTGGCAAAGATACCTATTTTTAATCCTATTAGTTTGAATTTTGCTGATTGGATGCTTGTTATTACGGCCTTCATCTCCGTTATCCTTCTTTATTTTTGGGAAATGGGATATGATGATCTTTCTGACGAAAAAATAGATAAAATTTCTAATCCCAGCCGTCCTCTTGCCAGCGGTAAATTTACGAGAGATGAATTTAAAGGTTTAAATAATGTTTTTCTGATAACCTCACTTATTGCTTCTTTCGCTGTCGGATACTCTTTCTTCGTCTTTGTTCTGTTAAGGAGCATGGTCAGTTATCTCTATATATCTCCTCCGTTTCGTTTAAAGAGATTCCCTGTTTTGGCTACCTTTGTCAGGGCCTTGGCTTTTCTCTTGACGGTTTATGCAGGATTCCTCTTGCTCCCCACTGATACTATTTTTGCCTTTCCCATAAAGTTAGCAATTTTTATCCTAATTGTCTTTACTCTTGGAACCACGGTAAAAGATATTAAGGATTACCAAGGGGACAAAGCGGGCGGTATTTACACTATTCCGGTGATTTTCGGACCAGAAAAAGGCAAAATAATTATCGGGCTTCTCTCTCTCATCGCCTTTATCCTTTGCCCCATATTTTTCTCTAACTATTTTAAAATTTTAATATCCCCCGCTCTTTTGGCCGGCGTTTTAAGTTTCTTGATTATTAATAAAAAAGATCATGGGAAAAAAGAAGCTGCTTGTCTATTTTTGATATATTTTTCTTTTGGACTTTTCTTTATCCTGACTTGTTTCTAGTTCGTGATATAATATAAATGCAAGGAGAGATATCGGCCATCGTAAAGGCAACAGCTTTCAGTTAATAGATTAAAAAGATATGACCCAGCAGACAAAAATGAAAATTTCGCTTGTCGTAATGGTCCTTCTGACGTTGGTATTCTTAAAGAATATTGTTTTGAATGTATTAACCTATCGATATCTTCCTTAGGATCTACCAATAGGCTTTTTATCTTATCAATTGATACAATTTTTAAGATATATGGGAAGAAAGGGGACAGGTCTCAAATAGTCGGGGAATTTGGCTTTTTTGTTTATTATGAGAAAATATTGAGGCCTGGGACTTTTGTTTAGGCCTGTTTTGTTTAGGCCTGGCTTCAACAAGCACAACCCCAGATCTGATTTGTTTAGGCCTGGCCTCAACGGGTAGTTTCAGGAGAAACAAAAATCCATTGAGAAATCGTTGAGTATCGACCTCAACAGAAACTTAAATAGCTTAAAAATGAAAAGAGACAAAATCATACCAGGTTCATTCGTGCACGTTTACAATAGGGGCAACAGAAAACAACAGATTGTGCGTGACACCAAAGACAAATGGCACTTCCTTGAAATATTATATTATTTCAACGACGAATTTACTTTAATTAATCCATTCCGTGACGTTCAGAAATTGTTTAGGCCTGGCCTAAACAAACCATTTATTAGGCCATTAACTTGGCCAGAACTTAAACCGCTTGTAAAAATTATGGCATTTTCTCTTTTGGAAAATCATTTTCATTTATTATTAAAAGAGATACAAGAAGGCGGCATTACAAAATTTATGCAGAGATTGGGCACGGGAATGGCAACTTATTTTAATGAAAAATATCAGGAAACAGGAAGATTGTTTCAGGGACCGTATAAGTCAAAATTGATTAAAGAAGAAATATATTTAAAATATCTAAGCGTATATATCCAGGTGAAAAATGTTTTTGAAACGTATCCCGAAGGATCACAAAAAGCATTAGAAAATTTTGATAAAGCATACGAATGGGCAATTCAGTATCCATATTGTAGCTTGGCTGATTATGCCGGAAAAAGAAATTCACCGATAATTGATAAAGATGTTTTAGAAGAACTGTTTTCGGGGCCGGGAGAGTATAAAGAATTTTCGAAACAATGCCTTGCCGGAGCGGACCTAAAAGAGAAATTGGGTAATTTAATTATAGAGAATTAGAGAATTAGAGGATTAACTTATTAAGGAGAGTCCTCAACGGAACGCATGCGGGAAATTCCCAAAATATTAGAAGATATAAGAGAAGGAATAATAAATATTTTGTTGCCCAAGACATGTGTAGCGTGCGGAAAAGAGGGGAAGTATATTTGTGAAAAATGCAGTTTATTTCTTTCTGAAGCCCCAACTGTTTTTATGGCGGGCGGCCTGGAAGAACTGGTTAGCGCTTGGGAGTATGAGGGAGTAATTAGAGATGTTATTTTTAAAATTAAATATGACGGTATGTTTGACGTAATAGATGAACTTGTTGGAAAGGCCTTTGAAATAAGAGAGCCGTATGTTCCGGAAGATACCATAATAACCTTTGTGCCGATGTTTAAGAAAAAAGAAAAACGAAGAGGATTTAATCAAGCTGAATTAATTGCCAAAAAAGTTGGAGAAATAACGGGCAGAGAAGTATTCCCTTTGATCGAAAAAATAAAAGATACGCCATCTCAAACCGAATTAGACAAGGAAGAGAGGCTGATAAACGTTAAGGATAGTTTTGCTCTGTTTAGGCCAGGCTTAAACAAATCTTTGGCGGAAAATGTTCTTTTAATAGACGATGTTTGGACAAGCGGAGCGACGATGGGAGAGTGTTGCAAGATATTAAAAAAGTCGGGCGTGAAAAAAGTATGGGGTTTTACCCTTGCCCGCACCGTTTAATTGGTTGTTTAGGCCAAGCCTAAACAAATTTATGGAGGGAGAAAATATAATAAACATAAAAGATAAAAGATATCCGGAGTTGTTAAAGAAAATTGGCAAAGAAGCGCCGGAGAAATTGTATTATAAAGGCGATTGGCCCTTCGACACGGCTCAGGGCAAAGATGATATTTTTGATAATTGTTTGGCAGTAGTCGGCTCAAGACATTTGACTAGTTACGGGAAGAGGATAACGGAGCAATTGGTTACGGAAATTGCGGCCGCCGGCATAACTATAGTTTCCGGGTTTATGTACGGGGGCGACGAGTCTGCTCACAGAGCTGCGGTAGAAACGGGGGGTAGGACAATAGCAGTTATGCCCTGCGGAATAGATATAATACATCCCGAATATCAAGAAGAGCTTTACAATAAAATTATAAAAAACAAAGGATTGATTGTCTCGGAATTTGAGGGGAAATTTCCGCCGGCTAATTGGACTTATCCTAAAAGAAACAGGATAGTAGCCGGTTTATCAAAGGCGGTTTTGATTGTAGAAGCTGGATTAAATAGCGGAACATTGATTACGGCGGAATTCGCTAAAAAATTCGGAAGAAAAATATTCGCAGTTCCGGGCCCTTTAACTAGCGAAGTTTCTAAGGGAACGGCTAAGCTTATTAAAGAAGGGGCAAGTGTGGCAACCGAAGCCAAGGATATTTTAAATTTTTATAAAATTATGCCGAATAAAGAATCTGTTGAGGCCAGGCCTCAACATCTTACTGGGCGGTTTAAAGATGATTTTGAAAAAAGAATAATTGAATATTTAGAAAAAGAAGCTTTGGAGGCAGACGCATTAGCCAGAATACTGGGCGTGTCAGTCGCAAAAATTGGCACAGCCCTTTCTTTAATGCAATTAAAAGGCTTCATTCAGCAAGAAGGCAATAAATATTATGCCAGGTAGTGAAAATTCGATCGCGAGTATGTTCTATTATGTTTATATACTACAAAGTATTAAGAAAAATAATTTATATGTTGGTTATACTGAAGATTTAAGAAAACGATTGCGGGAACATAATCGCGGATTAAATTTTTCAACTAAACCATATAAACCGTGGAAATTGATACATTATGAGGCATATCGCAATAAAAAAGACGCTGAAAGGAGAGAGAAATATTTAAAAATCAACCAAGGAGCGAGGTTATTAAAACGTATGTTAAAAGAATATTTTTATGAACAGAAAAATTAATCGAATTTCTACTACCTGGTATGTTAATTAAAGTTCAATCGGCTGCTAATTCGGGTCTGGAAACGATTAAAGTGGATGTAGAAGTCAATTTGGCTAACAGGGGTTTGCCCGGCTTTGAAATTGTCGGTCTTCCCGATAAAGCAGTAGACGAAAGCAAAGAAAGAGTTAGGGCTGCAATTTCAAGTTCAGGTATTGAATTTCCGGCAAAGAAAATCACTGTAAATTTGGCCCCGGCAGATATTCCTAAAGAAGGTTCGTTTTACGATTTGCCGATTGCTTTGGGAATCTTAAACAGCGTGTTGCAATTTGACATACCGGAAGAATCTTTGTTTTTCGGAGAGTTATCGCTTGACGGTTCTTTGAGGCATACAAAGGGAGCGTTTCTTCTGGCGCTTTTTGCCAAAGAAAAAGGGTTTAAAAATTTATTCGTCCCTAAAGACTCGGCAAATGAAGCAGCGGTGATTAAAGGAATAAAAGTATATCCCGTAGAAAATCTTTTTCAACTTGCCTCGCACTTTTTAGGAAGAAAATTGATTGAACCCGCCGTCTATAAAGAACCCGAAGATAGATTGCCTCTTCCGGCGGAGTTTGATATGAAAGAAGTTTTAGGGCAGGAACAGGCAAAAAGGGCAATGGAAATTGCGGCCGCCGGCGGCCACAATATTATTATGGTGGGAAGCCCGGGTTCCGGGAAAACAATGTTGGCCAGAGCTTTGCCTGGGATTATGCCTCCTTTAAACGAGGAAGAATCGTTGGAAGTAACTAAAATATATTCTGTAGCAGGCAATATTCCTCCCGGCGGTTCTTTGATAACTTATCGACAATTCAGAGCGCCACACCATACCGCCTCCCCCGTTGGTCTTATCGGTGGCGGGACAAGGCCGCACCCCGGTGAAATAAGCTTGGCTCATCGAGGAGTTCTTTTTATGGATGAATTTAATGAGTTTCCAAGACAGGTTATGGAGGCAATGCGTCAGCCCCTGGAGGACGGCTATCTTACTATTTCGAGAAGTAAAGAAATAGTGCGATATCCTGCGGACTTTATGTTGGTGGCTTCAGCTAATCCCTGCCTTTGCGGTTATTTTAACCATCCAAAGAAAAATTGCGTTTGCACTCCTCGTCAGATAAGAAAATATCAGAAGCGAATCTCGGGGCCCATCTTGGACAGAATTGATTTGCATATTACCGTTCAGCCGGTCGATGTAGAAGAATTTTCAGAAAATCAAAAGGCCTCGGAATTTTTGGAATCGTCGGAGACAATCAGGGAAAGAGTAATCTTGGCAAGGAAAAGGCAGGAAGATCGTTTTAAGGGAGAATCCATCCAGTCCAACGCCCAGATGAAAAACAGCCATATTAAAAAATACTGCAAACTGACAAAAGAAGTGGAGCAGCTTTTAAGGCAGGCGAGTATGAAATTTCAGTTGTCGGCCCGTTCATATATGAAGATGATAAAAGTTGCCAGAACTATTGCCGATTTGGAAGACGCTTCGGAAATAACTATTTCCCATATGGCGGAGGTTTTGCAGTACCGCCCCAAAATATATGAGTCAATTTAGATCTGTTGAGGCCAGGCCTCAACAAACTAATTTGGCGACAGGGAAAGCGGGAGAAGAGATTGCCAGAAAGTATCTGGAGGGAAAAGGGTATAAAATAATTAAACAAAATTATAGGACTAAATACGCAGAGATTGATTTGGTTGCTAAAAAAGGGAATGAACTGGTTTTTATAGAAGTAAGAACAAAAAAAGGAGAAAATTTTGGGACGCCGGAAGAAACTATTAATGGAAAAAAATTAAAAAAGCTTTGGGGGAATGCCAAGGCTTATGCGGCGTGGAAAAAATGGCAAGGGCCTTATCACGTAGATGCAGTATGTATAGTTTTAGGATATAATAATACAATAGAGCTCTTAAATCATCACGAAAATATCGTTTAACCGGCTGTTGAGGCCAATCCTCAACGAAATTCGGGCGGAATAAATTTTAATTAACATGGAAATATTCAAGAAGAAAAAAGGTTTCACACTCGTTGAGTTATTAGTTGTCATAGCCATTATCGGTATCCTGGCAGCTATTGTTTTGGCATATATGGGCGGAGCGAGAAGTAAGGCCAGGGATGCCAGAAGACAATCAGATGTCACCCAGGTGCTTAATGCTCAGGAAATGTATTATGACGACCACGAGAGCTATATGGCCACAGGGACCGCAGAAGGCATACCTGCAATAGGCACTTTTTTGGGGGCTCTGGACGACCCGCAGGCAGGCAAACACTATACGTGGCTGGATAACATTTCTTGCGACCAGTCTTTCTGTGCCTATGCACTACTTGAGTCCGGGAAATATTTCGCCGTCTCTGAAAAAGGTTCAAAGCTGCTGGATGTAGCTCCTGCGGATGGTTGCGCTTGCTGGGAGGGCTTGGAAGGAGGAGAGACCCAAACTTGCAGCGAAAAAGGAGGAACGTGTTGTTCCAGCGGCTATACTTGCAGCAGCGGCAAAATATCCGGAGCTTCTGACTGTGTGGAATGCTGCGGAAGCGTTGATAACTGCAGCGCAGGGGGAGGGGATAATAATCCTAACGGGTCGGCTTGTGTCATAGGAAGCGAATGCGCTTCGTCTTTTTGCGTTGACGGCTATTGTTGTAACAGCGTCTGCGCGGGGAGCACCTGCCAGACATGCGGCGTGTATTCGTCAGGTGGAGTAGGTGTTTGCGGTTACATCAACAGCAGCTCCCAGGATCCTGATTCTGACTGCGAAGCGACAGGATGCTCAACGGGTAATTGTACCGGAAGCTCATATGCCTGCAGTGGCGGAATTGCTCCTGATGCCAGCTCCACAATAGGTGGCGACATTGTCTACTGCGATGAACACGGCAGGCTATGGACGCCGACTCAACCCGGAGTTTATGCGTGGCTAGGCGCATTGACTCAATGCAATGGTTTGACCTATGCTGACGTTACTGATTGGGAGTTGCCCGCATGTACGAGCCATACTAAAGATTCAAATTGTACGTTGTATCAGTTCGGATTGGACGCCTGCGGCAGTTACCCTTGCGCTCCAACTGCCTGGGATGCAGGTTCTCAGACCGGTTACTACTGGTCTTCTACGGAGTATTCTTCCACAAATGCCTGGGTTGTATATTTCAGCACGGCCTATGTTAATATTAACGACAAGACCTACAGCCGCTATGTCAGGTGCGTCCTTGGACAGTAGCTTTGTCTATAGAACGTCTCGCTATAGCCATATTTTCAAAAATAGGGGCAAATCCTGTTAGGGCTACGGAATTGTATGTTTCCGATTTTAGATAATTGAAAAATTGTACGGGGCCGGAAACATAGTAGAAAGTACGGTGATTTTATGGTAAAATAGATTTATGAAAGCGCTTCAAAAAACCCTTCTTTTTTGGGACGTTAGAGGCCTTGGCCGGCAGAAACAAGGTCGATTTATTATTGAAAGAATTTTGGCCTTTGGCGAAGAAAATGATTTTAACCGGGCGGTCGGCTTCTATAGTAAAGAAAAAATAAAAGAGTGTTTTCTTAAAAGCAGATTGCTTGATAAAAAATCAACGTCTTTCTGTCGTCAATATTTTAATATCGGTCATTTGAAAGGCATAAAGGATCAATTAACAAAAAAACATAATATATTTTGGGAAAAAAGGTAAAAATATAGATAAAATAACAATAATTAAAAAACATATTATATGGAAAACATATTACAAAAAATCGCCAAAAGCAGCGTTTATTTACTGGTATTTCTTCTGCCGATTTTCTGGTTACCGTTTACTTTCGAGGTGTTCGAATTCAATAAAGAATATCTTCTCTTCTTTGTGGCTGTCATCGGTTTTTTTGCCTGGTTTGCAAAAATGATTTTCTATGATAAGGAAGTCAGGTTCAAAAAATCTCCAGTCAACATTTTAGTGCTGATTTTTCTTTTCATCGCCATTCTGAGCGCCATATTCTCGGTTGATAAAAACTCAAGCATCTTCGGGTTTTACGGCAGGTTCTCCAACGGTTTAATCCCGCTCCTCTCTTTAGTGATGTTCTATTTCCTGGTGATAAACAACATATCAACGGATAAGGCGGCAAAAGAAAAGCAGTTCGTTAATTTAAGCGGTATAGTAAATGCGTTTTTAGCATCAACCGTATTTGTCATCCTGACTGCTTTTTTCTCAATCTTTGGATTGTGGTCTGGGATTTCCAATTTTACGGCCCAGACTCTGCATTTTAGCCTGCCGTCCTTTATGCTTTTGTGGACTTTTAATCCGGTTTCCGGATCATTGGAAGGGTTGGCGGTTTTTCTATCTGTAATCGCGGTTTTGCTGACGGGTCTTTTAATGACAGCGAAAGAGAATCAAAAGGGAAAAGTATTTTTGGCTGTTTGTTCTTTCCTGTTGCTTGCCAGCTTAACACTGATGATGATAATAGGGTTCAAAGCAGCCTGGATTATTTTGCTGGCTACTCTTGTCTTATTCTCAGGTATTGCCATATGGAAAAAGATTTTTACAGAGAACGTGAATAAGCTTGATATACCTATAATCCTAATAATTATCTCGATAGTGTTTCTTTTTACAAACTTTGTAAACGATAAATATTTTTCCTATTTGCCCCAGGAGCAGGTTTTAAGTCAGGGGGTTTCTTGGCAGACGACTTTTAAAGGTTCGGTTGAAAACGTAAAGAGCGGATTTTTGGGGTCTGGCATAGGAACCTATCACTATGATTTTTCCAAGTTTAAACCGGCCCAATTCAACCAGTCCCCGCTTTGGCAGATAAGATATGACAGGCCGGCCAGCCATATCGCGGAAGTTTTAGGAACAATGGGGTTTTTGGGATTGATTTCCTATTTGGCTCTTTTGGGGATGTTTACGTTGATTGCCTATTTTATCCTTTCGAAGCCTGACGTGAAAAAACATCTTCCCTTGCTGATGGCCTTTGCGGCTCTTGTCATAAGCCAGTTTGTATATTATCAAAATATTACTTTGGCCTTTGCCTTTTGGCTGTTTTTGGCGCTTGCAGTGTCCGGCTTCCAGGGCCAAAGATCGGAAGAAATATCTTTCCGCTTTAAAGAGACTCCTGAAATAGGCCTTGTTTTCAATATCTTTTTAATAGTTGTAGGTTTGGCCTTGTTTGTCTGTTTCTGGTTTGCCAAGGATTTTTATTACGCAGACGTATTATTCACCAGATTCCGAAGTCTTCAGCAGGTTGAAAGGGCGGTAACACTTAACCCTTCGACGGTCCAGTACAGGATAATTTTAGCCAAGGTTTATTTGCAGGAAGCGCTGAGTGAAGTGGCAAAGCCAGAGGGCGAGCAGGACGCAAATAAGATTTTAAATGTCGCCGCTCAATCCATAAACCAGGCCAAAACAGCTGCCGAGCTTTCTCCAAACAGCGTAGCGACTCAAGAAACTCTGGGAGCTGTTTATCGCGACATCAGGCCTCTGGCCACCGGCGCTTTGGAGTGGGGAATTAAAACATTTGAAGCAGCGATTAAATTGGAACCGACAAACCCCGTTTTGTATACAGAGCTGGGAAAATTATATGTTGTCAAAAACGATGGCCAAAAAGCCGTTGAATTATTTGAAAAAGCCATTGAGCTGAAGCCCGATTATACGGAGGCTTTAACTCAAGATGTTGCTATTTACGAGAGAGAGCAGAAACCAGAAGCCGTTATAAATAAATTAGAAGAACTTTCTTCAAAATATCCGTCAAATGTCGAGATGCTTTTTCAGCTGGGCAGAGTTTATTACAACGACGGCCAGATAAGCAAAGCGATTTCTCAGTTTAACAAAGTAATTGAGCTGTCCCCAAATCATTCAAATACTCTTTATTCCTTGGGAACAGCCTATCAGAAACAGGGCAAGACCCAGGAAGCTGCAGCTACTTTCAAAAGGGTCTTGGAATTAAACCCTGGCAACCAGGACGTTATCAGTAAGCTAAAGGAACTGGGCTATTGACAGGTTTTGCCATATAGGATAGGATTAACTTTACTTGCTTCAGATTTCAAATTTGTAAAAACCTTTGTTTTCCGCTATTTTTTTGTAATTAAAACTAAATAATTCTCTTACCCTAATTAGCTTAAAGTTTAGGGTATTTTAATTTGTTTTATTATGTCCTCCGATATCATAATGAAAACTAAAAATTTTGGAAAAGCGAAAATTTCTTTCAAACTTCCCTATCTTTTGGGTTTGGAGAAAGACAGCTGGCAGAGATTCTGGGAAGTGGATTTCAAAGAGCTGTTAATGGAAGTTTCTCCCATAAGAGATTATACCGGCAAGGAAATGGAACTTTGGTTTTTGGATTTCAAGCTGGAAGAGCCGAAATACAAGAACGATTTGGATGCCAGACAGAACAATGATTCTTACGAAGCTGTTTTGAAAGTCAAAACAAAGTTGGTTAATTTAAAAACAAAAGAAATCAAAGAACAGGAAGTTTTCTTGTGCGATTTTCCCCTTATGACAGAAAGGGGAACTTTTATTGTAAACGGAGTAGAAAGGGTGGCTATCGCTCAGCTCATACGCTCCCCTGGGGCTTTCTTTACTTGCCAGAAATCAGCCGGCAAAAGCCATTTTGGAGCAAAAATTATTCCGAACAGGGGCGCTTGGCTGGAATTTGAAACGGAACCCTCCGGTTTTATCGGGGTCAAAATCGACAGAAAAAGAAAGATAGCAGCCACCGCTCTTTTGCGGGCTTTTGGGATTGATAACGATAACGATATAAAAGAGAAATTTCAGGACGTCAACAAGGGAGAAGTAAATTATATTGAAGAAACATTGAAAAGAGATTTGACTCACAGCCAGCCAGAAGCTTTGGTTGAGGTTTACCAGAGATTAAGGCCCGGAGACTTGGCTACGGCTGACACAGCCAAAGAACTTATCTGGAACATGTTCTTTAATTTTGAAAGATACGACATCTCCAAAGTGGGTAGATGGAGAATGAGCCAGAGATTATCCGAATTATCTCAGGGGAAAAAGTCCAAAACCCACGATCAGATAACGGTTCAGGACAGAGTTTTGAAATTAGAAGACGTCGTTTCCGTGATAAGGGAAATCATCAGGTTAAATAATACTCCTGATGCTAAACCGGATCAAATAGACCACTTGGGTAACAGAAGGATAAGAACCCTTTCTGAATTATTGATAAACAGGGCGAGGGTGGGGTTTATGAGAATGTCCAGGATTATTAAAGACAGAATGTCCACCTTAGACGCCTATACTTTAACTTCTTTGCAATTGATCAACCCCCGTCCGGTAATGGCAGTGGTAAAAGAATTTTTCACTTCTTCTCAGATGAGTCAGTTTATGGACAATGAAAATCCTTTGGCGGAATTGGAGCATAAAAGAAGGCTGTCTGCCACGGGTCCCGGTGGTCTGACCAGAGAAAGAGCAGGGTTTGAGGTGAGAGACGTTCAGCCTTCCCACTACGGCCGCATCTGTCCGATTGAGACCCCGGAAGGTCCCAACATCGGATTGGTGGGCCATATGGCAGCTTACGCCAGAGTAAATTCGTACGGATTCTTGGAAACGCCCTATTACAAAGTTGAAAAAGGGAAAGTGACATCCGAAATACATTATTTCAATGCTTACGAAGAGGAAAGATATAATATTGCTTCAGGATCCATGGCCATAAAGGACAACGGAGAGATTATTCCTCCGATGGTTGAAGCCAGAATAAAAGGTGAGCCGGGCATGATTGAAAAGGAGAAAATTGATTTTGTTGACGTGTCTCCGGAGCAATTTATTTCGGTTGCCACTTCCTGTATTCCTTTTTTACAAAATGACGATGCTAACAGAGCCTTGATGGGCTCTAACATGCAGCGTCAGGCAGTTCCTTTGGTCAAACCCGAGGCGCCTTTGGTAATGACCGGGGTAGAAGAAAGAGTGGCCAGGGATTCCGGACAGGAAGTAATCGCCTCAGAAGACGGCGTAGTGACCGAAGTTGATGCTCGGCGCATTGTGGTGAAATCCGTGGGCCAGAAGCCTAAAGAGTACAGCCTGAGGACTTTTATAAGGACCAATCAATACACTTGTTTTCATCAAAAACCTGCCGTAAAAAAAGGCCAAAAAGTTAAAAAAGGAGATATTTTGGCCGACGGAGGAGCAATAAACCAGGGAAGGCTGGCTTTGGGCCACAATATTCTGGTCTCCTTTACTCCTTGGAGAGGAGGAAACTTTGAAGATGCTATTTTGATTTCAGAAAGAATAGTCCAGGACGATAAATATACTTCAATACATATTGAGAATTTTGGCTGCGATGTCAGGGAAACGAAATTGGGACCCGAGGTCACTACTTGTGACATACCCAACGTTTCTGAAGAAAAGTTAAAGGATTTGGACGAGTCAGGAATCGTCAGAGTCGGAGCTGAAGTCGGTCCCAACGACATTCTGGTCGGGAAAATTTCTCCTAAAGGCGAAACCGATCTGACAGCCGAAGAAAGGTTGCTGAGAGCTATTTTCGGAGAAAAAGCAAAAGAGGTGAAGGATACTTCTTTAAGAATGGAGCACGGGAAAAAGGGCAGAGTGGTGGGAGTGAGGATTTTTGCCAGAGAGCTGGGCCATAAGTTAGAGCCGGGCATTATTAAAAGAATTGAAGTTGACGTGGCCGAGATAAGGAAAATCCAGGCAGGAGACAAGTTGTCCGGACGCCACGGAAACAAAGGAGTAATTTCAAAAGTTTTACCGGTGGAAGAAATGCCGTTTTTGGAAGACGGCACTCCGGTAGATATCGTTTTGAATCCTTTGACCGTTGCTTCCAGAATGAACTTAGGCCAGATTCTGGAAACCCATCTGGGTTTGGCCGCAAAAACCCTGGGATACCATGCGGTAACTCCTTCTCTTTCTGGGGCTAACGAAAAAGATATTAAAGAAGAATTGAAGAAAGCCGGTTTCAGGGAAGACGGCAAAGTCAAATTATATGACGGTAGAACAGGAATCGTTTTCCCGGAAAAGATTACGGTAGGCTACATATATATGATGAAGCTCATACATATGGTGGAAGACAAGATCCACATGAGGAGCATAGGTCCTTATTCTCTGATCACTCAGCAACCTTTGGGAGGAAAAGCCCAATTCGGTGGCCAGAGATTTGGGGAAATGGAAGTCTGGGCCCTGGAAAGCTACGGGGTAGCCCATATTTTGCAGGAGATGCTGACTATAAAATCAGATGACGTGTCAGGAAGAGCTGCTACCTATGAGGCCATATTAAAGGGAGAACCGATCAAAGAGCCGAATATTCCGGCTGCCTTCAACTTATTGGTCAACGAATTAAAGGCTTTAGCTTTGAGCATTGAAGTCAAAGAAAAGGTAAAAGAGATAAAAGAAGATAAAAACAGGTAATATGAGAGTAATAGATTTAGAAGCAATACGCATAAAGCTCGCCTCCCCTGAAGAAGTTTTGAATTGGAGCCACGGCGAGATTACCAAGCCCGAAACCATAAACTACAGAACTCAGAGGTCTGAGAAAGACGGTTTGTTTTGCGAAAAGATTTTCGGTCCGACCAAGGATTACGAATGTTACTGCGGAAAATACAAAGGGATAAGATACAAAGGCATGGTTTGCGATCGTTGCGGGGTGGAGGTAACCAAATCCCAGGTAAGAAGAGACAGAATGGGGCATATTAAACTGGCTTCCCCTGTTTCTCACATCTGGTTTTTAAGGGGAGTCCCTTCAAGGATGGGAGTGATTTTGGATTTACCCATGCAGCAATTGGAAAAAGTGATATATTTCGCTTCATACATCATTACCAGCGTAAACGAAGAGGCAAAAAAGAGCACTCTGGATGAAATTGAAAAGGAATTTAAAAGCAAATCAAAATCTCAGCCGGCAGATTCTAAAAAATCCGGGAAAGTAAAGAAAGGGACAAAAAAAGAAAAAAAGGTTAAGTTGACCGAACTCAAAGCGGCCAGAGACAAGGCCAGAGAAGAGGTTTTATCGTTGAAGCGTTTAAGGATATTGTCCGAGATTGAATACCACGACCTTTCTTTGAAATATGGGGAGGTTTTTTCGGCCGGCACCGGAGCGGAAACTGTCAGGAAAATTTGCGAAGGGCTTGATTTGAAAAAAGAAATCGAAAGGATAAACAAGGATTTGGAGGAAAAGCCTCCGATGGAAAAAAGAAAGATAATGGCAAGACTGAAGATATTCCAGGGAATGGCTCATTCTGGCATCAGGCCCGAGTGGATGTTTTTGACCGTGTTACCCGTTATTCCTCCTGATTTAAGGCCTATGGTCCAATTGGACGGGGGAAGATATGCTTCGTCTGACCTTAATGATCTGTATAGAAGAGTTATTAATAGGAATAATCGTTTGAAGTATTTATTGGAAATACATGCTCCGGAAGTAATCGTCAGGAATGAAAAAAGAATGCTTCAAGAGGCGGTTGACGCCCTGATTGATAACAGCATGAGAAAAGGAACCATGACTTTAGCCACAACCGGCGGCAAGAGATTGTTAAAATCCTTGGCCGATATATTAAAAGGAAAACAGGGAAGATTCAGGCAGAATCTTCTGGGTAAAAGAGTGGACTATTCCGGCAGGTCCGTTATCGTTGTCGGTCCCGATCTCAGGTTCGACCAGGTAGGTTTGCCGAAGAAAATGGCTTTGGAGCTTTTTAAACCTTTTGTCATTAAAAGGATTTTAGATAAAGAGTTGGCTTACAACGTCAGGGGAGCCTCGAGATTAATTGACGAGCAGACAGACGAGGTCTGGGCTATTTTGGAAGAAGTGGTTAAAGACAAGGTGGTTTTGCTGAATCGCGCTCCCACTCTGCACAGGCTGGGTATCCAGGCTTTTTATCCGATTTTGATTGAAGGAGAATCTTTGAAGATTCATCCCATGGTCTGCAAAGCCTTTAACGCTGATTTTGACGGAGACCAAATGGCTGTCCACTTGCCTTTGTCTGACCTGGCCCAGAAGGAAGCCAGAGAAAGAATGCTGTCAGCGGTCAATTTGCTTAAACCGGCTACCGGCACTCCTATATGTTCTCTTAACCAGGATATTGCTCTGGGCTGTTATTGGCTGACTGATATCTGGGAAGGCCAGAAGGGAGAAGGGAAGATGTATGGTTCAAAAGAAGAAGCTATCTTGGCTTATGAATTCGGAGAGCTTAGCTTAAAAGCCAAAATCAAGATACGGCTGAAAAAAGATTTTATCGAGACTTCTTTGGGAAGAGTTATTTTTAACGAAGCTCTGCCCGAAGGTTTTTCTTTCCAAAATAATGTTATAAAGTCCAAAAATCTGGAAAAACTTGTTGCCCAGACCATACAAGGTTATTCTTCGGAAATCGTGGAAGAAACGCTGGATAATGTCAAAAATTTAGGATTTGAATATTCAACTCTTTCTGGAGTCACCTGGGGCATGGACGATCTGATCATTCCTCCCGAAAAGAATAAGATTCTGGAAGAAGCTGAAAAAGAGGTAAAACAGGTTGAAGAGCACTTCAAGAAAGGATTTTTATCAAAAGAAGAAAAGGCTTCAAAGGTTATTGGGATATGGTCTTCAGTTAAATCAAAGATTGAAGCTTTGGTTCCTAAAACTCTTCCCAAGACCAATCCCGTATTTCAGATAATTGAAGCCGGAGCCAAGGGTTCTTGGGGCCAGCCCGTTCAGATGACAGGGATGAAAGGTTTGGTGATAAATCCCGTGGGCCAGATTATTGAATTGCCGGTAAAGAACTCTTATAAAGAGGGCTTTGATGTGTTGGAATATTTTATTTCAACTCACGGAGCCAGGAAGGGAACCGCAGATACGGCTCTCAGAACTTCAACGGCAGGGTATCTGACCCGCAGGCTGGTTGATGTCGCCCACGAAATAGTTGTCCACGAAGAAGATTGCGGGGATTCGGAAGGCATTGAGGTTTTGGCTCAGGATGCCGAGGAGGTCGGACAGAATTTCCTTTTCAAGATAGTCGGCAGGGTGGCTGCCGAAACCATCAAGGGAGTCTTCAAAGAAGGAGAAATTATCAACTGGCAGGTTGCTGAAAAAATTATTGACAGCGGGATTAAAAAGCTTAGAGTGCGTTCTCCTTTAAGCTGCAAGTCCATGAGGGGAGTCTGCCAGAAGTGCTATGGCTGGGATTTGGGGGATAACAAGATGGTTGAAATAGGAGAAGCAGTCGGAGTTGTTGCCGCTCAGGCGATCGGGGAACCGGGCACCCAGCTGACAATGAGGACTTTCCATACCGGAGGAGTGGCTTCAGGCGGAGACATTACTTCGGGTCTTCCCCGAGTCCAGGAAGTGTTTGAAGGCAGGAGTCCTTTGGGCAGAGGGGAGGTTTCAAAGACTGACGGCAAGGTTTTGGAAATAACCCAGGATAGGATAATCAAGATAAAACCGAAGGAAGAAGGCAAAAAATCAGAAGTTATTGAATACCAGATTCTGCCGAAAACAGCTATCTGGGTTCAAGTCGGCCAGGATATTAAAAAAGGCCAACAGCTTTCTGAAGGGAGTCTGGATATTGGAGAATTATTCAAGCTTACCGACCGGGAAACCGCTCAGCGCTACATTATCAATCAAATCCAGAAGATATATGCTTCCCAGGGAGCCCAGATACATGACAAGCACATAGAAGTCATTACCCGACAGATGTTTTCCAGGGTGAAGATAAAGGACAGGGGCGCCAGCCTGTTCTCAAACGGAGAGATAATTGAGAAATCAAGATTCCTTGAAGAAAATCAAAGGTTAAAGAAAGAGAAAAAAGACCAGGCCAAAGCTGTTCCTGTTTTGCTTGGTATCTCAAGGGTTGCTCTGACTTCGGACTCGTTCTTATCGGCAGCTTCCTTCCAGGAAACTTCCAGGGTTTTAATCAAAGCCGCGATTGAGGGCAAGGAAGATAGGCTTTTGGGTTTGAAAGAGAACGTCATCATCGGCAAATTGATTCCGGCCGGTACCGGCTTTGTCAGAAAAGACTCAAAGAAGTAATTTTCAGCCAGGTTTCCTTAAAATTTCTCAGAGTATGATATAATGAATAATGGATAATTATTAAGTTTTCCTTTGTGGCTAAGAAAAAAAAAGAAAAGAAAATAAAAAACTCCGTCAGGAGAGAGAAAAAACCGTTGAAACTTTCCTTGCCCGAAGGGACTAAAAAGTATGTCTTGGGAATAACGGTTTTTATTTTAGCTTTAATAGTTGCCCTTAGCTTTTTTGAAAAAGCGGGAGTAGCCGGCGAAGCTCTTTTCTCCGGCCTGCGTTTTTTAATAGGAGAATCTCTCTTTTTGTTGCCCCTCATTCTGATTCTGGGAGGGATGGCTTTTTTGAATGCCCGTTATGAAAAATTAGGCTGGCCGATAGAGCTTTCGACCCTTCTCCTGGTTTTTGGGATTTCGGGCATTGCCGGCTCTTTTGACCCTTTGCTGAAAAGAGGAGGATGGGTGGGATATCTGGTGACCTATCCTTTTCTCAAGTTTTTCGGTTTTTGGGTGACTCAAATTGTCTTTTGGGGACTGTCGGCCATAGGAAGTTTGATATTCTGGCATTTGCTGAGAAAACCGGCTTCTCCCGATAAAGAGGAGAAGAAACCTTCTTTTGCTAAGGGTGAAGAGGAAAAGCAGTCTTTGATCAAGAGAATATTCGCCCCCAGCTTTAAGGTTAAAGAAATTGAACCTGGTTCTAACGAAAAAGAAACAAAGACGGCAAAAGCGCCGGAACAGAAATTGAAACCGGCGGCTCTTCCTATGGGAGCTATCCCCTATATACGGCCTACCCTGGATTTGCTGGACGGGGACAGGTCAGTCCCTTCAGCCGGAGACATCCGGCAGAGTTCGGCTATTATTAAAAAAACCTTGGAGAATTTTGATATACCGGTTGAGATGTCAGAAATAAATATCGGTCCCACCGTCACCCAGTACGCTTTGAAGCCGGCTGACGGAATCAAGCTTGCAAAAATTACGGTTCTGTCCAATGATCTGGCTTTAGCTCTTTCGGCCCATCCGATAAGAATAGAAGCTCCCATACCCGGCAAGCCCTTGGTCGGGGTTGAAGTTCCCAATAAAGTCAGGGCTCAGGTGAGATTAAAAGAGCTTATTTCCGGTTCCAAATTCCAGACTTCTACCAATCTGACGATTCCCCTTGGCAAAGATGTTTCGGGCAGCCCCATTTATGCGGATCTGGCCAGAATGCCTCATATGCTGGTGGCCGGTTCCACCGGCACCGGGAAAACTATCTTTTTGAATAATCTTATAACCTCCCTTCTTTACAGGAACTCTCCAGAAATCCTAAGATTCATTCTGATAGACCCGAAAAGAGTGGAGTTCCCGGTTTATCAGGATATTCCTCACCTTTTGGCCCCGGTTATTTTTGATCCCCAGAAAGCGGTCAACTCTTTGAAGTGGCTGGTTTCGGAAATGGAAAGAAGATTCGGGGTTTTGGCCGCCGCCAAATCCAGGGATATAAAAAGCTACAACGAAAATGCTTCAAAAAACGAAGAGCCTATTATGCCCTACATTCTTTTGGTGGTTGATGAGCTGGCCGATCTGATGGCTGCCCGGGGCAAAGATATGGAAGCGGGAATCGTGAGATTGGCCCAGATGGCCAGAGCCGTAGGAATCCATTTGATTTTGGCAACTCAAAGGCCTTCGGTGGAGGTCATCACCGGTTTGATCAAGGCGAATATCACTGCCCGCGTCACCTTCCAGGTCGCTTCCCAAGTTGATTCAAGAACGGTTCTGGATATGGCCGGAGCTGAAAAACTTTTAGGGGCCGGGGATTCTCTGTTTATTTCAGCTGAAGTTACGAAACCCAAAAGAATCCAGGGGGCCTATGTTTCTGACAAAGAAGTAAAGAGAGTCATCAATTTCATAAAAACCCAGAATGCCAAATTAGAAACAAAGAAATATGGGGAGGAGATGTTTGAAAATGGCTTAGCTCAGGATCTCGAAAAAACCTTGGAAATGCCGGATACTGGCACAGATGCTTTTTACGGAGTAGGAGGAGATGATCCCATGTACGAAGAGGCAAAAAGAGTGGTGACAGAATCAAAAAAAGCTTCAGCCTCTCTTTTGCAGAGGAGGTTGAGAATCGGATATGCCAGAGCAGCCAGACTTCTCGATATGCTTGAGGAAAAAGGAGTAATAGGCCCGGGAGAAGGGGCCAAGCCCAGAGAAGTGTATTTGGCCGGTTCACAATCCTTTAACGTTCCGCCGCTTGAAGATAACGAGCCGGAAGAGGAAGAGACCGACGAAGAAGGCGATAAATGGAAAAAAGTTTGAGCGATAGCAAAAACCCCGCCTTCTATGCCGTTGTATCTTTTTAAATAAGAATTATAATACTCTAAAAGCACCTATAGAGGGTCCTTAAGGAACAATTACTGCTTAGAAGGCGGGGTGCTCGTTACATTCGTATATGCCAAAACAAAAAGCAAAAAACTCTGAAGAAAAAGGGGAAAGAAAAGATTTAAATGAAGCCGTTGATGAGTTAAAACAGCGGTTTGGAGAAGGCACAATTATGAAGTTAAGGGAAGTGAGGGCTGTTGACGTTGACGTCATCCCTACCGGCTCCATCTCTATTGACTTGGCTTTGGGAGTGGGGGGAGTTCCCCGGGGAAGAGTAGTTGAGATCTTCGGGCCTGAAAGCTCAGGCAAAACTTCTTTGGCTCTGCATATTGTGGCCGAGGCCCAGAAGCAGGGAGGAGCCGGCGCTTTTGTTGACGCAGAACATGCTTTGGATCCGGACTATGCAAAAAGAATAGGGGTGAATATCGACGACTTGTTGATTTCCCAGCCGGATTCAGGAGAACAAGCTCTTCAGATAGTTGAAACCTTGGTTAAATCAGGACAAATTGACGTAATTGTGGTTGACTCGGTGGCCGCCCTGGTTCCTCAGGCTGAAATTAACGGAGAAATGGGAGAATTCCAGATCGGCCTTCAGGCGAGATTAATGAGCCAGGCTTTGAGAAAACTTTCCGGCATCATTTCAAAAACAAAGACGGTGGTGATATTTATAAATCAGACCAGAATGAAAATAGGGATAATGTTCGGTAACCCCGAAACCACGCCCGGGGGAATGGCTCTTAAGTTTTACGCCTCTGTCAGGATTGATCTGAGGAGAATCGCCCAGATAAAGCACGGGGAAGAGATTATCGGTAACAGGGTGAAGGCCAAAATAGTGAAAAACAAGGTGGCAGCTCCATTTAAGGTTACTGAGTTTGATATCTATTACAACGAAGGTATTTCAAGGACGGCAGATATTTTAAATACGGGGATAAAATTGGGAGTAATAAAAAAAGCCGGCTCATGGCTTCAATATGGAGACACAAAAGTCGGGCAGGGGATGGAAGCCGGGAAGACCTTCTTGAAAGAAAATCCGCAAATAGCAGAGAAAATCAGAAAGGAATTACTGGACAGCGTAGGGAAGCAATCCTAAAACCCTCGCTCTCTTTATAGCTCTGGTTACCTTTCGCTGGTGTTTGGAACAAGTACCAGTTCTTTTTTTTCCTCTTATTTTTGCCGAACCAGAAACAAATCTCTTTAAGAGATCTACGTCTTTGAAATCGACTTCCTGTATATTTCTTTGACAAAAAAA
>CAZPAG010000006.1:22284-28570 GCA_964584545.1 uncultured Candidatus Saccharibacteria bacterium
ATTTCTTCTGTTTCTGGTTTTTCTTCCCTTTCTTTCGGGGCTGATTTCCCGGCTGCTCTCGGCCCTAACTGCAGTGTTTGGCCCACAATCTCTGTTCTGTATTTTTTAACTCCCGAAGAATCCTGCCAGTTTCTTGTCTGTAGTCTGCCTTCTATTAAAGCTAAAGCTCCTTTTGTTAAATATTGGGAAGCTATATCGGCCAGCCTGCCGAATAAAACAATATTATGAAACTCGGTTTGCTCCTGTTTTTGGCCTGATTTATCGGTAAAAACTCTGTTGGTGGCCATACTGAAAGAGCATACTTGCTGGCCTGAAGGCAGGGTTTTTGCCTGAGGATCCTGGGTCAGTCTCCCTACTATAATTGCTTTATTTAAATTCATAGTTTATTCGCCGAGTATTTCTTCTAATCTTGATTCTATTTCTTTTAGTTCGACCTTTGATTTCTCGGTTTTTTTAGAAACTGCTTTCATAGGCTTCCTCATTTTTTTAGCCTCTTTCATCGGGTGCTTTATTAAAATGATATGGCGGAATATTCTGGAATCTGACTTTAAGCTTTTCTCCAGTCCGGAAATCTTTTCTGGATTCGTTTGGAATTTCAAAGAAAGGAGGGAAAAGCCTTCTTTTCTGATGGGATAATCCGTTTCAAGTAAAATCCCCTCCTCTTTTTGGATTAAGGAATTGACGCTTTCCTGAAGAATTTTTATCTCTTCTTCGGAAACGTTTGACGACACCAGATAAGATAATTCGTAATTTTTCATAATTTGAGCGCAGTGGAAAATATATCCTTTGGCTATAGGATAAAGGCATTATAGCAGTTAAAAATTAAGCGGTCAACCTAAATGTGATATAATGATATTATGAAAATCAATCCTTATATGTTCCGCGGATACGATCTCCGCGGCAGAATCGGGGAAGATTTAACCCCGGAAATCGTGGAGGCTATCGGCAAAGCTTACGGCACCTTTTTAAAAAGGCGTGGCATTAAAAAAGCTTTAGTCGGCCGCGATTCGAGGGCGACAAGTCCGGCTTTTAGCCAGATTATTCTTAGGAGTTTAAGTTGGGCAGGCTTGGATGTCATTGATATTGGGATGAATCTTATAGGCACCTTTTACTGGTCTCAGTATTATTTGGATTGCAAAGGCGGAGTTTTCGTAACTGCTTCCCATAACCCGGCAGATTACAATGGTTTTAAGTTTGCTAATGGTTTTTCAGAAACCTTGGTAGCTGAAGACATAAACGAGCTAAAGGGAATGGTTGAAAACGATGATTATGAAAAAGGAGAAAAGCCAGGCAGAATTAAGAGAAAAGACGTCCGTAAAGCCTATTTCAAGGATTTGCTGAAAAGGCTGCCGGTTAATAAAAAATTCAAGGTGGTTGTTGACCCCGGATTCTCAACGGCAGGGGAGATAGCCCCTCAGTTGTTGAAAAAAGCGGGCTGCAAGGTGATTGAAAGTAATTGCAAATTGGATTCTTCTTTTCCTCTGGGAGTTCCTGACCCGACTGAAATTAATTTTGCCATGAGACTAAGGGACAGGGTGTTGAAAGAAAAAGCCGATGTAGGATTCTCTTACGACTCAGACGGAGACAGAATCGGGATAGTCGACAATGGAGGGAATGTCGTCTGGAACGATGTTTTACTGGCCATTTTTGCCATTGATGTTTTGAGAGAACATCCGGGAGCTACAATAATGTACAATATTCTCTGTTCAAGAGCCGTTGAAGAAACAATCTTGGAATACGGCGGCAAGCCCTTTATGTGGAGAACGGGCCATTCCTTTCTGAAGAAGAAAAACCAGGAAGTGAAAGCCGCTTTTATCGGAGAATTGTCCGGACATTTCTTTTTCTCGTCAGATTTCTATAACCATGACGACGGCCTTTACTCGACTCTAAGGCTACTCCGTTATCTGGCTGAGACGGGCCAGTCTTTGTATGAAGCCGTAGAGCTGATTCCCAAGTATATATCAAGTCCGGAAATAAAAATATATTGCGCTGACGATAAAAAAGTTGAGATGGTAAAAAAAATCAGCCTGGTGCTGAAGAAAGATTTTCCGGAAGCTAAGGTCGTTGACGACGAGAGGGCAGGAGACGGCGTAAGGATGGATCTTACCGATGGGATGTTCGTTGTCCGTTATTCCCAGAACGGCCCTTATTTGACGGTTAAGTTTGAGGCAAAAAAGGAAGAAAAATACAGTGAATTGAGGGGATATATCAGGAATCTATTGAAAATTTACGAAGAAATCGATTGGGCCTCTGAAATAAACGTCAATTTGGAGTCTTTCAATTAAGCCAGGCCCATTTTTTTCTTAACGCTGGACATGGTTGATTCGGCAATAATCTTGGCCTTTTTCCTGCCTTGTTCCAGAATCTCGTTGACATAGACTTCTCTTGTGAGAAGTTCTTTTCTTTTTTTGCGGAAAGGCTCCAAAGAGTCTGTTAGAAGTTCGACCAGAGATTTTTTTAATTCGGCGTATCCTTTATTTTTGAATTTATTTTCTATCTCCTTTACGGTTTTTCCGGAAAAAGAAGAATAAATGGTAAGGAGATTAGATATGCCGGCCTTTTTGATCGGATTGTATTTGATTTGCTTTCCTGTGTCGGTTACGGTTGACATTATCTTCTTTTTTATATCCTCGGGTTCGTCAAAGATCCCGATATAGCTTTCCGGGGAGTCGGTTTTGGACATTTTTTTTGAAGGCTCTTTCAGGCTCATTATCCTTGCTCCGAGCTTTGGCAGTTTGGCTTCGGGGATTTTAAAGGTTTCGCCGAATTTTTGGTTGAATCTCCTGGCGATTGTCCTGGCAAGCTCCACATGCTGTTCTTGATCCTCTCCGACCGGAACCAGCTCTGTCTGGTAAAGAAGAATATCGGCCGCCATTAAAATGGGATAGTTCAAAAGTCCGGCATTGAGGTTTTTTTCGAATTTCTTTGATTTTTCTTTATACTGGGTCATTCTTGTCAGATCTCCCACGGGAGTTACGGTGTTTAAAATCCAGGCCAGTTCTGAATGCTCTTTAACTTGGGATTGGATAAAGATTGCGGATTTGGCAGGGTCTATTCCTGAAGCCAGATAAACAACGGCTTTTTCCGTTATTGATTCTTGAAGACTTTTCGGGTCAAAAGGGGAGGTAATGGCATGCAGATCTACAATGCAAAAAAGGCACTCATTTTTTTCTTGGAGTTCTATCCACTGGCGGATAGCTCCCACATAGTTGCCTATATGGAGAGATCCGGTAGGTTGTATGCCTGAAAATATGCGCATAATTTTTTAATGGAAATCAAGTTGCCAGGGTTCCCGCGCATACATTACATTAATTGCGTGGGATACATATTAGACTTCGATAACCACGGGAAGGATAATCGGCCTTCTCTGGGTTTTTGAAAACAGGAATTGGCCTATTTTGTTTCTTATTTCGTCTTTGATGAATATCCAGTTGACAGCTCCTCCTGCACTCACTGCGTTGTCGACTATTCCTACCACCTTTTTCCTTGTCTCTTTCAGCAGATCCTTTGATTCCCTGAGATAGACGAATCCTCTTGATATTATATCAGGAGAACCCTTAACTTTGCCAGTTGTTTTGTCAACAACCGCCACAATGACGAACATTCCGTCTCTGGACAGCATCTGGCGGTCGCGTAAGACCACTTCGCCTACATCTCCCACTCCCAAGCCGTCAACCATTATATAGTTCACTTGTGCTTTTTCTTTTTCGACGAAAATGCCTTTCTGGCTCAGGCTTATAATATTGCCGTTTTCGGCTAAAAGTACGTTCTTTTCAGGAACCCCCGTCTCTTTGGCCAGTTCTGCATGTGAAGCCAGCATTGAGTATTGCCCGTGAATAGGTATAAAGAATTTCGGGCGGGTTAATTTAATCATTTCTTTTAACTCTTCTTTCTGGCCATGTCCCCCGGCATGAATATCCATCATTTTATAGTGAAAAACTTTGGCTCCTTGGCGCAAGATTTCGTCTTTCATTATCTGGACGGTCCTTTCGTTTCCTGGGATAACCGAAGAAGAAAAGATCACCGTGTCTCCTTTTTTGAGTTTTATGAAAGGATGTATCTTTAAGGCGATTCTCATCAAAGCGGCCTCTGATTCTCCCTGAGCTCCGGTGCACAGAATTGTAATTTTTGAATCATGGTGGCTTGACGCTTCTCTGCTGGAAATTATGGTTCCTTTCTTGGTTTTGAGGTATCCCAAGGCTTTCGCTATTTCAATGTTATTTTTCATTGAATATCCTTCAAGGCAAACTCTCCTTTCGTATTTTTCAGATAAAGCTATAATCTGCTGGACTCTGTTGATCAGAGAAGCGAAAGTGGCGGCAATTATCCTGCCCTGAGCTTTTTCAAATATCTCAGCCAGGTTCTTCTCAATAGTTTTTTCCGAAAGAGAATGATTTTCTTCCTCGGCTCCGGTGGAATCCGACATCAGCAGCAAGACGCCTTTTTGGCCAAAATCCCTGAGTTTTTGGAAATCGGTAGGCAGGTCGTTTATGGGAGTAGGGTCAAATTTAAAGTCAGAGGTGTCAATAATATTCCCCACTGGAGTTTCAATAAACAGCCCGAGGTTATCAGGAATATTGTGATTCTGTCTGAAAAACTCAACTTTAAAAGGTCCCAGCTGAACTTTAAATCCGTCCTTGGCCTCTTCAATGTTGATCTTGGGCTGGTTTGAAAAATCCTCCTGCCTTTTCAGGATTATCCCTCTTGTCAGGGGAGCGGCAAGTATCCTTAAGCTGGGATTCCAAATCTTCTCAATCAAATAAGGGAAGGCTCCGATGTGGTCGTAGTGGCCGTGGGTGAAGACGATTCCCAGAATATCTTTTTTTCTGTCCTGCAGGTAAGCTGTATTGGGAATGATAAAATCAATGCCCGGCATGTCTTCCTCCGGCATTCTGAAGCCCATATCAAGTATTAGAATCTTTCTCTGGTATTCCAGCAGCATCATGTTCCGGCCGACTTCTCCGAGTCCTCCCAAAGGAATGATTTTAACGCTTTGTTGCTGGCTCCGATCAGCGTGTTGTATGCGGACAGGATGCTGCGCATGGGCAGGTCTCTGTCTATGAGTATAGTATTTTTTCATAATTTTGAACGTAGTGAGAAATTATCTCCAGAAATATAATTTTGAACGTAGCGAGAAATTATCTCCGGAGGAGATATAATTTATAATAAAGTGAAAAATCAAAGCGCCAGGGTTCCCGCGCATACATTACATTAATTGCGCGGGATGCATGGTGCCCAGGGAGAGATTCGAACTCTCAAGCTTTAGGCACTAGCTCCTGAAGCTAGCGTGTTTACCAGTTTCACCACCTGGGCAGAAATTATAGTTTTAAATTTTTCAGGTATTTTTTAAATTCTTCTCCGAGATCGGGATGCTGAATCGCGAAGTCAACAACCGTTTTCAGATATTCTATTTTATTTCCGGTATCGTAATACTTGGCGTTTTCTATCTCGCAGGCGTAAACGGGGAAACCCCTGTTTATAAGTTCGTTTATGGCATCCACCAGCCAGATTTCTCCTCCTTTACCGGGCTTTAAGTCCCTGATGATGTCAAAGATTTCCGGGGGGAGGATATAGGCTCCGTGTACTGCCAAGCGGGAAGGAGCCAAAGCCGGGCCCGGCTTCTCGACTATTTTTTTGATTTTGAAGATGTTATTTTCAACCTTTTCCAGGTCTCCTATGCCGTATCTTGATAGCTGGTCGTCTGTTTCTACCCTGACTGCAGATATCACTGCTCCTTTGTATTTGTCGTAAACTTCAATCATTTGGGCCAGCCTTGGGGGACTGGATATGATGAATTCATCTCCCCACAAAACCGCAAAAGGTTCGTTCCCGACAGCAGGCTCGCTGGCTAAAACAGGTATCGCATTTCCGTAGAATTCTCCTTCCTGTTTTACATATGTGAAGTTAGCCAAGCCGGATATTTTTTCTATTTCCTCTAACTCTTTGGTTTTTCCTTGAGATTTTAAATGGCTCTCTAATTCGGAAGATTCGCCAAAGTGATCTTTAATAGCTTTTTTCTGTTTATTGGTGACGATAACCACGTCTTTCATCCCTGAAGACGCGGCTTCCTCAACCACGTACTGAATGACCGGTTTATCTATAACCGGAAGCATTTCCTTTGGGACGGCTTTTGTCTGGGGCAAAAATCTTGTCCCCCAGCCGGCAGCAGGAATAACCACTTTTGTTATGCTCATAGTTATAATTTTATGAAATAAAATTGACAGGGTTCCCGCGTGCGGGATGCATAATTTTATAAAATAAAAGCAAAGTGCCAGGGCTCCCGCGC